>JAGAAZ010000020.1 GCA_017614895.1 Bacteroidaceae bacterium | reverse complement strand
CTTGTTCATCATGTTGTCATACATCTTCTCTGTGTCTGCCACTGAATGCACCACACCCCTGCTGATGGTGTTCTCCGAGTAGATGAACGGAGTGATGCGCCAAGCCATTCCTTCGAGGATAAAGTGGCGCCAGAGGTTGCCATAATTGCTGGAACCTACTGTGGTGGACATATAGAGCGGACGAGAGAAGTTGCTCTGGGCAATCATCTCCAACATCATGACGAAACTCTTTGACACACGTCCCTGACCTGCCAGGCTGATGACCATCTGATCGGGGATGGAGTCGCTCTGAAGTTTCATTCCTGAACGGCGAACAGCTTCCTTATCGACGGTGACGTAGAGCGTGTCGCTTGGCAAGCAGGCAGGGAGTACCTCCACCAGTTCTTTGTCACTCTCAGAAAGTCCTTCATAGTCCTTCAGGAGGAACTTGCGGATAGCCGTCTTCAGTTCGAATGGGTTCTCTCCCCACAGACGCTTCGCGAGTTCTGGGTCTTGATTCATGACCTCGTTGACAAGGTCTTTCATCGTCAGGAGACCACCACCCAATGATACTTCAGGATTGATGTCAGTCATTTCCTGCTTACCACTGGTGTACTGGTAGCGCTTCCAAGAGATAGGAAGCGGACTTGACTGACCTTCGCCTGAGAAAGCAGGACGCTTCATCTGGTCGATGTACCAGTCGGTTTGCAGATAAGAGAGGTTGCACACACGCACATCCGTACGTTTACCCTCCGTATCTTCATTGTACCAGAGTGGGAAAGTATCGTTATCACCATTCGTAAAGATGACACCATCGTGAGGAATGGTTTCGAGATAGTTCAAACCGAAGTCACGACACATATAGCGGTCAGAACGATCGTGGTCGTCCCATGTCTGGCTGACCATCTGCGCTGGAACGGCGATGGCTGGAACCAAACCCACAGCACCTGCAATGATGCCTGCCATCCGCTTCTCCAACTTCTTGCCCAGCCAACTGCCAAGCAGTTCGTAGATGGCTGCGATGCCAAGACCGCACCAGATAGCGAACGCATAGAACGAACCTGCGTATGCGTAGTCACGTTCACGTGGCTGGAGAGGTGTCTGATTCAGATAAATCACGATAGCGACACCCGTCATGAAGAAGAGGAAGAACACCACCCAAAACTGCTGAATGCCCTTCTTGTCACGGAATGCCTGCCAGAAGAAGCCTAGCAAACCGAGGATAAGAGGGAGGCAGTAGAAGACGTTGTGCCCCTTGTTGTTCTTCAGGTCGGAAGGAAGCATATCCTGATTGCCCAGACGCATATTGTCGAGCCAATCGAAGCCAGAGAGCCAGTTTCCATGCTCCAGTTCACCATTACCTTGGATGTCATTCTGGCGACCAGCGAAGTTCCACATGAAGTAGCGCCAGTACATCCAGTTCATCTGATAAGAGAGGAAGAAGCGAATGTTTTCCATCTGACCAGGTATCTCCAGCGTTTGAGGTTCGCGTCCAGGTATCTTGTATTCAACGGAATGGTAGTTCACCTCGCCCAACCACGACTCGTAAGCCTGCACATGCAGAGGTTCGTCACTATAGATGCGAGGGAAGAGCATGCACTGGTTGGCTGGATATTTGAGGGAGAACTTATCACGAATCTTTACATATTCATCCTTCTCGTTCTCATTCTCCTTGTCTTTGCGCTGATAGACAGGTGCACCCTGTACTGTGGCATAAGCGAGATAACCGTCGCCATTGTCTTTGATTTCTGGCTGTGACTTGTAAGTCTGACCAAAGAAGAGTGGGCGTTCACCATATTGTTCACGACCCAGATATTCACCTAGCGTGAACACATCCTCTGGAGAGTTCTGATCCATTGGAGGATTGGCTGTGGAACGGATGACGATAACAGCGTAAGAACTGTAACCCACAGTCATCAGAGTCATGCAGAGAATGGCTGTGTTGAGAATGCGTGGAGTGGCTTTCTTGGTGAAGAAGAGCACACCTGCGATGATGCCCAACACGATGATGCCAATCACGACAGATGCTACGCCATGACCATAGAATGGAATGCCCAACAAGCCTGTGCAGACAATGAACGAGATGTACATTCGATTCTCGCTCTCAGCCTTCGTCGTTTCCCACAATGCCCATACCAAAGCGATAAGCAGCAAGGTCAGGTAGATGTAAAGACCGATGTTGTATGGCATACCCAACGTGTTGACAAACAGCAACTCAAACCAACCACCAATCTTCACAATGCCTGGTACGATACCATAGAGTACAGCTGCAATGATGATGACTGAAACGCCCAGCACGAGGAGCGAGCCTTTGCCTGTCGGATTCTTGCTCATCTTGTAATAATAAACGAGCACGATGGCTGGAATACAAAGCAAGTTCAGCAGGTGCACACCAATGGAAAGACCCACCAGATAGGCGATGAACACGAGCCAACGGTCAGAGTGAGGTTGGTCAGCATTGTCTTCCCATTTCAGGATGAGCCAGAACACTAAAGCGGTGAAGAAGCTGGAGAAGGCATACACTTCGCCCTCCACAGCAGAGAACCAGAAGGTGTCGCTCCAGGTGTAGATGAGAGCACCAGCGATACCACTGCCCATCACTGCGAGCAGCTGACCGATTGTGGGTTCTGCATCATCCTTCGCCAAGAGTTTCTTGGCAAGATGTGTCACGCTCCAGAAGAGGAACAAGATACATCCTGCACTGAGCAAGGCACTCATCGTGTTGATCATCTTTGCCACCTGAGAAGCATCGCTGGCAAAAAGAGAGAAGAAATTGCCAAACAGCATGAAGAAAGGTGCGCCAGGGGGGTGACCCACTTCCAGCTTGTAGGCAGTGGTGATGAACTCAGGGCAATCCCAAAAGCTTGCCGTAGGTTCGATGGTGGAGCAGTAGGTGAATGCCGCAATAGCGAACACGCCCCAACCGACCACGTTATTGATGATATTGTACTTTTTCATATAATTTATCTCTAAACACTCTACCTAAACGCTCAACTATTTGATTTCCTTCAATTCTACAGTGAAGATGAGAGTGGACCAAGGCTTGATGTTGCCAGTCTCGCGGTCACCGTATGCCAATTCATAAGGGATGTAAAGCTCCCACTTCGAACCCACGGGCATCAGTTGCAAAGCTTCTGTCCAACCTGCAATCACCTGTGTCACACCAAATGTGGCAGGCTCTCCACGCTGATAGCTGCTGTCGAACACAGTGCCATCGATGAGCTTGCCCTCGTAGTCAACCGTCACTTTCTGAGTGGTTGTTGGCTTGTCACCAGTGCCCTGTTCGATAATCTTGTATTGAAGACCGCTAGCAGTGGTCACCACACCTGGCTTGGTCTTATTCTCTTCCAAGAACTTCTTTCCTGCCTCGCGATTAGCACCATAGAGTTTTTCCATATTGGCAGCTTGACGCTCTGTCATACGTGTCTGGAACACCTGAGCAGCACTGTCCACTGGCACATCGTTCTGACCCAACAAACCAGCCACGATGCCACTTGCCACGATAGAAGGATTGACGCTCTTTCCCTCGTCAGGGGTGTAGTAGTCGTTAGAGAACGATTTGGTCATGTTCACAATTCTGTCACCAATTTCAGCACCAGCATTAAAGGCTGCTGCTTCCTTGTCGTTAGGATCAGCATTGGCACGATTGAGAATACCCTCTGCAAATTTACTGATGTGCTGCTCATCCACACCCAACTGTCCTGTAGCATAATCCTTCAGACCGTTTGACTGAGCGATGCCGAAGAAATAAGCTGTTTCCTCGTCAACATTGGCAAGTGCAGGCTTCTCAATCTTTAAATCGCCTGTAGCTGTAGCCGTCTTACCAGTCTTCTGAGCCTCGATGAAAGCAGCCAAATCTGCCTTCTGCTTCTCCTTGAATGCTTTCAAAGCAGCAGCATCTTCTGCTTTCTTCACTTTGGCAGCCACCTTGTCAACTGCAGCATTCGCCTTTGCTTCCAAGGCTGCCATCTCTTTCTCTGTTTGAGCGAAAACAGCGTTTGCCATTGCAAACGCTGCTATAGTCAATGTAAGAATCTTCTTCATTTTTCTAACTCTAATCTCTAAACTCTCAACTTATTTCAACACCTCAATTGTAAAGATCAGTGTAGAGAAAGGCTTGATAGGACCTTGATTCTGAGCACCGTATGCCAATTCCTGAGGAATGGTCACTTCCCACTTCGAACCAGCAGGCATCATCTTCAGAGCCTCAACCCAACCTTCAATCACACCAGGCATACGCATATTGATTTCGAAAGGCATGTTGCGCTCGTAGCTGCTGTCAAATACAGTACCATCAATAAGCTTACCTTCGTAGTTGACTTTCAGTGTGGAAGTGTCAGTTGGCAGGGCGCCATCGCCTTCTACGAGCACCTTGTACTGCAAACCGCTTTTGGTCACTTTCACGCCTTCCTTCTTTTTGTTCTTAGCCAAGTACTGCTCACCAGCCTTCTTGTTGTCGCCAAAGTCCTTCAGGAGCTGTGCCTCGCGTACGGGCTGCAACTTAGCGTTGAAGTCGTTATATGCCTCCTCTGCAGTACGACCATCCTTGTTCTTCAAACCTGCTTCGAAACCAGCGATGAGCACCTTTACGTTCACGCTCTTCGTAGAGTCGTCACCATACACCTGTTGGGTCAGGTTCTTTGCCATACCCTGAATGTCCTTACCAATTGCCAAACCGCTCAGATAAGCCTCCTTCTTAGGATCAGCCTCATTCATGGCACCTTCCTTCATACCCTTGATGAAGTCGTCAATGTAAGCAGAATCAATGCCAAGTTGCATGGTCATATACTGCTTCAGACCTTCTGACTGGAACACGCCGCAGTCGTAAGCAAGAGAGTCAACACCATCCTTGAGCGTAGCATTACTATTGCCATCGCAAGAAACCATTGTCATGGCAGTCATTGCAACAGCAGCTGCCATCATCATAATTTTTTTCATTGTCTTGTAATTTGTTTATTTAGATTTAATCATTATTCTGTCCAATCTCTCTTTCTTTTCTCTCCAGTTTCACACACACATATATACCCGCTCACGCGATGAGCGGCAAGCACAAAATCATGCAAAGTTAATGTTTATTTCCCTGATTTTCTTCCCCCACTCCATAAAAAATGCGTTTTTTAAATGTTTTTCATATAATAATGTGGAATTTTTGCAGAAATGGAGGTTTTGCCATAAAAAAGAGAGCGGTAAACCCGCTTGGATTCACCGCTTTTATATTTGTTTATTACTTTGCTTGTTTTTTCTCCCTCCGGTGGAAACTCAAGTGCCCAATTGCACTGAGTTTTTACGGAATGATTTTTTTGCAGAACTACAATCTCCTACTATTATTTGAAGATTGCAACATTGCTTGCGATAGCTGCTACAGCTACGATAGCTACTGCGATAATTGTCATAGTTTCCATAAAACAATCTCCTTTCTTTAATTCAATTAATAATTACTGTTTAATGTTTAACTAAACCAATTTGTTAACTAAATTTTCTCTCTCTCTCGTATATGTTGTAGCCTAACGGCTGGAAGTTCTAAAAATTGGAGGAGGGCTTTTCACAAAGACCTAACTCCTAAATAACAATCTTTTACTAACCTAAATCTAATACCTTTACCAAAACCTATATGATAGAAAAACTAACCTGTTTGCTTTTATCTTTTTACCTTATTTGTGTCTGTCTTTTATTGTCATTTCTAAAGTGGCTCACTTGCCATCTTTTTTGTTTGACGCTGCAAAGTTACGGCCTTTTCACAGCGTGACCAACAAAATCAAAAAAAAATGCAGGAAAAAGCTCATTATGTTGACATATGTCAAGATTTGTGTACGCACACAGCTCAAAAAGCCCATTTTACTGTGTGCGCACACAGTTTGGCGAACAGTAAGTTTTTGCCTTAATATTTGCTTTTATACAATATACTTATTATATTTGCACTCTCATTCTATTATATAATAGATGTATAGATGAGATTAACATGTCAAACTTAAATAGAAACACTATGGATTTATTATCAATTATTGAGCGTAGAGGATTCACTGTGACGTCATTGGCTCGTCGGATGAATATGGCACAGTCGAACTTGTATAAGCTGGTTCAATCGGGCAATCCCACCCTCAAAACCTTAAATCGTATGGCAGAAGCAATGGACATCAGCTTGCTCGAACTCCTTGGGAAGGATCGGGCTGCCAACAAGAAACCTGCCAGAAAGCGAGTTATCCCACCTAATGCCATCACTGGAGGTGTGGTCAAACTGGGAGGCAAGCGCTATCGACAACTTTATATACCTATGGAGGATAAGTCTGAAGAGGAATAAGGAAGCACTATCATTCCTATTATCAACATTGAATGTCGCCAATCAGCGGCATTCTTTTTTGTTAATTCGTGTTAAATAATAGTACTATGTATTGCAAGGTATTCATGTTTTACCTATCTTTGCAGCGCAATTGCGAAACGAATCATTAAAAAGAACAATCTAAAAGGTTAAGCGTATGAATGTTGATAATGCAAAATCGCAGATGAGGAAGGGTATGCTTGAGTACTGCATCATGTTGCTGCTCAGCGAAAAGGCATACTACACTTCTGATATCATCCGACGTTTGAAAGAGGCGAACCTCTTGGTGGTGGAGGGCACGCTATATCCGTTGCTCACCCGACTGAAGAATGATGGCATCCTGGGTTACGAATGGCAGGAGAGTACACAGGGGCCTCCTCGTAAGTATTATGTGCTGACAGATGTCGGCAAAGAAACGCTGGAGCAGTTGGATGCTGCATGGGGAGAACTGGAAAGTACAGTTCACAATCTCAAGAACAGAAGGCTGCTTATCGAATAGCCCTCCAATAACCCTCAAATTTTATCAGCCCTTAAGGGCCGCAAAATTTTCCCTGAAGGGGAACAAGAAAAGTATTAATAGTAGAATAAAAAACAAGAACAATGAAAAAGAATATTACCATCAATCTTTGTGGCAGACTTTATCAGATAGATGAAGATGCTTACGAATTGCTGAGCCACTATACAGACACCTTGCGTGATTACTTCAAGAAGCAGGAGGGTGGCGAAGAAACTGTGGACGACATCGAGGAGCGTATCGCAGAGTTGTTTGACGATCTGAAAGCACAGGGCATCCAGGCCATCACTATCGAGCACGTACAGAGTGTGATTGAACAGATTGGAAAAGTGGAAGAAATCGTAGGAACCGAATCCGAGTATGCAGGAAATGTAGGCACTTCGAAAGCTGCTGAGGCCAAGAAGCCTTTACCAACCAAAAAGTTCTTCCGAGATTCTCAGAACAAGGTGATGGCTGGTGTGTTGGCTGGTTGTGCGCACTTCTATGGTGGCAAGGCCAACAATTGGCGTTGGGGCTTTGTGATTTTGTGTGTACTATGGATTTGCTTCCTTGGTTTCATACCCTTTGTGTTCACGCTTCCCTATGTGTTCCTTCCCTTTGACGGCATCTTTAGTTTTTTTGCTTTGCCGTTTGTTCTATTGTCTCTGCCTTTCATGTGTCTCCCATTATTTGCCTATTTGCTGGTTGCCATCTTCACTCCTGCCACGAAGACTGCTGAGGATGTGTTGCAGATGAAGGGAAAGGAAGTGAATGCCCAGAACCTGACTGCAGAAGTGCAGGAAGCTGGTCTCTCGAATGAGAAAAAGAGTGGTGTCTCGTTTTGGGATATCTGCTTAGGCGTGATATGTATTGGTTTGAGCACTGCCCTGACCATCGGTCTCATTGTGGCATTGTGCTTCTTTGTGGCATTTGTGGTGGCGTCGGAAACGATGGCAGATAGTTGGTGGAACCTTCACCTGACAGAAGATGTGAACACCATCTTCATCCCTGCAATTGTCAGTGGCGTTTTGCTGTTGGTGTCCATCGCCATCCTGCTCTATTGCTCCATTCATGCAGCAGTCAGTTCGTTTGGTAAGACCCCATCGATGAAGGGAAAACAGCGTTTGATGTGGTTCCTCTTGTGGATTGCTTCAGTAATTGGTTTTGTAGGAAATACCATCTATGCTGTCACTCAGTTGGCCAAGACACAGACCACCCGTTGGAATACAGAACAGGCTGCATGGAAGAAGGATCACACTCACTATGGATTCGTCTTCAATGACGATGACTGGAAATTCTTCCAGAATGGTGGTTGGAAACTGGTGAAGGCTGATGGAATAGATCGTTACACCTATAACGGCGAGTACATGACAGGCGACTTCACCCGTTATCTCGATGCCTGCGCCAATCATAACCCTTACACATATAGGGCAGAAAAAGAAGAGAGAGTGGAACCTGGTATTTATCGCCTCAGTGCTGCTGTGAGAGCAGACAATGATGAGAGCTTTATCTTTGTGGAAGAGAAGGATACGACAGGAAAGACCAGCTTGTTTAATGAATCTGTGCAGATTCCCAACTATGGTACTCAAATAGGAAACATCTGGGAAACGATTGGTTTGGAGCAAGGTTTTTATCAGAGTGATGACCCCTCGTATTTGGATGACCCTGTGCTGAAAGAATTGGTTGGTAGATTATCCAAGATTGACAAAGATAAGATTGTCGATGCCAACGGTAGTCACGGTTATGGATGGAGCTATGTCTATATCGACAGCATCAAAGTGGAAAACCCTGCTAAACTCATCTATGGCGTGAAGGTGAACAACACGAACAAACAGACCGATATTGGTTTCTTCTCTGCCACCGACTTCGTGTTGGAGAAGATTGGTAACCTGGGCAAAAAGTAGCTTTTTTACCCTCAAAAAATAGAGACGCCGTTTCGACACCCTCGAGACGGCGTTTCTCTGTCCTTGAGACGGCGTCTCGTGCTGCTAGAACCGTTGTTTCTCTTTTTTAGTAACATAATTGCAAGTTTGTGTTTCTATGTTGAAAAGTTTTGTGGCAAAAAGTTTGTACCTTTGCAGCCAAATATAATATCTTTTCCATTGATAGGAATTCAAATTAACTAACAATATGAGAAAGCCTTTATCAAGTCTCCTGCTGTGCTGTATGCTGGCATTGGGAGCAAGTGCTCAGACACTTCCTTATCAGAATCCAAGTTTAAGTGCGAAAGAACGCGCCAAAGACCTTTGTGGTCGATTGACCTTAGAGGAGAAAGCCAAATTGATGCTGGATGAGAGTCCTGCTATTCCACGATTGGGCATCAAGAAGTTCTTCTGGTGGAGCGAAGCCCTGCATGGGGCAGCCAACATGGGGAATGTGACTGTGTTTCCAGAGCCGATTGCGATGGCTTCTTCGTTCAACCCTAATTTGCTCTACAAGGTGTTCGATGCTGCCAGCACAGAGTTTCGTGCCCAGTACAACAAGCGCATGATTCAGGATGGTGGCGAGGATGAAAAGTTCCACAGCTTGAGTGTGTGGACACCCAATGTGAACATCTTCCGTGATCCCCGTTGGGGACGTGGTCAGGAGACTTATGGTGAAGACCCTTATCTCACTTCCGTGATGGGTACGCAGGTGGTGAAGGGTTTGCAAGGTCCTGAAACCGCAAAATACAGAAAACTGTGGGCTTGTGCCAAGCACTATGCAGTTCATAGCGGTCCTGAATATACGCGCCATACAGCCAACCTTATTGACATCACGCCTCGAGATATGTGGGAGACCTATATGCCTGCCTTCAAGACGTTGGTGCAGGATGCAAAGGTGAGAGAGGTGATGTGTGCCTATCAGCGATTGGACGATGAACCTTGCTGTGGTAATGCCCGTCTGTTGCAGCAGATTCTTCGTGATGAATGGGGTTTCCAGTATCTGGTGGTGAGTGACTGTGGTGCTGTGAGCGATTTCTATGATTCTCACAAATCTTCGTCGGATGCCACCCATGCTTCTGCGAAGGCGACAATCGCAGGTACAGATGTGGAATGCGGTTATGGTTATGCCTATCGTAGCATCCCAGAAGCTGTAAGACGCGGTCTTATCAGCGAGGCAGAAGTGGATAAGCATGTGATACGTCTGCTGGAAGGTCGTTTTGACTTGGGCGAAATGGACGATCCTTCGTTGGTAGAGTGGTCAAAGATTCCTTATTCAGCGATGGACTCCAAGGAACATCGTCAGATTGCCCTTGATATGGCTCGCCAATCCATCGTGCTTCTGCAGAACAAGGGAAATGTGTTGCCGTTGAAGAAGAATGGTGAGAAAATTGCTGTCATTGGTCCTAATGCCGATGATGAGCCACTGATGTGGGGAAACTACAATGGTACTCCTAATCGTACTGTTACAATTCTCGATGGCATCAAGGGTAAGCAGAAGTCATTGCTCTATCTGCCGGGATGTGACCGCACTTACGATAAGGTGATGGATTGCCTGATGAACACTTATTGTTCAATGGATGGCAAGAAGGGCGTAAAAGGCTCTTTCTGGAACAATACCGAAATGAGCGGAAAGCCTGTGACTACACAATTCTACACCACTCCATTGGCTGTTACTACAGCAGGTATGCACAACTTTGCCCCTGGTGTAAACTTGGAGGAATTCTCTGCCAAGTATGAAACGGTATTCGCTCCTAAAGAAGCAGGGGAATATGTGGTGAATGTAGAGTCTATAAGCGACTTCGAAGTTTTCATTGACGGAGAGCGCAAGGTGAGATATCATACATGGCGCACCACTCCAACCCGTACAGCCATACAAGCGGAGGCTGGGAAGTCATACAAAATTGAGGTTCGCTTCAAGCATGTGAAGACTTGGGGTGCCAACATGAAGATTAATATCGCTAAGGAACTGCCGATTGATTATACGAAAGTGATTGAGCAGTTGAAGGGTATCGACAAGGTGGTCTTTGTAGGTGGTATTGCTGCTGCCCTCGAGGGCGAAGAGATGCCTGTGGATATTGACGGTTTCAAAGGTGGTGACCGTACTCATATTGAATTGCCCAAGGTGCAACGCGACTTCCTCAAGGCATTGAAGGATGCAGGCAAGACCGTCATCTTCGTCAATTGCTCTGGTTCTGCCATTGCCTTCCAGCCAGAGACGGAGTCATGTGATGCCATCGTGCAGGTTTGGTATCCTGGTCAAGAAGGTGGCTTTGCTGTGGCTGATGTGTTGTTTGGCGACTACAATCCCTCTGGCAAACTGCCTGTGACTTTCTACAAGACCTCAGCACAACTGCCTGACTTCGAGGATTATTCGATGAAGGGACGCACTTATCGTTATTTCAACGACCCACTCTTCGCCTTCGGTTATGGTTTGAGCTATACGACTTTCGACGTGAAGAATGGCAAGATTGAGAAGAAGGGAAAGAACTATGAACTATCTGTGGATGTGACCAATACAGGTAAGCGTGATGGCACAGAGATTGTGCAGGTGTATATTCGTGACCTCTCCGATCCAGATGGTCCTCTGAAGTCACTTCGTGCTTTCCAACGTGTGGATGTGAAGGCAGGACAGACAGCCAAAGCAACGTTGGAACTGACTCCACGTTCGTTCGAGTTCTTCGACACAGCAACCAACACTGTGCATTCGAAAGAGGGTAACTTTGAAATCCTCTATGGCAACAGCTCACAAGATCAGGATTTGAAGAAGTTGACATTGACGGTGAAATAAAGTTTAGAGAAAAAAGATGAAAAGAAAAAGCTTACTTTTGTCTATAGGGATGTTTGTGTCATCAATGCAGTTGGTGGCACAAACTTCCGAATATCAGCAGATTTGGAGTGCTGATAAAGGAGATGGCACGTATGTCAATCCTATTATCAATGCCGATTTCCCCGACCCCGATGTGATTCGGGTGGGTGACACCTACTATCTGGCTTCCACCACGATGTATCATTTTCCAGGCGCCACCATCCTGAAGTCAAAGGACTTGGTGAACTGGGAATACTGTGCCAATCCTTTGGAGAAGATTCTTGACAACGATGCCTATGGCTTGAAGAATGGCGAACACCACTACGCACAGGGCATGTGGGCATCGTCGCTCCAATACCATAATGGTAAGTTCTATTATTACTTCCCTTGCTCGACATGGTCAAAAGATTCACAGAGCATCCTTCTTACAGCTGAAGACCCTGAGGGAGAATGGAAAGATATCCGATTGTCAGAAGCCTATCATGATCCAGGGTGGCTCTTCGACGATGGTGAGTATGGCGACGGAAATCTTTATGTGGCATGCGGCATTGGTGACATTTGGGTGAATAAGCTGAACAAGAACACATTCCAAAAGATTAGCAGTACCAAGGTTATTAGTGTAGGCAATGGTTGTGAAGGTAGCCACATGTACCACATAGGCGATTACTACTATATTTATGCCACCTATGGAGGAACAGAGCGGAGCCAAACCATTTTCCGTTCGAAGAACCCAATGGGACCTTACGAGGAGCATAAAGGACGTGTGTTTGAAAACCAAAACATCCACCAAGGTGCATTGGTGCAGACACAGACGGGCGAATGGTGGACCATCCTCTTCAGGGACATTTATGGTACAGGTGGTTCCATTGGTCGTATCCCCTGTCTGGAACCTGTGAAATGGGTGGACGGATGGCCTGTGATTGGCAACAATGGGGTGGATGTCTCGAAGAATGGGGCATCGTATAAGAAGCCCAATGTGGGCAAGACGTATGAAAAGACCTATCTGCCTACGAACGATGCCTTTACAAGCACGAAGTTGGGTATGCAGTGGCAGTGGAACCACAATCCAGACAATTCAGCATGGTCATTGACAGAGCGTCCAGGACATCTGAGACTGCATACGGCTAATGTAACAGACAATCTGAATACGGCACATAACTCGTTGAGCCAGCGCATTATGGGATATTCTCCCAATGGTACCACCTCCTCAAACTATAAGATCTCCTATGGTTCAGTGAAATTGGACTTGTCAGGTATGCAGGAGGGTGATGTAGCTGGTATTGCTGTGTTCCAGAATCCTTATTCGTTTATCGGTGTGAAGATGGAGAAAGGCAAGAAATATCTGTATAGTGAACGCTGCACCTTCAGTAGCCAAACACTGAAGAAGGAACAGGCGTTGAAAGGTGATGAAGTGACTTCGGATATCATCTATCTGTTGGCATACGTGAACTTTGGCACCAACGAATGCCGTTATTTCTATAGTTATGACGACACGAAATGGACGAAATCGGGTGTGACCATGAAGACGGGCTATACTCTCGACTACTTCGTGGGTCAGCGTTTCTACCTCTTCAACTATGCCACCCAGCAGTTGGGCGGTTATGTCGATTTCGATTGGTTCACCACTGAAAAGAATTTCAGCGAGGAGGCATTTGGCATTGAAGACCCGATGGCTGCTTTGACAGAAGCCGACAGAACGATGGTGTCGCTGACGGCAGGACAGACAAACATAACACTTCTGGCAGGAGGTGTGCAAAATCTGGAGGTACTGATGACAGCTCAATCAGGCTTGCAACAGAATGTGGCTTCCTCTTGCACGTATGAATACAGCAACCCCGATGTGGTGAGGGTGCTGGGTGGTCGCGCCCTTGCGCTGAAAGACGGGGAGACTGACGTCAAAGCTTCCTATACAGATGGGGTAGGCAACACCCAAAGTGTCACGTTCCATGTGACAGCCTCCGTCTTTCCATTGGTGGAGGGACTCTTCAATCCTTCCATTATTTCCACGGGTGAGTTTATGGCATCAGTGGGTAGTGTAAAGACTGGCAAGGATGGTTTGGCAGGCTGGCAATATGCCTCTGGCATTGACTTGTCGGCATCCAAGTACTTGGTCATCAAGTTCCGTCGTAACCCCACATCAACATTCTCTTTCCGTTTCTACGACGAGAGCAGTATCAACGGTACACCTTGTTCATATGATTTGAAGAAGGAAAAGGAAGCAGTTATTGATTTACAGGGGCTGAAGAAGGAGAATGGACAGAAACTCAACCTCTCCCACATTTATTGTGCTGGTTTCCAGCTTCCTGAGAATGTATCCGTCTATGTAAAGGAGATGTTCCTGAGTGATGATGGTGTAACGCCTACCGACATCTCATCTGTGCTGGTAGTTGATGAAGATGACGATGCCCTCTATTACGACTTGCAGGGCAGACCTGTGACAACACCTACTCAAGGACTCTATATCCAAGGCAGGGATGGAAAAAAGGTCTTTATGCGATAAACAAGTGTTAAAGTTACACCATTTAAAAAAGATTTTCCATTTTTGCAAACAGAGGTGTGAAATTAGTCGTACCTTTGTACCCGAAAACAGAAAACTAACAAATAAAAGCATCTAAATCAAAACAATTCCGTATATGAAATTCAAAAAACTGATTCAATTCTTTATGATTTGTGCTGTGGGCTCAGTGGCGATGCCAGCTGGAGCACAACAGACAGTAGCGGGTCTGCCACCCTTGCATGTGGATGGCAATTACTTTAAGGACGAACAAGGCAACAAAGTAGTGCTGCATGGTGTGATGGACACACCGAATGCATACTTCAATGGTGGACGTTGGGGCTGGAATTATGACAGTAATGGTGTGACCAGCTGCATCGCCTACTTTGAGAAGCTTTTCACAGCCATCACTGATTACGACCAAGGAGCTTATTGCAACATTTTCCGTCTGCATCTCGATCCTGCATGGACGAATGGTACCAAAGGTTCGTGGAAGGTGGACGACAGGGAAACGGGCGATAGTGAGGCAGACATCAGTAAATACACGGGTACTCGTCTGACTAACTACTTGAGTTCTTTGTATGTGCCGATTGCCCAAAAGGCCATGAAAAACAAGATGTATGTCATCATGCGCCCACCAGGCGTGTGTCCAAATACAATCTATGTGGGTGGCAGTTATCAGAAGTTCCTTTTGGATGTGTGGGATCGTGTGAGCAAAAACACTTTGGTCCAGAAATATTGTGGACAGATTAGTTTGGAGCTTGCTAATGAGCCTATTAATGTGAAGTTGGCCAATGGAAATAGCTCGGAAAAAGCGTTGCATGATTTCTTCCAGCCTATTGTTGACAAGATTCGTGCGAATGGTTTCAAGGGCATCATCCTGATTCCTGGTACAGGTTATCAGAGCAACTATCGTGACTATATCAAGTACCCCATCACTGGTGACAACATTGGCTATGCAGTACACAATTATGCTGGCTGGTATGACAATAGTGATGAGCATTGTGATGTTAATAATGCCATTAAAAAATTTGGTGAGTCTGTGCCAATCATTCGCACCAATCCTATTGTGATTACAGAAGTCGATTGGAGTCCCAAGAATTCTTCTAACATCAAGAATTATAATGAAATGGGACAGCCTGTCTATGGAAATTATGGAACATGGGCAACAGCCTCCACCAGCAAGTGGGGTAAGGCTTATAAGGCTATTCTTGACTATTATGGCAATGTCTCCATGACTTTGACAGGTACGGGTGACTATATTGATATTGATGATTACATCAACAAGAAAAAAGTGACGCCTGCTTTTAAAGCTGCGATGGAAAAGAATGGTGTTGACCCTTACGAGGCTTGCGGTGTGGCATGTTTCGACTGGTACGAAAAATACTTCCAGGAGAATTATGCGTCTCTTACCCGTTATCAGCCTAAGCAGGAAATCCCAGAAAATCCGTTTGCCATGAAGAAGGATTGGTTCAATCCCAACATTTGTGGTGAAGGAACTGCAACAATCACCGACCTTAGTAGCATCCTGTATTTGAAGAATCTCGGTTGCTCTGGTTGGCGTTATGAGGAGGAAGAAGGCTTGGATCTCTCTAAATACAAGTCTTTGACCATTCATTTGGCAAAGAAGGTGACGGCAGAGAATGTGGTCTTCCGTCTGTATGATTCCAGCAACTATTGGAACGAGGCTTATGAGTTCACCTTGCCCAAGAGCGAGCGTGATATAGAGATTCCATTGCAGAATTTGAAGAAGGTTTCAGGCGAGAATTTGGACCTCAGCCATATCCGTATCGCAGGCTTCACCACCACGTCTTCTGCAGGACAGACCATCTACCTGAAGGAACTGACGCTGGAACTTGACGAAACAGCTATCAATGCACCTAAAACAGGTATTTCTGATGAAGAGGAAGGCTTCTTCGACCTGATGGGCAGACCAGTGGAGAATCCAACACATGGCTTCTACATTCGTCGCAGTGACCGTAAAAAAGTATTCATCCCATAAAGAACAGAAATATGAAACGTCTATTTATTTCTTTATTTGTGGCATTGGCGTGCATCGTTTCCGTTCATGCCCAATCTGATGGACCTGACCCTAACTTCCACATCTATCTCTGCTTTGGACAATCAAACATGGAGGGCAATGCTGCCATCGAATCGAAAGACCGCACAGGTGTTAGCTCACGTTTTAAGATGATGGCTGCCGTTGATATGCCATCTTACAGCAGAAAGAAAGGCAATTGGTACACTGCCACTCCTCCTCTCTGTCGCAACAGTACGGGCTTGACCCCTGTTGACTACTTTGGTCGTACGATGGTGGAGAATCTGCCTGAGAGCATCAAGGTGGGTGTCATCAATGTGGCTGTAGGTGGATGTGCTATTGAACTCTTTGATGAAGACAAGTGTGCGGATCAAATCAAAAATGCAGACACGTGGTTCAAGAACTACTGTGCTGAATATGGTAACAATCCTTACAAGGTGTTGGTCACGATGGCGAAAAAGGCACAGAAGGTAGGTGTTATCAAGGGTATCCTCCTGCATCAAGGATGTTCCAACAATGGTCAGGCTGATTGGCCTGTCAAGGTGAAGCGCGTGTATATCCGTTTGCTCAATGACCTTGGACTGAATGAGGAAGAGACCCCCCTGCTCATAGGCGAAACACTGAGAGGTGGCTATTGTGAGGGACATAATGCTGTCATTGCCAAGACCCATACGGTCATCCCTAATTCATACGTTATCTCTTCTGAAGGTTGTGTGGGAAACACAGGAAATGGCGAAGACCACCTTCACTTCAAGGCAGAAGGCTACCGCGAACTAGGCAGGCGTTATGCACAGCAGATGCTGAAAATCCTCGACCAGAAAAAGGAGATAGATTTTGACACCTCAGAAACTTACTTCCCTATGAAAATTGAGGCTTTCACCCCATCGCTCTATCTGCAAGGCCAGTTTACTGCTTCAGCTGCTCTCGGTTCTTTCAAGAGTACGGACAACGGCAACTTTGGTGGCTGGCGTTACTCGAAAGGTGTGGACTTCACCGAGCATAAGTATCTGGTGGTTGAATTGGCGCGCAAGGCATCTTGCAAGCCTGTGTTGAAGATTTTCGATACTGACGACTATTTGAATCCTTGCTACGAATATTCCATCCCTGCCTCTTCCAAGAAGGAAGCGATTGACCTGACTGCCATGACGACGGCGGATGGCAAGAAGATAGATCCTTCTCATATTTATATGGTTGGTTTCTCAACTGATGCCAGCAATTCACTCTACATCAAGAGCCTCTACCTCAGTGATGATGGTGAAAATCCTGCTACGGGCATAGAGTCATTGCTCACTCCTCAGTCAGATGCCGAAGTCATCTATTATGATTTGCAAGGCAGACCCGTGGAGAACCCGACAACTGGTATCTACATCCGTAGTACTGACCAAAAGAAAGTATATATTCAGTAACCAAAACCTATATGAAACGTTTAATTACTTTTTTTGTTGGCGCTTTGGCATGCATTCTCTCTATCCATGCCTATAAGCAGCAGAACATCACCATCAAGGTGAATGGACAGAACCGAAGTATGATTGTCTACACACCCAGCACCTCTGCGAAGAACATGCCGTTGATGATTGTCACGCATGGTATGAATCAGGATGCTGGTTATCAGGCAAGTTGTGACCACATGTACGAACTCATCGATAAGGAGAAGTTCATCATCGCTTACCTCAATGGTATTGACAAGAGTTGGGACACGGGTGGCACCAGAGACCGTGACTTCGTGAGCCAAACCATTGATGAGATGTACACCAGGTTCACCATCAACAAAAATCGTGTCTATTGGTCTGGCTTCTCTATGGGGTCTGCGCTTATATATAGTAGCATGGCTGACATGCAGGACAAGATTGCTGCTTTTGCACCAACCAGCGGTATTGCTTTTGGTGGCAAAGAGTTTATGAAGTGCAAGAAACCTGTCAATGTGATTCATTGCCATGCTTATGGAGACGATGTGTTCAAGTATAACGACTGGGATATTCGTGGTTATGTTACATCGCTTGCAAAAGATCTGGACCAGTGTAAAGAATATAAAAAAACCACTAATTACAGAACTCCAGGTGGCAACACTGGTGACAAGGAAGTGTGGACCAATGGTAAAGATGGAAGCATGGTGGAGCTCTTCTCCTATAATGCCAATTGGCACAACCCTTCATCAGGCAACTCTCAGGAGATATGGAACTTCTGTAAGCAGTTCAGTTTCCAGACGCTGGAAGAGGAGTATCAGGCAATGTATCAAAAGGCAAAAAACTTGGTCATCGAATGGAAGGACACACCTGCAATGACCTCAACGGCTGTGTATTCTTCCTTGAAGAAGGCCCTGGATACCTATGCGCCTGAGAAGATGAAAACAGATGCTGATATGACCAAGGCCATTGAGAAACTGACGCCACGTATCGAACTCTTTGAAAGCACTGCAGCCTCCAAGAATAAGGTGGTGAATGGTGGTGAGATGGAACAGCCTGAGGGTTTTGACCCTAACTTCCACATCTACCTCTGCTTCGGACAGTCGAACATGGAAGGAAATGCCATCATTGAGGCACAAGACCGTGAGTATGTGGATCCTCGCTTTAGGATGATGACTGCCGTTGATATGCCTTCATCCAACAGAACGAAAGGTAAATGGTACATTGCTTATCCTCCTTTGTGTCGCGAGATGAATGAAGGACGGGGGCTCACCCCTGCTGACTACTTCGGTCGCACGATGGTGAAGAATCTGCCTGAGAACATCAAGGTGGGCGTCATCAATGTGGCTGTGGGCGGTTGCTCCATCGATCTCTTCGATGAGGATAAATGTGCTGACTACATCAAGAAGCAGGCAACGTGGTTCAAGGAGTATTGTGCAGCATACGATAACGACCCTTATAAGGTGCTGGTCACCATGGCGAAGAAGGCACAGCAGAATGGTGTCATCAAGGGCATCCTCTTTCATCAGGGATGCACGGACAATGGCCAGAAGGACTGGCCTGTCAGGGTGAAGCGCGTCTATATCCGTCTGCTTAATGACCTCGGGTTGAATGAAGAGGAAACACCGCTGCTGATGGGTGAAACGCTCTATCAGGAGAATGGTGGTAAATGTTCTGCTCATAACAGCATCATCGCCAAAACATATTCAGTCATTCCAAATTCATACGTCATTTCTGCCAAGGGCCTCTCAGGAGTGGATGATTATCACTTCACAGCTGAAGGCTACCGTACGCTTGGCCAGCGTTATGCAGAGAAGATGCTGGAAATCCTCGATCAGAAGAAGGAGATTGATTTTGACACCTCCGAGACCTACTTCCCACTGAAAGCAGACGCATTCAATCCTTCCCTTTACCTGCAAGGTCAGTTTGTTACGACAGGTGCTATCAGCTACCTCACTGGTACGGACAATGGCAACTTTGGTGGCTGGCGCTACAGCAAGGGAGTGGATTTCTCAGCTCATAAATATCTCGTGGTGAAATTGAAGCGTAAGGCATCCTGCAAGCCTGTGCTCAAGATCTTCGACACCGACGACTACCTGAATCCATGCTACAGTTATGCCATCCCTGCCTCCTCCAAGAAGGAAGTGATTGACCTGACAGCCATGACCACGGAAGATGGCAAGAAGATTGACCCATCACATGTCTATATGGTAGGCTTCTCCACAGATGCTAGCAATTCGCTCTACATTGAAGATGTCTATCTCAGTGATGACGGTGAGAACCCTGCCACAGGCGTGGAGTCATTGCTAACTCCTCAGTCAGATGCCGAGGTTATCTACTATGATTTGCAGGGCAGACCAGTGGAGAACCCGACAACTGGTATCTACATCCGTAGTACTGACCAAAAGAAAGTGTATATTCAATAAGTCTCTCCGACTCCTCTGTTGAGAAGAGAGACGGGCACAAGAAAAATGAGGGTATGTCACATCGGCATACCCTCATTTCTTATTCCAGTAATTTTTGCAAGGCTTCCTTGTTCTCTTCTTGTGAGTAGAAGAGGGCAAATTCCTTAGGCGACATGCCAAAGTAGTCGTGGAAGGCGGTGGTGAAGTAGGAGTGGCTGGAGAAGCCCACTGCGTATGCCACTTCACTGATGTTTGCCTTGTTGAAAGCCAACAGATATGCTGCCTGTTTCAGACGGAAAGAGCGAATGAAGATGTTGGGTGATACACCATAACGGTTCTTCATCTTACGGTTCAGATGGACACGGCTGATGCCCACCTCTTCACTGAGCTGCTGCACGGAGAAGTCTGATTCATCCAGATGCTTCTTAATGATTTCGTTTACACGTTCGAAGAACTTCTCTTGTGCATTCTCCAACACAGGTCTCGGCATTTCGTTGACAGTTTCCGTGCGGTTAAGCTTATTGAGGAGCGTTTCACGTACTCGAAGCACCTGGCTGATGGCAGAGCGCAACACAACGATGTTGATAGGTTTCTCCATATAGTGATCCACCTGCATGTTGAGGCTTTGAAGTCGCAGCACCTCATCACCTTCACCTGTCAGCAGAATGACAGGGGTGTTGTTGATTTCAGGATTGGACTTGATCTGTTGACAGAGTTCTATGCCGTTGCCATCAGGCATGTGATAATCGGTAATCACCACATCTGGACGATGTGTCAACACCTTCTTCCATGCGCTGTTGCCTGAGTAGGCTGTGATGATGTTGTAGTCTTTGCCCAGCTGGTCACTCATGAATTTCGAGAGTTCCAGGTCGTCATCCACAATCAGGATGGTGGCACGTGTCTGGATGGTATTGGTGGTTTGTAAGCCATTGAAATAAGGGAAGGACAGGATAAACTCCACACCTACAGGCTCCACATTCCTGGCTTCGATGGTGCCATGGTGGAGTTTCACCAGGTCGTGCACCAGGTTCAGCCCGATGCCTGAGCCATTCGAATCAATGCCAGCACTGCCTTGATAGAAGCGTTCCCATAGATGTTCCAGATCCTCCTCTGAGAACTGAGGTCCGCTGTTGTAGAAATGCAGCACGACCTTGTTGTCTTCCAGTCCACTCTTGGCAATCACCTTACCACCTTGAGGCGTAAACTTGAAGGCGTTGCTCAGCAGATTCGTGATGATCTTCTCAAAGTGTGTCTTATCCATCATCATCGGCAATTCCTCTTCACCATGCTCAATCTCAAAAGTGATTTCCTTCACTTTAGCGATGCCCTGGAATTGCTCAAATACGTGGTTGGCATATTCCACATAGTCATGTTCTTCTGGATGCAGCACCATCTGACCAGAGTCAATCTTGCGGATGTCGGTAATCTGCTTCACGATGCCCAAAAGACGGTTGCAGTTATGCTGCATCACTTCGTAAAGTGTCTGGTGCTCGGGGTCTTGATCCTCTGTCATCAGCTGCTTCAGGGGCGATTCGATCATGGTCAGTGGTGAACGCAGTTCGTGGGTGATGGAGGTGAAGAGGTTCAGTTTCTCTTCCTTCATACGGTTCTGCTCATCTGTGCGACGGAGTTGCTCCTTCTGCTGCTTGCGCAATCTGATTTGGTGGTAGATGAAGTAAGCAATGGCAAGGATAATGAGCATATAGAGGAGAAGAGCCCAGATGGTGGCGTACCAAGGGGCAGCCACATGGATGGTGATGGCATTCTCCATACATTCCGAGGGGGTATCTTCCAGATAAGCACGGACACGGAAGGTGTAGGTGCCTGGAGGAAGGGCTGAGAAGCGAGCTGAAGGTGTAGTTACATCCGTGTGCCATTGTTTCTCGATTCCTTCCAAGATATATTCATAATGGATACGTTCAGGATCACCCAGTTCCACTGATGAGAACTCGATGTTGAAGGTGGCATTGTCATGTTCCAACCAGATGTTCTTGGCATAGAAGATGCTGGCATCCATCTTTTCCGTGTTCAGTGGTGTGGTGAAGCTGGTGAAATAGACAGGCTCCACCTTTGTGGGACGGTTGGCAATGAGTTTTGGGGTGAAGCAGATGATGCCGTTGTCGCCTCCAAATAGAATGTAGCCATGCCCTGGTTTCACGTAAGAATTGCGATGGAACTCGCCCACATCGTATCCGCTGAATGAAGAGTAGTTGCGCACCTCATGCGTTTTCTTGTCAATGGACGCGATATTGATGCGTGTAGCTACCCAGATGTGTGCGTCTGTAGTTGTGATGGTACTGATGGTGGGGCATGAAAGACCTTGTTCCTTTCCGATAAGTACCTGGCTCTTATTCTTTATATTATATATAATGAGTCCTTCTTCTGTGGCGATGAGGATGTCATTTCCATCCTGCTGGATAGCATTTGAGTTGCTGATGCGGTTTCCATTGAGATTGATTTCCTCATGTTTGCCATTCGATGCATCGTAGGAGAATACGCCCGTGCTGGAACCCACCCACAGGGTACCCTGCGAGTCTTGCAGCAAACTGCTGATCCATTGATTGTAGGCAAATGGGAAAGTCAAGCGGTTGAATGTCTTGTCAACAACGTTGATACAGATGATCCCATGCCCGTTGGTTCCAATCAGCAGTTTGTCTTCTTCTGCGTTATAGCACATCGTCATCACCATCTCTTGTCCGATTTCTTCCAGTCCTCGGCTATTCCATTGACCATTTTCCAGCCATTGAACACCACCTCCGTATGTGCCTGCCCACACTGTGCCGTGCTTGTCAATCTTCACATCCTGCACCAAGAGAGAGTGCAGCCCGTTGTTGATGGGACGAGCAGAGGCAAGGTGCATACCGTTTGTGGTGAATACCCCACATCCATCTGTTCCCACCCAATAGTTTTCCTGGCTGTCGATCGTCATTGACGTGATGCAGGTGGCATTGTTCATGTTGTTGAGGGGAGAGATAGGGTGATAGTGGAAACAGTCGTTCTGAGGAGGAATGACCACCAGACCTTTTTGCAGGAAGGCAGCGATGATGTTGCCCTTGCTGTCTTCCTTCAGGTCCATCACCTTACCATAGGCAATGCTAAAGTCGGTCGTACGGTCGTAGATAGCATCGATGGAATACACCTCTTCTGTCTTCTTGTATTCCCAAATGCCACGTCCATCCGTACCTACCAGTATGCGATTGTCGTGTGTGCGCAGAATGGCACTGACATATAAGTCGCCTGTGTAGGTATGGGGCTCGCGTACGAGATTTGTCTTTCGGTCATAGATGAGCAATCCGTGATTGGTGCCGATGAGAATACCCTCTTCTGTTTCCAACAGGCGGGTAATGGTGCTCTTCTCCACGATGGCAGCCGCCCCAGAGGTATAGTTGATGGGGTGAGGCTTGAACGTCTTGAGATCGATGCACTCCAGTTTGATGTAACGCCCGATGGCCCACAGACGTTGCTGCTTGTCAATGACAGGTTGAGTAATGAAAGACTCGCGAAGCGCCTTATTCAGTTTTTCTGATGTGGCTTCGTCGATCTTCAGGGTCTTGGTGTTCAACAAATACGAGTCAAAGCCATCAGTGGTCACCAACTTGTAATCCTTTTTAGGATAGTCGATGATGCTGTTGCTGGAGAATCCGTAGATGCTGTCCTCTTGCTCCGACAGGAAGATGTGCTCAAAGTGCATGGTGCGTGCATCTAACAGGAAGAGTCCTTGAGTGGTATAGACCCAGAACTTGCTGTCGCCTGCTTCGCTCACGCCATTTGACATCTGGAAGAGCTGCCTGCCATCCTTTGTGGTGGTGGGCAGATACTGAAATTTGGTACCATCGAACAGTCCCAATGCGTTCGATCCTGACACCCACACAAATCCGCGAGAGTCAAGATCCACACTGTGACAGTTGTTTGTTTTAAGTCCGTGTTGCGTTGTGTAAAGTCGTATGACTTGCGCATTAAGCCTGAATGGTGAAGACACACATAGATAGGCTAATAATAGGCAACCAATGAATCTATACTTCATGGCCTTATCGTGTTGTAGTTAGTTCTCTGATGCTATTTGCGGGCAAAGTTACAACATTTTTGTTACATGAGCACAAAATTCATAAAAATTTTTTCATGCCACATAGCGAAACATAATTTTTCGGTTATGAAACATGCGCGTTTTATTATTATAAATATTGTAACAAGTTTTTCCGTGAATGATAATAGGTGTTGTTTCGTATTTAAAAACTTCCTACTTTTGCGGCATCTTTTCGGAGAAAACTAACAAACGCTTATATTAATTTTCTAAATCTTTTATTAATTTCAAATTTTTTCCATTTATGAAGAAATTTTTACTTACCGCATCAATGCTCCTTATGGGTGTTGTTGCAATGTTTGCCCAGAATGTTCCTGATGCATCGAAGTGGACAGTAGGGCAAGAAATTGAGGGGATCATTCAGAACCCTTCGTTTACCATTCCTGCAGATCAGGGTATAGTGTGGAAGTACTCAGATGCCTCAAGCCCCAATCTTGACGGAGGTCTTTTCGAGTCTTGGAATTCTGGTTCGAAGACTACAGTCTTTCAGTATGTACTGCTTCCAAAAGGAAAGTATAGAGTAACCTGTCAGGGTTATTATCGTGGTGGTGGTGAAGATCAGGACACTGATAATTTCATCAACTATGATTCGCAATGGCAAGACAATGCGTCACTTTTTGTTCAGAATGGCGAATACGATAGTAGTAAAGATGTTTTTAAAGGAGGTCATGTCTTTAAGAATCCTTTGATGCCACGTTTGTTTGAGCTTGTAGAAGACCAGATTTATTTTGGTGTTGAAGGTGATGCTGATTGGGCTATTGACCATTCACATACGGTTGGTGGCAAAACTGTTTGGGGACCAGGTGGTGTAAATGGTTCTTTGGCTTGGTTTGCAGCTGGCAAATATGGTCCATACGAGGACGACAATGTTGTGTATAATATTGTTGACTTCTTCCTTACTAAAGATGGTTATGTGAAGTTGGGTGCCATGAAAACTGGAGAACAGAGTGGTGGCGATACTTTCTTCCTGACAAATGTCAAGTTGTACTATAATGGTGCAGTAGGTGCAGATGATGAATTGATGGTAGCACAAAGTGACTGCGACGACCTTCTGAACGAACTGCACGAGATGAGGGATGATGAAAATAACGGGGGATTGTTGGCAGAAAAGCTTGGTGATGCTTTGATGATATTTGAACAGATTGATTACGGAAGTGATCCTTATGAGTTCGATCTTGAAACTGCTAACGCTGCAAGAGATGTGTTGACAGCATTGAAAGATAATGCTACGAGCGCTAAGAATGATATGGCTTCGTTGAAGAGTGCAATCAATTCTATTGATGCTTTGGCTACAACTACTGATTATCCAGGTAAAGATGCTTTGAATAAGGCACTTGAGGCAGCTAAGGCAACTCTGTCAGACGATTATACATATGAAGGCGAAGAGGGTTGGGACACTTATTCGAAACTGCGTGATGATTTGTACGCTGCTCGTCTCGAATACATGAAATCTTCTCCTAAGGGTGAAGACGGTTCATGGGACTTCACAGCCTTTATCAGCTATCCTTGGTTCTGCAACCCAGAATTTGAACCCACATGGGATGCTGAAAATAACACATGGGTAGCTAATGAGGCTGCTCTTGCTACAGAATGGGCTGGTGTCGATGATATTGATAGCACAGAGGATGGTTGGTATACAGATAATGATGGTAATAAGGTCGTCATCACAGAGACTAATTTCCTTGCTGACAAGGTGCCATTTACAAGCGACCAGAATGCTGTAGGCCAGTGGTATAAGGTGAACACAGGTCTTGTTCTTTATTGGAATGACCAACTTACTTGTGTGAAGAAGTGGGATATGCCTCACACTGACGATGGTGTACGTGAAGTTGCTCAGAAAGTGGTCGGCATTCCTAATGGCTTCTATAAGTTGAAAGCACTTGGTCAGACATGGATGAATGACTGGGATTCTGCTGAGAAGCTTTGTAAGTGCCGTATCTACTTGAAGTCTGGTGAAGATGTTTCTGAATCAGATTACCTTGAGCCAGGTGGCTGGTGGGGTAAGGACATCAACCAGTGGAAAGAATTGGAAACAGACTTCGTCAATGTTACTAATAATGAGCTGATTGTTGCTGGTCATGATAACGGTTTCGTTGCTTGGACAGGTTTCCGTCTCTACTACTATGGTGAGACTCCAGACTATGCAGCTTTGCTGAAGCCTGCTCTTGACGAAGCTAAGGAAGGTGCTGAAGCTCTGTCATGGAATGGTGACAAGAAGGTAGCACAAGAGCTTCTTGCGAAGGTTCCTACAACAATTCCTGATGCTGACACTTATAAGGTAGCTCAAGAAGCAGTGAAGGCAGCTAAAGACTACATCACTAAGGCTAACTCTACTGTTACTGCATGGAAGGGTATCGACAACTTCTCAGCTTTGGCTGGTAAGTATGGTTTCGACGATGCTAGTGCAGAGGCTTCTTTCATCAATACAGCCCTTTTGGAAACTCTGAATATTGGTGAAGAAGAAGAAGGCGAATGGTTCTATACTGACGCTATCGCTAACGATGACCAGTACAAGGCATACGTTTCTTATTTGGATTATCGTGAGTCTCTTGGTGACTACGTTAAGGACGCTTTGGTTGCTCCAGTTATTGAAGAGCAGAACGCTTATCTGACTGCAACCTTCGCTACTGTTGAGAAGCTCGATGAGTTCAAGCTCGCTCTGGGTCTTCCTTACAACAAGGCTAAGTTTGCTGCTGAGGGTATTGACAAGGCTACTTTGACGAACCCTGTTGAAGCAACCTTCCTGTTGATCAACCCATCATTCACTGAAGGTCCTTCTAAGGGTTGGGCAACTGAAAACACTAGTGCTGCAGGCAATAACGAATATTCTTATGACGACAAGGGTGTAAGAACCAATGCTGAGCTTTGGAACAGAGATACATTCACCTTCTCTCAGACAGTGAATGGTCTGCCAGCAGGTACTTACGAACTCCGTGTTCGTGCACTCTATCGCAATGGTGGTGGTGTTAGCAACGATGGTCGCAAGGCATACGAAGCAGCTGAGAGCGAGGAAGATTATCCTGAAAATAATGCTGTACTCTTCGCTAAGAGCAGCGACAATGAGTGGAGAAAGGCCGTGAAGTCTATTTACTCTCTCAAGGCTACTGAGAACTCATTCACTCAGTGCGGAACTGCTTGGGAAGTTGACGAAGTTTCTGGTGAAAATTACGCAACAGCTATTCACTACATGAATGGTACAATTGATGAGGCAGACCAGAAGGAAGGTGTTACTTACACTGGTCACGACGAAGGTTCTTACCCACTCGATTCAAGAATTGCTACAGGTGCAGTGGATGACGAGTCACTCGAAGAGTTGGTATATTACTATCCAGCTTCTATGCAAGGCTTCTACGCTGCTTGCAAGAAGGATGCTAACGCTTACGCTAACTCTCTGACATTCTACCTCTCTGAGGAAAGCAATGTTGAGGTTGGTATCCGCAAGCTCGCAGCTATTGGTAACGACTGGGTGATCATGGATGACTGGCAGCTCTTCTACCTCGGTAAGCAAGCTCCAACAGCTATTGACGAGGTTGCTGATGCAGCTGAAGGCGCAGTTGAGTACTACACTGTTAACGGTGTTCAGCTCAGCGCTCCTCAGAAGGGCTTCAACATCGTGAAGTACGCTAACGGACAAGTGAAGAAAATTTTTGTTGAGTAAAATTTTCGTACACTTGGGGTGCAGTGCTCGGCTGGTGGAAGGGCAACGAAGGAAGCCCGAACCAGCAGACGCTAAGCACAAAGGTGGAATAACTAAGAAAGTTTATATTCAGTAATATAAGTTTTTGGTTAAATAAATTTGGTAAAGTAAATTCCTTAACAAGGACGAGGGGATGTGTCGAGAAGACACGTCCCCTTGTTTTTCTATTCTATATGGTGTTGCGTCTTCATCGTTAGTAATTATTTCTTCAAATCCTTTCTTATCTCATTTTTTATGCTTAAATTTGCACGGAAAACCTAAATATAATAATGTATCCAATGAAGAAATTAGTTTTGGCGGCATTCCTGTTGGTGTGTACGGCTGTGGCTATGGCCAAGCCTGTGCGTGCTGTGTCGCCCAATGGTAAGTTGTCTTTGCAGCAGCAGGGCAATGGTTATGTCATCAGCTGCAATGGGCAGCAAGTGTTGGACATTTCGCAGGTGGGCATCACTACTTCGACGGTGGGGCAGGGACTCACTTTCCAGCGCATGGTGAAGCGTGGTAAGGTGAAGGCTGACTACCAGATGAAGGAGGGAAAGCGCCTTCATCCACAGAATGTGGCGAACGAGTATGTCTGTGAGTATGCCGACCAGAACGGCAAGCCTGTGCAGTTGGTGTTCCGTCTCTATAATGATGGTGTGGCATTCCGCTATGAGCTTTCAGGCTTGAAGGGAGATCAACTGAAGGGAGAACAAACGGTTTATACCATTCCAGACGGCACGCGTCGTTGGATACAGCAGTGGAGCGACGGCTATGAGGGCTTCTTCCCACTGACAACTACGGGTCAAGTGAAAACGGTAGGCGGCTTTGGTGGTTCTCAAGTCATGGATTCCTTTAACACCCGTTGGGGGTTTCCTGTGCTGATTCAGCCAGCAGGGGATCTGTATGTTTTGCTCACGGAGGCGAATATCGAACGTCGCCAGAGTGCAGCATCGCTCTTTAACGATGGTAAGCCACAGGAATATCGTGTGTGTCCTGACCAAAACGAGGTGGCACTTGATGGTGATTGGCATACCCCTTGGCGCATTGCCATGATTGGTTCGTTGGCGGATGTGGTGGAATCAACGCTGGTCACGGATGTGTCGGAGCCTTGCCAGCTGGGTGACACCAATTGGATTCAGCCAGGCGTGGTATCGTGGGTGTATTGGGCTTACAATCATGGTTCCAACGACTATAACATCATTAAGATGTATGTGGATTTTGCAGCAACCCTGCACCTTCCTTATGTGCTGATTGACGCTGAATGGGATGAGATGAAGGACGGTAAGTCTGTAGTGGATGCTGTCAACTATGCTAAGTCGAAGGGCGTGAAGCCATTGATCTGGTACAATTCCTCTGTTGGATGGGTGAATGGTGCCCCAGGTCCGAAGTATCGCTTGAACAAGCCTGAAGACCGTG
>JAGAAZ010000019.1 GCA_017614895.1 Bacteroidaceae bacterium | reverse complement strand
TCACTTTCGTGTTGGCTGTTGCTACATTGATGGCAATCAGACCTTCAAGACTATCGGCTTCTCAGGGGTTGATCCAATAAAAGAAGCAATAGAAAGCACACTGAAATAATATGATTTTGAAGAAAACCATCATCACAATGCTGTTTGCCCTTGTCGCATTGGTGGGGCAAGCACAAGAGCTGAGAGCGAACGAGCCGACGTTGGCCGATTACCTGCAATTGCTAAATGCCCAAGGGTACATCGCCTACAGCTTCGACATGAAAGACTTCAAGGACAAGTCGGTTGAACCAGTTATCATGGAATATGTTGACGGAAAAGAACCCAAAGATGTGCTGGGCTTTAGCCTTTCGTTCCCGATTGAAGAAAAACTCGTCATCGGATTTGCACCCTCAAGTAACGATTCAACGTATGTCTATTCTTTCCAATCCGTTGGCGCTGGCGGCTTCAATGGTACGCTGAATCTCCAACCAATTGATGCGCCAGAGATGCCTACGAAACAGAGTTACAGATACGAATCACGTCCTTTCGAACTTGTTTCTCCCGTTGAGATAGGAAAATTCATCCCACTCGTTTTATTTGGTTCCTATTGGTACGAACCAGAAACTGGCGTTAGTCGTTTCTGTGGTGAGAAACTCATCAAACCCGACCTTTCGTCGGAGATCGTGAAATCCATACCCCACTTCTACGTGTTGGGTATCAAAATCAGATAAAAGAGGAGAAAGCCTGCGTTTCCAAGAGGAATTGTCAAACAAAGTCATTGAAAAACTAAAGTTGGAAGAAAAAAGTGGCGAAAAGTTTTGGCAGTCGGCAAAAAAAGCGTACCTTTGTACATAATATATGATGTACAAAACAAGAAATACAGGATTTATACATAATATATGATGCAGAACGGATACGTATTTGATCCCTATCCTCTACAGGTGACGATGCAGCGGTTGGCAGAAAACCTGAAGGCACGTAGGCTGGAGAAGAAAATCTCAACGAAGAGTCTTTCGGAGATGAGCGGCGTGCCTGCTTCAAGCATACAGCGCTTCGAACTGAAGCATTCCATTTCTCTGGAGTCGTATGTCAAATTAGCCAAGGCGCTGGGCTATTCAGAGGATATTATACAATTGCTCTCCGAGCCTAAGTATGACACAATGGAAGAACTGTTGGAAATTCAAAAGAACAAAACCAGAAAGCGCGGCGTATGATAAAGGATGTACAATCAGTAAGTGTGACTTATCATGGCAGGAAAGTGGGAACGCTTTCTATGGGGAACAAGCATGTCTGCCAGTTTGAGTACGACAAAGACTGGGTGGCCGACGGCTTTTCCATTTCACCTCTGAAACTACCTCTGAAAACAGGCATCGTAACAGCCGATTACTCTCCATTCAATGGTAACTTTGGCGTTTTCGAGGACAGTCTGCCTGGTGGCTATGGCGAGTATCTTCTGCGCAAAGTGCTTAATAAGTCGGGCATTAATTATAGTGCACTTACACCTGTTCAGCGACTGAGCCTCGTAGGCAGTTCAGGTATGGGCGCATTGTGTTATGAACCTGAGACCAAGATGCCGCAGAGCGATTGGCAAGGCTCGTTTGACGAGATGCAACAGATGGCGCTTGAAGTACTTTCGGAAAAAACCGACAACAATGCCGATGTGCTCTTCTATAACAGTGGTAACTCAGGTGGCGTGCGTCCCAAATGCATCTTTACGGACGCGGAAGGGCATTGGCTCGTAAAGTTCCGTCACACATACGACCCCAAGAATATAGGAGAAATGGAGTATCAATACAACAAAGTGGCTCGTCAGTGTGGCATCATCGTACCTGACTTCAAGTTGATAGAGGGGAAGTACTTCGCGTCTCGGCGTTTTGACATCGCGGACAACCAGCGACTTCATGTGGTGACAGCCAGCGGCCTGCTGAACGAACCCATCAGACCTCCAAAGATGGATTATCATAGCTTGTTACAGCTGACGGGCTATCTGACACAATCGCCCATTGAGGTAGAACAGCAGTTCCGCCGGATGGCTTTTAATGTCTATGCCCGTAATCATGATGACCATGCACGCAACTTCAGTTTTATCTGTTGCGAAGGCAAATGGAAACTAGCACCCGCCTACGACCTCACCAATGACAATACATTAGGCGAACATGCTTCAACTGTCAACTTCAAGGGACTTCCCACTGACGAGGACATGATAACCGTTGGCACCAACATTCGTATCACCCGTGCCCGCTGTATGGAAATCATTGAAGAAGTAAGAGAAGGAACAAAAGAGCTAAAACAATTTATATATTAATGAAGAAAATCATCATCACAATGCTGTTTGCCCTTGTCGCATTGGTGGGGCAAGCACAAGTGTCGCCTGACACGATTACTGTATGTTTCCAGCTATCCAGCAAGACAAAGGGCGAGGAAGCCACATTGGTTTATCCAGATTTCCGGGCTTGTGACATCATCGCACTGAAGCCAATCACTGACAGCAATGGATGCTGGACGGTGAAGATTCCAGCGTTTCAAACGCTCCATATTCAGATTTGGGATAACAATAAAATCCAAGGCATTGTATGGGGAGCACTCAATCTTTTCTGTCGTCCAGGAACAAGAACGGAAATCTTGCTTGATGACGTGAATGACCGTTGCGTCTTCACAGGAGAAAATGCCGAAGCTCATCAGGCACAAATCACACATCCCCTGAAGATAGAGAACTTCCACGGGCAAATGTTCGGCATCGATTTGCAAGAAGCTACCCAAGCCATCCGCAGCATTCATGAGCAGAACCTTTATCGCATAGACACGCTCTGCACGGCTCATCCCGACCTGCCAAGCCGCCATGTGGAGGGACTTCGCGTGATGGCAGATTATGGCTTTGGAATGGATATGACGCAGAATATCGTGGGACATATATTCGAATCTATGGCAAAGATTCTTGAACAGGGAAACACGGTGCCGCAAGAATATCTCGATTTGTTGCATGAGGTGAAAACACACAACCTGTTGCATCCCCAAGGATTGCTCTCACGCGAGGCGACAACCTATTTTAGCGACGTAGTACGCATTGAAGATCTCATTCAAAATGGCTTCATCCGCGAAGCCATGAAGAAGAAAGGGGACTATCAGCTGAAGGAATTCAAACAATACTGCTCGTTGATTGATGCCATAGATGCGTCGGATGACGTGAAACAGCTCATGAAATCCTACCGCTTCCTGAAGGATTGCAATCGGGAAATGACACCAGAACGCGAGAAGTTCTTGCGCACACAACTCACGGCAGACGCTTTCGGTCAGCTGCAAAGCTATATCAACGGCATGAATGCCAAGTTTGAGGCTATTTCTGTTGAGGAAGTCCAAGTGCTGGACGAAACGCCTATCGACAGCCTTGTTGACGGCAAGGACATCTTCCAGAAGCTCATTGCTCCTTATCGTGGTCGCGTGGTGTATGTGGACCTCTGGGGCACGTGGTGCGGTCCTTGTATGCGAGAAATGGAATATGTGAACCAATTGCACAAGACCCTCAAGGGACTGCCCGTCACCTATATGTATCTTGCCAACCAATCTCCAAAAGAGCTTTGGCAGAAGACCGCCAAGCGCTTCGGACTTGAAGGTGACGACTGCCAGAACCTGCGCCTGCCAGATCATCAGCAGCATGCGGTGGAAGAATTTCTTGGTGTGGTCGGTTTCCCAACATTTGTGCTCGTTGCCCCAGACGGCACTATCGTAACCAAAGAAGCCCCTCGACCCAGTCAGCCAGAAGCTGTCCGTGAAGCTGTTCTAAAGCTGATCGAGAAATGAATATCATGAATATAAAGACGAAAAACATCGAAAAAGTAGGGTAAGAAGAAAAAAAGTGGCGAAAAGTTTTGGTGGTCGGCGAAAAAGTCGTACCTTTGCACTCGCAATTGAAAAATTGCTGCTAGGTTGGCCCGTTCGTCTATCGGCTAGGACGAGAGATTTTCATTCTCTAAAGAGGAGTTCGACTCTCCTACGGGCTACCATTTTTATGGAGATGGGTGCGAGGTCATAGCGCCATACCACATCGGACTCCATCAGCCCACGCAACGGGCACTTTTCAAAACAATTACAAACAATTAAAAACTTACAAACAAATGGCACACCACAAGTCATGTCTGAAGCGCATCCGTCAGAACGAGAAGCGCAGACTCCACAACCGCTACTACGCAAAGACAATGCGTAACTTCCTCCGCGACATCCGCAACGAGAAGGACAAGGCAACCGCTCAGGAAATGTTCCCAAAACTCCAGAAGATGCTTGACAAGCTCGCTAAGCAGAACATCATCCACTGGAAGAAAGCTGCCAACCTCAAGTCAAACACAGCTAAGCTGATTGCTAAGCTCTAATATCGCGCGAAAGAGGTAAAAAAGAAGTATTCGGCATAGCCAAATATTCTATAGAGACAAGAAGGTCGGAACTCACATGAGTTTTCCGACCTTTTTTGTGCTTCTTCCGTTCATTTATTATGCCTTTTTCTTGCCTTTTTCCTCTATGAATCAGACGATTTTGAAGTTTTTTCCCCGTAGGGGAATTTTTCTTCATTTTTCTTTTGTTATGTCAAGAAAAAGTCGTAACTTTGTAACGTTATAAAAGAGAATATAAAAATGGATGAAACACAGATGAACGGGGCGAATTACTCCGCCAGTAACATCCAAGTCCTCGAGGGCTTGGAGGCAGTAAGAAAACGCCCCGCCATGTATATCGGCGACATCAGCGAGAAGGGTTTGCACCATCTCGTTTATGAAACGGTCGATAACTCTATCGATGAGGCGCTGGCAGGTTTCTGTACGCACATCGAAGTAACTATCAACGAAGACAATTCTATCACTGTTCAGGACAACGGACGTGGTATCCCTGTGGACATGCACGAGAAGGAGCATCGCAGCGCCCTTGAGGTGGTGATGACTGTGCTGCATGCCGGCGGTAAGTTCGACAAAGGCTCTTACAAGGTGTCGGGCGGTCTGCACGGTGTGGGTGTGAGCTGTGTGAACGCACTTTCTTCCCACATGACCTCACAGGTGTTCCGCGACGGCAAGGTGTATCAGCAGGAGTATGAGAAGGGAAAGCCGCTGTATGACGTGAAGGTGGTGGGTGAAACGGATTTGCGAGGCACTCGTCAGCAGTTCTGGCCCGACAAGAGCATCTTCACCTCGACGGTTTACAAGTACGACATCTTGGCGAACCGTATGCGTGAGCTCGCTTACCTGAACGCAGGCATCAAGATTACGCTCACCGACATGCGTTTGGACAAGAATGCTGAGGTGGGCATCGAGGGTGTCCGCAAGGAGGTGTTCCACAGCGAGGGCGGTTTGAAGGACTTCGTGCGCTATATCGATTCAACCCGTACATGCCTGTTCGACGACGTGATCTACCTGAACACAGAGAAGCAGAACACGCCGATTGAGGTAGCTATCATGTATAACACTTCTTACAGCGAGAATATCCACTCTTACGTCAACAACATCAACACCATCGAGGGTGGTACGCACCTGCAAGGTTTCCGTACAGCCTTGACCCGTGTGCTGAAGAAGTATGCTGACGACAATAAGATCACAGAGAAACTGGAGAAGCAGAAGATTGAAATCAGCGGTGAGGACTTCCGCGAGGGTCTCACGGCGGTCATCAGCGTGAAGGTGGCTGAGCCTCAGTTCGAGGGTCAGACAAAGACCAAGCTGGGTAACAGCGAGGTGGCTGGTGCCGTTCAGCAGGCCGTAGGCGAGGCGCTCTCATACTATCTGGAGGAGCACCCGAAGGAGGCCAAGATGGTCATCGACAAGGTGGTGCTGGCAGCAGAAGCTCGTGTGGCAGCTCGTGCAGCCCGTGAGAAGGTGCAGCGCAAGAACCCGATGACGGGTGGCGGTCTGCCTGGCAAACTGGCTGACTGCTCCGACAAGGATGCTGCGAACTGCGAGATGTTCATCGTCGAGGGTGACTCAGCAGGCGGTTCTGCCAAGCAGGGTCGTGACCGTCACTTCCAAGCTATCCTTCCAATTCGTGGTAAGATATTCAATGTGGAGCGTGTCAAATGGCATCAGGCCTTCGAGCACGAAGAAGTGAACAACATCTTCCAGGCATTGGGCGTGAAGTTCGGTTTGAATCCTGAAGACCAGAAGGAGGCCAACTACGACAAGCTACGCTACTATAAGACCATCATCATGACCGATGCCGATGTCGATGGTTCTCACATCGACACCCTTCTGATGACACTCTTCTTCCGCTTCCTGCCACAACTCATTCGCGACGGTCGTCTCTACATCGCCACCCCCCCACTCTACAAGTGTACAAAGGGCAAGGTGAGCGAATACTGCTACGACGAGGCAGCCCTGCAGCGCTTCATCGACACGTATGGCGAGGGCTCTGAGGACAAGATCAAGGTGCAACGCTATAAAGGTCTTGGCGAAATGAACCCCGAGCAGCTCTGGGAGACCACCATGAACCCCGAGACGCGCCTCCTGAAGCAGGTGACCATCGACGATGCAGCAGAAGCTGACTACACCTTCTCCATGCTGATGGGCGAGGATGTGGGTCCACGTCGCGAATTCATCGAGAAGAACGCCACTTACGCGAACATCGACGCTTAGCACATTTGCAGAATGTTCTCACGCTCGACAAAACTCAAATGAATTTGGTTTTGTGCTCGCTTAATCGAACATTTCATTCAATTCTTACATATATTCTCGTGCCGACCAGCCAGAAGTGATTCTAACCGAGTCGGCACATCTTTTTTTCCCATACGGACAGTCAGAAAAAAATAATGCGCATTACCGAGTCGATAATGCGCATTTGCTATTTCAACGATGCTGATGAGCCGTTTCTATCATGCGGATCAGCTAAACAGAATGGTGGTTCCAGGTTCAATCACGTTCGACTTGTTGCTGCCCATATCGGTAAGCTGGCGCAGCGTCTCCTTGGAACGCTTGTAGGTGGGTGATGTCTCCACCATGCTGATGACATCTTCGTTGTCGAGGTCTTCTTCCTTGAAGATGTAGCTGTACAATGGACGACGGATAGTTCCGTGCTTCTTGTCAGGACCATAAATGGTTTCACGACGATGAGCACGTTCAGCCTCCTGCTCTGCCTTCTCAGCATCACGCTGCTGTTGTTCCTTGTCACGTGCCATTAAGCGGCTACCCAGCTCGTCAGAGTCGATGTCTTCCACACCAAAACCTGTGGCGAGGATGGTAATCTTCACCTGATCAGTCAGCGATGGGTCAACGGAAAGCCCCCACTTGGTCTCCACATCGTCACGCTTTACCTTCGCCATGAATTCGTGCACTTCGTTCATCTCGTCCATCATCAGGGCGCTGTTACCCTCACCCGTCTCGTCCGGCACAGAGATACGAAGGAGAATCTTGTTGGCACGATAGATGTCGTTATTGTTGAGAAGAGGCGAATTGAGCGCATCGCTGATACCTTTCGTCACACGGTTCTCGCCCGAGCCATAACCAGTGCTCATGATGGCCACACCACCATCCTTCAGCACCGTGCTGACATCGTTGAAGTCGAGGTTGATGACGCCATGCATCGTGATGATTTCAGCGATGGAACGTGCCGCGTTACAAAGGGTATCATCAGCCTTGGCAAATGCCTTGATGACCGTGAAGTCCTGATAGATCTCACGCAAACGTTCGTTATTGATGACCAACAAGGCATCCACGTTCTTGCTCATTTCCTCCACACCGTCCAACGCCTGGTCAATCTTCTTGTTACCCTCCCAACGGAACGGAATGGTCACGATGCCAACCGTCAGAATACCCATATCCTTGGCTGTCTTAGCAATGAGCGGAGCAGCACCAGTACCTGTACCTCCACCCATACCAGCCGTGATGAAAGCCATCTTTGTACCATCAGAAAGCATACTCTTGATGGCCTCGATGGACTCCTCAGTAGCCTTACGAGCCTTATCAGGACGGTTACCAGCACCAAGTCCCTCGCTACCCAACTGTATCTTTTCAGGCACAGGAGAGTCTTGAAGAGCCTTGTTGTCCGTGTTACATACTACAAATGTGACATCGTGAATGCCCTCATTATACATATGGTTGACAGCATTACTACCACCGCCGCCAACGCCAATCACCTTGATAATGCTTGTGGCGCCCTTCGCAAAGTTGAATACACCAAAGTTCTCTTCTTCTGCCATATCTTATTCGAGGTTTTTCTAAATTAATATCTTCGTCCTTACAATGTCACTTAATTATTATCATCGCTTACCAAGTCATTGAGTGTACGCTTGAAACGTCCCCACGCACTATTCTCCTTGTTCGCACTATTCACATGATCGGTCAGGTCATCCACAGCCTGCTTGAGCAATTCTGCCAATTCAGCACCTTCCTTGAGGCTCTGCTTGAACTTATCCTTACCCTCCAACGCCTTGACTGCCTTCTCGTACTTCTCACCAATGGTCTCGTCAAGAATCGAGAGAGAAAGATCTTTGGCTCTCTGGCGCACCTTCTTGTCGCTACCATACTTCTTCAGTTCGTCATCCTGCTTCCTCACCTTGTCAATAGCCGTACGAATATCCGACTTGATGGCATCGAAGGCGGTTGCATCCTGTGCTTCAGCAGCAGCTGCTGCATCTGCCTCCTCTTGACGCTTACGACGCTCTTCTTCCTTCTGCTGCTGGTCGAACATGTCTGGTGCACGTCCGATACCCTCACCACCACAAGGAACGTTGCCTCCGAAGAGCAGAGAAACAATCGTGGTAGAGTCAGCACTGTCTAACGAAAGACCTGTTGCGTTCGACGTCTTGATGACCATCTGGTTGATCTTGTTCGCAACACGAACCTTGTCAATCTTCGTACTCTTCACAAATGCCTTGACGATATTCTTCATGTTGCTGCCACCACCCGTGATGACCAAACCTGCCAACAGCTTGCCACTATAGTCAGAATTGATGATCTGATTGCGGACATTATCAATAATCTCGCCCATACGAGCCTCAATCACATTCTTGATCGTGGTTACCTCAATCTGACGTCCATCCGATGTGGTATAATACTGTGGCTCCATTTCATCCGATGCCTCAAATTCCTGAGAAGCATCGCCATATTTCACCTTCACCTCTTCCGTCTCAGCCTCATCAATCGGCAATGTAGAGAGGTCTTTGTTGATGTTGTTGCTTCCCAGCGGAATGGTCACCAGGTAGCGGACAATATTGTTCTTATAAACCACCAACGTTGTGGTATCAGCGCCCAAATCCACCAATGCACATCCTGAACGCTTCTCCGCATCAGTCAGCACATTGTTCGCCATCAACAATGGAGAAATCAAGCCTTCCACAATCTCCACACCAGCATTGGCAAACACCGTTTCAATGTTGGCACGCAACGTGTTCTTGGCAATGACATCCAGAAACTCACCTTCAATGTTAGTGCCCATCACGCCCACAGGGTCAGCGATGACGCTCGAATCCACCACATATTCCTGAGGGAAATTCTCCAGCATCTCGTAATCATTAAACGGAATTTCGCAACTCTCCTGACGGATGGCGTCTATCAGTTCGTTGGTGATATAGCTCTGCGTCAACAGGTTGCGCTTGATGACACACTTGTAGGAACGCATCGACTGACCACCCAAACCGACATAAGCACGAGTGATCTTCGTCTTGAGCACAGCTTCCAACTTCTGTATGATGGTATTGATACTCTGATAGGTCTTCTCAATGTTATAGACGACACCTCGCTTCACGCACCCCGCCGTCTTCTCCTCAGCGTAGGCAAGCACCTGCATCGTCCCATCCTTCTTCTTACCTGCGATACCCGATATCTTGCTCGAACCAAGCTCTATCGCAACGATGAAATCTTTATCAGAATTTGTCATATATATAGATAATTTACATTTAACTTCTTACCTCTCACCTCATACCTCTCCATACCTCTCACCTCTTCGTGCAGATAATCTGATTCTCGTACTCCAGATTCACTCTTGCATACTTTCTCCATCCCACCGTACCAACAGCCTTTTCATAGAAAGTCTTGAGTTTACGGAGCTTCTTCTCATAATCGTCCAGCGCACCCAGATAGACAATTTGGTCGCCCACTCTCGGAACCAATTCCACCACATGCTTTCCCTTCCTGTCCTTCATCACGTAAATCTGCTCTATCTGGTTGTTCCAGAATTCATCCGTCTGCAAAAACTGACCAAACTCAGCCAATTCTTTGCTGGCATATTTCTCATCGATGTTGCCCGAAGCCACCACCAAATTCGTGCCGTTGCTATGATTCGGAATGATGTTGCCCTGCGCATCGACAAAGTAACCATCCTTTCCATCAGGAATCACAAAGATGATGGGGATTCGCTGTTCCACATTCACACAGAGCTTACCATTGGCGGATTTGTAACACTCCACCTTCGAAATAAACTCGTTTCCTCGAATGGTTTCCTCTATCTTCTCTGTATCCACATCCTTCATCAGCATCCCCTTCGGATACACATTCGCATTCTTCAACATCTTCTCAATGTCCTTTTCATCCACAAAGAGGGAGGTATCGTCACCCTTCTTCACAATCAGTTCCACAGCCGAGCATCTTTCATCCTCGTCTGGTCCTGACAAGAACAGCATCGCATAAGCCACGTATGCCACCAATCCCAACGAGAGTAGCGACAGCACTGTAAACTTAACGACTTTGGACATTTTCATCTTACTTCTGTTTTTTGAATGTTTCTACCAATTATTTCGAAAGTATCTCTGTGATCTGAGGCACATAGTTCTCTATATCGCCTGCGCCCAACGACATCAGCACATCAAAGTTCCTGCTCCGAGCGACATCCAGAATGTCCTCCTTGTGAATGAGGTGCTTCTCAATGCCTGGACGCAAATGATCATAAATCAGCTTGCTGGTCACACCCTCAATCGGCAACTCACGAGCAGGATAAATGTCACACAGATACACACAATCCAACAAAGACAACGCTAAAGCAAACTCCTTGTAGAAGTCACGAGTACGCGTGTAGAGATGCGGCTGGAAAATCGCAGCAATTTTCTTGTCCTGATACAACTCCCTCACCGACTTCACACTCTGCTCTATCTCGTTCGGATGATGTGCGTAATCGCTAAGGAACACCATCTTGTCGTTCTTCACCTTGAAGTCGAAACGACGGTCAACCCCTCTGAAACTCTTCATACCCTCACGCAACTCCTCATCTGTCACACCATTCAAAATCGCTAAAGCCATCGCAGCAATGCCATTCTCAATGTTAATGCTCACTGGCACACCCAGCTGGATGTCCTTCACCACCCCGTTGGGATGTACAAAGTCAAACACAATCTCACCCCCACCAATACGGATATTCTCGGCATGGAAATCTCCCTCTTCACGGGCATATTCATACACCTTCACACCCTCCTGCACATCAGCCTTCATCTCCAAACCCTTATGGATAATCAATGCGCCACCTGGCTGAATAAGCGTCGTATATTTGCGGAAACTCTCTAAATATGCTTCCTTTGTTCCATAGATGTCCAGATGGTCAGGATCTGTGGCAGTAATCACCGTCATATAAGGACGCAACCAATGGAAGGAACGGTCGAACTCATCTGCTTCAATCACCACATAGTCGCTATCTGAGAGGATGTAGTTGGTTCCGTAATTCTTGGAGATGCCACCTAAGAACGCATTGCAATCCACCTTGCTCTGATGCAACAAATGGGCAGCCATCGTCGAAGTGGTGGTCTTTCCATGTGTACCAGCCACACACAATCCCTTGTGCGACTGCGTCAAGAAGCCCAGCACCTGAGCGCGCTTCTGAATCTCAAATCCATTCTCGCGGAAATAAACCATCTCCTTGTGCTCAGCAGGGATGGCTGGTGTATAGACCACCAATGTGCTCTCCTTTTGCTTGAAACAAGGGTCAATGTCCTCTACATTTTCCTCGTAATGAATCTTCGCTCCCTCTTCAATCAACTTTTCCGTCAACTCACTTGGTGTCTTGTCATACCCTCCCACGTTATAACCCTTCGTCAGGAAATAACGCACCAAAGCGCTCATGCCAATGCCACCAGCACCTACAAAATACACGGATTTCATCTCTTTCGTCTGCATCACTTCTGTTTGTTTTTATATTCAACTGCCAACTTATACACCTCCTCGGCAATCACATCTGCCGAATTGTGCAAAGCAAGCGTCTTCACGTTTCCACTCAATGATTTTAATTTCTCGTCATCCACCACCGTTTCGAGTGCGATACCAATCAGCTGCTCTTTGGCGTCCTTATCCTTCACCAGAATGGCTGCACCTCTGTTCGACAAGGCCTGTGCATTCTTCGTCTGGTGGTCTTCCGCCACATTGGGCGAAGGCACCAAAATGCAAGGCTTACCCAGCAGACAGAGTTCTGAGATAGAACTTGCACCAGCACGGCTCACCACGATGTCTGCAGCAGCATACGCATTATCCATACTGCTGATAAAGTCCATCACCTTCAAGTTCTCGACAGGTGCCACCTTACTCAACTCTTCTGAAATATGCTCACTATAAAACTTACCTGTCTGCCAAATGAACTGCACCTCACTCTTTCTGATGTCCTCCAAATGGGCAAGCACACTTTCATTCACCGTTCTGGCGCCCAAGCTTCCACCCACAATCAACACCGTCTTCTTGTCGGGAGCTAGTCCAAAACTCTTTCGAGCCTCTTCCTTCGTAATATTGCACTCCAGCAGATTCTGACGCACAGGGTTGCCCGTCATGATAATCTTCTCTTCAGGGAAGAAACGTCCCATGCCGCTATATGCCACACACACTTTTTTCGCCTTCTTCGCCAACGACTTGTTGGTCACACCTGCGTAAGAGTTCTGTTCCTGAATCAAGCAAGGGATGCCCAACGAATACGCTGCATTCAACGTAGGAGCAGAAGCATAGCCACCCACACCCACAGCCACATGAGGCTTAAAGTTTTGAATTATCTGCTTCACCATCTTCTTGCTCTTCATGAAATCCATCATGACACCCACATTCTTAGGGCTCCACAACGGACGTACAAGCCCCCTCACTGGAAGCCCTTCAATCTTATAACCAGCAGCAGGTACACGTTGCATTTCCATACGACCCAACGCACCCACAAAGAGGATTTCCGCTTCGGGATGCTGCTTCTTGATGGCATTGGCAATCGACACAGCTGGAAAGATGTGGCCACCTGTTCCACCGCCACTAATAATCACACGCAAAGGTCTGTTCTGTTCCATTTTCCGCTTCTCACTTTCAAGATGGTATTTTATATGTGGCAAAGATACAAATAATTGATGGATGGGCAAGCACAAATGCCCATAAATCATCAAAATATCTTGCTTTTTTTTCGTCCGAATGCTCTTTTGACTTTAAGACATTGCTCCGTCAGTATAATACTCGCTGGTCTCCCCATCAGCCACCGCTTCCACTAAGGGTGTTTTCATCTCCTTTTTTTCGGCATAACGGCTCACACTGAGTATCACACCAATGTAGAAACTGGTGATGAGAATGGATGTTCCTCCCTTACTGATCAGTGGCAAAGTTTGACCCGTCACAGGCACCAAACCAACTGCCACACTCATATTCACAAACGCCTGCAAAACCATCATGATGCCGAAACCCAGTACCAGATAAGCTGGGAAGAAACTCGTACATCTCTGAGCAATACGCCCCACACGAATGAGCAACGCTAGATAAAGGAAAGCCACGAAGAAAGCGCCTCCTATGCCCAATTCCTCCACGATGATGGCATAAATGAAGTCTGATTCCGCATGTTGCAAGAAATCACGTTGAATCGAATTGCCAGGTCCTAAACCAATCACGTCCGAATTGGCAATCGCGATAGAGGCATAGGTTGTCTGCGAATTCTCGTCGTCCAGCAGAATCTGCTCCCTGGTCTTGCTCGCTTTCTTCTTATCATCTTCATTACCAAAATCGAATTTACGCATCACACGATGCTTCACTGTCACCAGACGCTTGGTCATCGAGGTCTCATTGAGCACCTTTTCAGGCGTCACCATTGCCACCATACCAACAATTGCCCCCATGAACACCAGCACCATGATACCCTTGAACATCAAGTCACGCGGCACATGACCGATGAACATCATCACCAGCACCACGAAGAAGAGCATCAAACCAGTTGACATATTGTCCATCATAATGAGTCCGCAAACAAGCAGCGCAGCACCACCCACGATAGCGAATGCCAAATAGCGTTTACCCTTGATGGCACCCACCACCTTCCTTTTCCTTCCTCTTACCCATTCTTCCTTCTCTGTCTGCGTCTTGGCAAGCACCATCGCAGCAGTCATCAGAAGGGCAGCTTTGGCCAACTCTGAAGGTTGGAAACGGATGCCCAAGAACTCCACCCAACGATTCGTCTCATTCACCGTGCTACCACCACCAAACACCGCCGTGTAGAACAGCAGCAGGATGACGACAGGCAACAGTACAAACGGGAAAAGCATGAACCACTTGCAAGGGATGCGATGCACCAACAGAATGATGACCAAGCCAAACAGCAAGAAGCCTGCCTGATTCACCATCGGTGCCCAGTGATGTCCTCCTTCGAACGTCAGACGACTCGAAGCACTATACACTTCCACCAGCGAAATCATGCAGAGGAAGAAGTATATCATCCACACACCCTTATCACCCTTGAAGAGGCTGCCCCCAAAGAGGGCGTTCACAAACTTTCCCATATCTAATTATTTCTTTTACAGATTCTTCACACACTCCTTGAACTGCTCACCACGATCCTCCATATTCTTAAAGAGGTCAAAGCTTGCGCAGCAAGGACTCAACAACACAGTGCTACCAGGCTTTGCCATCTTGAAGCACTCATCCACACAGTCTTTCATGCTCTTCACATCAGCAATTGGAATGCCAAAATTGTCAAAGGCAGCATGCAGTTTCGTATTGTCAACACCCAAGAAGACCAAGCCGATGCATTTCTCCTTCACCAAGTCAAATATTTCCGAATAATCGTTGCCCTTATCCTTACCGCCCAAGATAAGAACCACAGGTGTCCTCATGCTGTCCAACGCATACCAGCAGGCATTGACATTCGTAGCCTTCGAGTCATTGACAAACTCCACACCACGCACTCTGCCAGCCTTCTCCAGTCGATGTTCCACACCCTCAAACGACTTCAATCCCTCACGAATTTGTTCGTTGCTCACACCTGCCAAATCGGCCGTGATACCTGCGGCAAGGGAATTGTAGAGGTTATGCTTACCACGCAATGCCAACTCCTCCTGCTCCATGTTGAAAGGTGTAGGACCTTCAATCACATATTCATCCTTATCCACATAACCAATCACACTCTTACCTTTGAACTCGCTGAAGGGACAAAGTTTGGCCTTGATATTGTATTTCTTCAACTCTGCCGTTACAATTGGATCATCGTTCCAAAAGACGAATGCATCGTCCGATGTCTGATTCTGGATGATGCGCATCTTCGAATCCACATAATTCTGCATCTTGAAGTCGTAGCGATCAAGGTGATCAGGCGTGATGTTCATCAAGACCGCGATGTCAGCCTTGAAGTCATACATGTTGTCCAATTGGAAACTGCTCAACTCAATCACATAGTAATCATGCTGTTCCTCAGCCACTTGCAATGCAAGGCTACTGCCAATATTTCCTGCCAGACCCACATTGTAACCAGCATTCTTCAAGATGTGGTAGATGAGGGATGTGGTGGTCGTCTTACCGTTACTACCCGTGATGCAAATCATCTTCGCATTCGTGTAACGTCCAGCAAACTCAATCTCCGAGATGATAGGAATATGCTTCTCCTTAATCTTCAGAATCATGGGCGCATTCTCAGGAATACCAGGACTCTTGATGACCTCATCGGCATTGAGAATCAACTCCTCCGTATGATGTCCCTCTTCCCAAACAATCTCATGACTGTTCAAGAGTTCCTTATACTTGTCCTTGATGGTTGACATATCGCTGACGAACACATCAAAGCCCTCTTTCTTTGCCAATACTGCAGCTCCTGCACCACTCTCGGCTGCACCTAATACAACGATTCTTTTCATCTTTATGTTTTTATCTGATCTTCAAGGTAATAATTGTGATGGCGGCAAGCAGGATCGTAACAATCCAGAATCTTGTCGTAATCATGGACTCAAACAACAATCCATGTGGGCGTTTGATGAGATACCTTACTCCATTCTCCATTCTGTGACGGTAGTGGTCGTGGAAGGGTGCACGCTTGAACACTCTCCACTTCTCTCCTCTCGCATTGCCCTTCTTGGCATACCACACCTGCAAGATAACTGAAAGGCTCTCCATCAGGAAGATGCCACACATGATGGGCAACAGCAATTCCTTGTGGATGATGACAGCCGTAACAGCAATCACACCACCAATCGCCAAGCTACCCGTATCACCCATGAACACCTTGGCGGGATAGGCATTGTACCACAAGAAACCGACCAACGTACCCACAAAGGCACACAGGAACACCAACACCTCCTCCGTACCTGGTATGTACATGACATTCAAGTAACTGGCAAATTGCACATGACCACTCACGTATGCCAAAATACCCAAGGTCACACCGATGATGGCAGAGTTTCCAGCACACATGCCATCCATACCGTCATTCAGGTTCGCACCATTGCTGACAGCAGCAATCACGAAGGTGGTGACCAGCACGAAGAGAATCCATCCACAGGCACGTTTCACCTTACCGTCGGTAATGAAACCAAACACCTCGTAATAGTCTATATTGTTGCTCTTCACGAAAGGCACGGTCGTCACCGTACTCTTTCTTGATTCACTCATGTGATAAACCTCGACTTTTTCCCCAATCTCACGCTCCACATTCTCACGCACCACAGCATCAGGACTTAACCACAAGGTCAAACCCACGCTGATGCCAAACACAAACTGCGCCAGCAACTTCCAACGTGGTGCAAGACCATCCTTATTACCACCCAACTTAATCTTGTCATCCATGAAGCCGATGGCACCAAAGAAAGCGATGGTGGCAATCAGCAACACCATATAGACATTGCTCAATTTGCCAAAGAACAGAGCAGGCACCAGTACTGCAGCCACAATCACCACACCACCCATCGATGGCACACCCTTCTTCTGCACACCATAGGGGTCGATGGAAGCATCACGTGCCTCTTCTATATGCTTCTTCTTGCGCATATACTTGATGAAATACTCACCTGCCACCATCGAGATAATCAACGATAGAATCAATGATGACAAGCCTCTGAAAGACACGTAGCAGAACATTCCCGCTCCAGGAATGTCAAGTCCATCTAAATATTTGAATAAGTCGTATAACATAATCTGACTCTTAACTTTACCTCTTCCTTCTTACCTCTCACCTCATACCTCTAAAAACACGCTCTCACTTCCTCCTTATCATCAAAGTGATGCTTCACACCCTTCACATCCTGATAGTCCTCATGCCCCTTACCAGCAATGAGGATGACATCACCACTCTTTGCCATCATACAGGCAGTCTTGATAGCTTGCCTACGGTCAACGATAGCAATCACCTTCTTCATCTGCTCCTCATCCAATCCTGCCAACATATCGTTGATGATGTCCTGTGGTTCTTCGAATCGTGGGTTATCACTGGTGATGATGACGCGGTCACTCTGCTTCACCGCCTCACGTGCCATCAACGGGCGCTTACCCTTGTCGCGATTTCCACCAGCACCACAAACGGTGATGACTTCACCCTTACCGTCCAATACACCATGAATGGCATTCAGCACATTCTCCAATGCGTCAGGCGTGTGGGCATAATCGACGATGGCGGTGTAACCAGATGGGGAACGGAGTGCCTCGAAACGTCCATTCACAGGCTTCATCGCACTCAATGCCACCAGCACTTCCTGCTCGTCTTTGCCCAACATCACAGCTGCACCATACACAGCCAGAAGGTTGCTCACATTGAACTTTCCGATGAACTGTACACCCACTTCTTTTCCTTTGATATTGAGATACATACCCTCGAAGTGACACTCGATAATCTTTGCTTTGAAGTCAGCAGGACTTTGTACGGAATAGGTCTTCACCTGTGCCTTCGTATTCTGCACCATCACCATACCGTTCTTGTCGTCTGCATTCGTGATGGCAAACGCCTCTTTGGGCAGGTTGTCAAAGAAGAGCTTCTTCGCCTTGATGTAGTTCTCAAAAGTCTTGTGATAGTCGAGGTGATCACGGGTGATGTTGGTGAACAACCCACCTGCAAAGGTCAAACCACCGATACGGTTCTGCACAATGCTGTGACTGCTCACCTCCATGAAGGCATACTCGCATCCTGCCTCCACCATCCTTGCCAAGAGGGCATTCAGGGTGATGGGGTCAGGAGTGGTGTGTTCCGTAGGAATTGCCTCCCCATCGATGTAGTTGCACACCGTTGAAAGCAACCCTGCCTTATGTCCCATATAACGGAACATCTCGTACAGCACAGTGGCAATCGTGGTCTTACCGTTCGTACCCGTCACACCCACCAGTTTCATCTTGCTCGTCGGGTCGCCATAGAAGGTTGTTGCCACCTGTCCCACCACCTGTTCCGTGTTCTCCACACGGACATACGTGATGTTCTCAGCCGTCTCTTCCGGAATCGTCTCGCAAAGCACAGCAGCAGCTCCTTGTTCTAAGGCTTTGCCAATGTAGTTATGACCATCAGCCACAGTACCTCTCACAGCGATGAAGAGATGCCCTTCACCCACCTGTCGGGAGTCAATCTGCACACCACAAATGTCACGCTCCAAATCGCCCTTGACCTCAAGGACATCGAGCTTGCTTACGAGATTCTTCAGTTTCATAATTATCTAATTTTCATTCTTACCTCATACATCTAACCTCACACCTCTAATTCAGCTCCAACAAAATCGTCTGTCCCTTCACCACCTTGCTGCCACTTGCCACACTCTGACCCACAACCTTTCCTCTGCCCTTCATCCTCACTCTCATGCCTCGGTTGCTCAACGCACAGACAGCATCTTTCGCACCCATACCCATCACATTGGGGACGATGTTATCGCTCACCTTCACCGGCTGGAACTCCACACACGAACTTCCTGCCGATGCCAAACCCCATTCGTAGCCCTTGCCACCTGCCGACTTCAGACCCAACTCACGCAACACATACTGAGCCGACACCACATTGCCGTTCTTCACATCAGGCACATGCACAGCTGTGGAGTCCTTCGCCAGATTGATGTCGGTGGTGACATTCTTCGAATAGATGCGCTGGGCGATCTTCGAGAATACAGGACCAGCCTGACCACCACCACTGGCTACATAGTAAGCATGACGAATCGCCACGATGCAAGTGTATTTGGGGTCTTCCGATGGATAGTAACCACAGAAGCTGACCAAGTGCTCATTGTGCCCTGCCTTATAGCCGCCACCTGTTGCCACCTGCGCCGTACCAGTCTTTCCGCTCACGTGGAAGTAAGGATTACCAGCACGCTTACCCAATCCATCCTTGTCGTTCACCACCCGATAGAGAATCTGACGGATGTCGTCAAGCGCCTCCTGACGGCAGATATGGGGTCGAATCACCTCCACAGGGAACTCTTCCACCATCTCACCATTCTTGGAGATGCCTTTCACAAAACGTGGACGCACCATCTTGCCGTTGTTGGCGATGGCATTGTAGAAACTCACCGTACTGATAGGCGGTATCTGTGTTTCATAACCGATGGACATCCAAGCCAAAGCCGTTGCCGACCAGTTGTCCGACATCCTGTAACCGCCCTTGCTGTCCTTGTGAGGCATACGGATGTTGGGGTTGGCAGCACCATCGAAAGGCAAGCCAAGCGGAGTGCCGATGCCAACACGACGCAAGCCCTCCACAAATTTCTCGGGTTGGTTATGATAATATTTGTCAATCAGTTTACTCACGCCCACGTTGCTGGACACCATCAATACATGCGGTACATCAATAGTTCCGTAGCCACCTCTATGCCAGTTGTGGTCTTTCATCATCGCCCCATACATGTTGCAGATACCACCTCCTGTTTCCACATAGTCAGTGGTCTTGATATACCCATCGTCCAGTGCCACCAGAATGGATGCTGTCTTAAACGTAGAACCTGGCTCCATCAAGGCTGCCAAAGCATAGTTTCTGGCTTCGTAGTATTCGCCATCGTCATAGCGCATCAGGTTCACGATGGCCTTCACATCGCCCGTCTTCACTTCCATCAGCACCACCACACCCATCGAGGCTTCCAACTCATGCAGTTTTTCGCGAAGCGCACTTTCACAGATGTCTTGCATACTCACGTCAATGGTGCTCACGAGGTCGTAACCATCTACAGGCTCCTGATCGACGATAGACAGATATTTCGACAACACCTTCTTGTTGTGCACCTTACCTGGCACTCCCCTCAACAGCGAGTCATACGCCAATTCCAAACCCGAACGGGCCGAGTCCTTGGCACCAAACATCTCACCCAAAGTACGGCGAGCCAACGAACCGAAAGGCTTATTGCGGTTGTTGCGTTCCTCAGCCACCAATCCACTCCTGTTCCTGTTTTTCAGATTGAAGACAGGTAACTTCACGATTTCATGATACTGGATGAAGTTCAGCACGGTATGAGGGCACACCTCCCAATAGCGTTTGCGGTTCTGCAACCCTTCCAGCATGTGCGACTTGTATTCCTCAAAGGTGTATTTAGGACAAATCTCCACCAATCCACGGCAAATGGAATCCATATTCACCGTCCACATCGAGTCCTTCTCCGCCAACTGCACAGGATCATACACCTTCTGCTTCTTATCCACACCCAACGAATCATACCACCACTCGATGCCTGCCAAGAAATCCACATACAACTTGTAGTCGGGCAAACTGCTGGCCATCAGCTGACCGTCAGCACTCAGGATGTTGCCACGATTGGGCTTCAGCAGCATCGTGTCGCTCACGCTGACCGCACCCACTCTCTTCCACTCCCGGTTCTGCACCGTGGCAGTCACCACAGCCTTCGCTATAATGGCAATCATCACCAGTACCGCTATGACGACGATACCCGTGATGCGCGTGTTGATATATTTCTTGTCAAACTTCATTGTCCTTCTGTTTTTAACGTGTCCTTCTTCTCTTCTTCCTTTTTCACCTCATCTCTCTTCACCTCTTCCTTCTTCCCTTTTCCATTAGTCATCTCATTCTCTTCTTGTGGTGCCAGTTCCTGCGAATCGACCAGCACCTCCTCTGGCGCATCATCATCCCACGAACTGCCACCATCCTCTTTCCTGATCAGGAACGGCGGCGTGATGGAGTTGTGGAGCAAGCTGTCAGACGTGGCTCGAAGCGCCTTCTCCACATTCGACTGCCTCGTCAGGTTCATCAGTTCACTCGACTGGGTCAGCACATTGTACTTCACCTCCTGCAAGCGACCACGCAAGCTGTCTATGAGGATTGCATCCTGCTGACTGTCATAACGGTTACCCGTGTAGAGAATCATCAGCAACACGCAGAACATCACAAACATAATCTGCTTGACCATGAATTTGCTCATCAGAAAATCGCCTCCAAGGATAGATTTGACCGATATCTCACCGATGTCGTCTTCATCTTCATCGGTGAACTTCCGAATCGCCTCTATCGCTTCCCGTTCCTCTGTTCTCAGTTCTTCGTCAGCCCCTAAATCATCTGGAGGAGTCATCTGCGACTCTTCCAAATCTAAATTCTGTTTTTTTTCTTCCTTACTTGACATACAATTCTTGTGGGCTTCTTCTTCAAAAACTTCCTTTAAAATAAATAATGTGTAAAACTCACTTTATCGCCTATTCTTGGCGTGGATATCAATTATATTTTCTCTGCTATTCTCAGTTTTGCGCTCCTGCTTCGGGGATTCCTTTGCATCTCCTCGTCGCTTGGCACGATCACTTGCCTGTTCACCAGCCGATAGGGGGTGTTCACCCTGCCGAAGAAATCCTTGTCTTCCTCTCCTTCCACATTACCCGTCTTCATCAGGTTTTTCACGATGCGGTCTTCCAACGAATGGTAGGTGATCACCACCAACCTGCCCCCTGGCTTCAGCATCTCCGTCGCACCTTTCAGCATCTCACGCAAAGCTTCCATCTCATGATTCACCTCTATCCGCAATGCCTGAAACACCTTCGCCAGCTCCTTCTTCTCCCGTTCAGTACGGAAGAACGGCTTGACGATGTCCAGAAAATCGCCTATCGTCTCCACTTTCTTCGCCTGTCTTGCCTTCACGATAGCCGAGGCTATCTTTCTACTTTGTTTTAGTTCCCCATATAGGTAAAGCACATCTGCCAACTGCTTCTCGTCATACGTGTTCACCACATCCGCCGCCGTCTTGCCTGCCCGCTGATTCATCCGCATGTCCAACTTTCCCTCAAATCGAAACGAAAAGCCCCTGTCGCTATCATCGAAATGATGGGAACTCACGCCCAAGTCAGCCAATAGGCCGTCAACCTGCTCCACTCCGTGATACATCAGGAAATTCTTCAAGAATCGGAAATTGCTCCTCACAAACGTGAACTTCTCCACATCAAAACCCTCTGCATTCTTCTCCGCATCCGCATCCTGATCAAAGCTGTACAGATGTCCACTGGCATCCAACCTCGACAGGATTTCCCTACTATGACCACCACCGCCAAACGTCACATCCACATAGATGCCACCCTTCCCGATATTCAACCCGTCCACACTCTCTTTCAGCAGCACCGGCACGTGATATGTCATTCCTTGCTCCACCCTCTTCCGTAATTTTCAATTCTCAATTCTCAATTTTCAATTCCTCCAAACGCTGCTTCCATCTCATCACCCAGATCACCGCTGTTGTTCATCAGCTCCTCCAACGCCTGCTTGCTCCAAATCTCAATTCTATCCACCATCGCCAAGAAGCGCACATCACTCTCAATCTCAGCATATTGCAGTTTCCGCTTTGAAATCAGCAAGCGACCATTGCTGTCCAACTCTATCGGCTCCGCATCCGCCTCAAACTTTCTCAACATCATCTGCTGCTGGCGGTTCCACTGATTCACCTGACTCCGCAAACTATCCAACTGAGCGTTCCAAACCGACTCAGGATACAGCACCAGACACTTCTGGAACACATCGTTGCGTAGCACGAGACTCGTCTCGTCCTCTGCCTCAAGTATTCTCCTGAACGGTGCAGGAAGGAAAACCCTACCCTTCGCGTCAGTCTTTGCTCCATAATCACCGATGAATCGCATATTTTTTCGTTGTTGTTTGATACTAATTTGCAGCCGTTTTTTGATGTCAGCCAATAAATAATGTGCAAATATACATAAATTCCCCACAATTCCCCACTTTTTATGAAAAAATTTTCAAAAAAGTTATCAACACCGCTGTTGATAACTATATAAAATATTGATTGTTAGTAATATATAAAATTTACCATTTTGGTGGGGAACCCCCATTTTGCAAACTCAGAGTTTACAATTGCGACTTTTTCTGCCCAGATCGATGCCATTTTTGCTTTGCCGTCAGCTCTTTGGGGCTTTGCCGTCCTCCGAAAATACATTTTTGCTTCCCTTAAGGATAAATATTTTTTCCCTACGAGGAAACAAATTTTCACAAAAAACTGTTACAAATTTGTATAATTGAAACAATCTTATTACCTTTGCAATCGAAAAATCTTTTTACTTTTTTACTCTAAAACTACAAACGTATGAAAAAGAACATTTTGAGTCTTGCTGTCATCGTGGCAGCCCTCGCATTTGCGATGCCTTCTCAGGCACAAATCCAGTTCGGCGTGAAAGCTGGTTTGAATGTTGACAACATTGACCTGAAAGATTCTTATGGTGGTGCTTTGAAAGCCAAGAACCGCACGGGTTTCTTCGCTGGTTTGACTGCCGATGTGACGATTCCTCTCGCAGGTCTGGGTGCTGACATTGCAGTGCTTTACGACAACAAGGTGATTGGCATTTCAGATGGTGTCGACGAAGTTAACAAGACCTTGCACTACATCGACATGCCTATCAACGCAAAATATACGATCGGCTTCAGCAGCCTCGCCAGCGTTTATGTTGCTACGGGTCCTCAGTTCTCTTGGAACATCGGTGACCGCCATTGGTCTCCAACCACTATTACGCAGGATTGGGAAATCAAGAAGTCAGAATTCTCTTGGAACATCGGTTGCGGTGTGACTGCACTCAGTCATCTTCGCGTAGGCTACAACTACAATATCGCCATTGGCAAGACCGCAGAGTTTGACCTCCTTGTGGTGGGCGTGTCAGGTGCCAAAGGCAAGCTGAAGAACAACACCCATCAGATTTCTCTGACTTATCTGTTCTAATGGATGTTTGCTGACATCACACTTCCTATACCATTCGACAGCTTCACATACCTCGTTCCTCCAGCGATGGAGGCAAGAGTGATGCGAGGCTGTCGAGTTGTTGTGCCCCTTGGCAAGAACAAAATCTATACGGGTGTGGTGCTCAACACACACAATCATGCGCCACAAGGTGTGGAGGTCAAAGCCATCATGAAGGTGCTGGATGAGCGTCCTGTGGTGAACGAACAGCAGTTCAAGTTCTGGCAGTGGATTGCCAACTACTATCTTTGTCCTCTGGGTGATGTAATGAAGGCAGGACTTCCAGGAGCTATGAAACCTACGGATGAAAGGGCACTGAAAGAATCCACCCGCAAGCGGAAAGGCAGCAAAGCCACCTGTCACCTGTCAACTGTCAACTGTCAACTATCAATCCTCAATCCTGTCCAACAGACAGCATTCAACGAGATAGAAACCTCGTTCCTCGACAAGAACGTCACCCTCTTGCATGGGGTCACCTCATCGGGCAAGACGGAAATTTACATCCACCTCATCGACAAGTGTTTACAGCAGGGGAAGCAAGTGCTGTACCTTTTGCCTGAAATTGCCCTGACCACCCAAATCACGGAGCGTCTCCGCTGTTACTTCGGGGACAAGATGGGCGTGTATCATTCGAAATTCACGGATGCTCAACGACTGGAGGTCTATCAACGGCAAGCATCCGACCAACCCTACCAACTCATCCTCGGCGTGCGCTCCAGCATCTTCCTGCCTTTCCAGCAGCTGGGCTTGGTCATTGTGGATGAGGAACATGAACAGAGTTACAAGCAACAGGAGCCAGCGCCTCGTTATCATGCCCGGAACGCTGCCATCATGCTGGCTCAGATGTTCAAAGCAAAGACCTTGCTGGGTACTGCCACTCCTTCGTTTGAGGTGTATCACTGGGCACACAAAAACCTCTATGGGTACGTGCAACTCACGCAGCGCTACCGAAATATGCAACTGCCTACCATTGAGGTGGTTGACACAAAGGAAGCCAAGCGAAAACGGCTAATGAAGGGGGTGTTCTCGCCCCGTCTCATCGAGGTGATGAAGACGGCCCTCGAACGGAAGGAACAGATTATCTTGTTCCAGAACCGACGCGGCTTCTCGTCGTTCATCGAATGTAAAACCTGCGGATGGGTGCCCCGATGCCCTCATTGCGACGTGACGCTGACCCTCCACAAGAAGACCTCGACGATGACTTGCCACTATTGTGGCTACACCACCCGTATTCCTGAGCAATGCCCTGCCTGTGAGGAGAAAAAGTTTGTGGATGTGGGCACAGGCACAGAGAAGGTGGAGGAACAAATCGCCCAGTTCTTCGAGGGTGCCACCACCCTGCGGATGGATCTGGACACCGCCACTACACGCACCCAGTTTGAGCGCATCATCAGCGACTTTTCAGCACACAAGGCAGACATCCTTGTGGGCACGCAGATGGTGACTAAAGGCTTGGACTTCGACCATGTGTCGGTTGTGGGTATTCTCGATGCCGATACGATGCTCAATCTGCCCGATTTCCGCAGCTATGAACGCACATTCCAGACACTCAGTCAGGTGGCTGGACGAGCAGGACGCAACAACACAGCTGGACACGTCATTCTCCAGACACGCTCGGCTGACAGCGACATCATCCGCCAAATCACGCAAAACGACTATTGGCAGATGTTCTACACACAAATGATAGAACGTCAGCTGTTTCACTACCCTCCCTTCGTCCGCCTCATCTACGTCTATCTGCGCCATAAAGATGACGAACTGCTGGAGCATCTGGCTGACGATATGGGCACACGGTTGCGTGCTGTTTTTGGGGACAGGGTGCTGGGACCCGACCGTCCTCCTGTGGCTCGCATCCACTCGCTCTACATCCGCAAAATCATGCTCAAGATAGAACGACGCGCCAACACCGACAAGGTGCGCCAACACCTCCTTTCCATCCAGCAGCAAATGCTGGCAATGCCCATCGCCAAAAACCTCAACATCTACTACGACGTTGACCCACTTTAGACGAACACTTCTCCCTTTTGCACTCTTTTTATGTTTTTGAGCATTAAAAATGCTTTATTTCATTGTGGAACGGAAAAAATGTCGTACCTTTGCACTTGTTATTATGATGCCTTGTTGTAAACAAGACTAACCAATAGTGGGAAATACATTCCAAAAACAATCAATACATTAACTTATGAGTTTGAAAATCATTGTACTCGCAAAGCAGGTGCCAGACACACGCAACGTCGGTCCTGATGCGATGACTCCAGAGGGTACAGTGAACCGTGCGGCTCTGCCTGCTGTGTTCAACCCCGAGGACTTGAACGCCCTTGAACAGGCTCTGCGCCTGAAGGACGCTAACCCAGGTTCCACCATCACCATGCTCACGATGGGTTTGCCCAAGGCTGCTGAGGTGCTGAAGGAGGGAATCTATCGTGGTGCCGATGAAGGCATCCTGATTTCTGACCGTCCATTGGGCGGTGCTGACACCCTTGCCACTTCCTACACACTGGCTCAGGCTATCAAGAAGGTAGGTGACTACGACATCATCCTCTGCGGTCGTCAGGCTATTGACGGTGATACTGCTCAGGTAGGTCCACAGGTGGCTGAAAAGTTGGGTCTGACCCAGATCACTTACACAGAGGAAATCATCTCGCTCGACAAGGAAGCCAAGAAGATTGTGGCAAAGCGCCACATCGATGGTGGTGTCGAGACAGTGGAAGGTCCTCTGCCCATCGTCGTAACAGTGAATGGTAGTGCTGCTCCTTGCCGCGTTCGCAACGTGAAGCGCGTGTGGGCTAACAAGAACCGCGAGTTCACCACTTGGGGTGCAGCCGACATCGATGCTGACCCAGCACAGATCGGTAAGGCAGGTTCTCCTACCAACGTGAAGGCCGTGAAGAGCATCGTCTTCAAAGCGAAAGAAAACAAGACACTCACATCTTCTGATGCTGATGTGGAGAGTCTGATTGTTGAACTCATGGAAAGCAATACCATCGGATAAATATGAACAACGTATTTGTATATTGTGAGCTTGAAGGCAACAAGGTTGCTGACGTAAGTTTGGAGCTTTGCACCAAGGGTCGCAAGCTCGCCAATCAGCTGGGCGTTCAGCTGGAGGCTGTGCTCGTAGGTACAGGTCTCGATGGTGTTGAGAAGCAGGTCATTCCTTATGGCGTTGACCGTGTACATATCTTCGATGCTGAAGGTCTTTTCCCATACACTTCTCTCCCACACACTTCTGCTGTCGTGAACCTCTTCAAGGAGGAGAAGCCACAGATTTGCCTCTTGGGTGCTACCGTCATTGGTCGTGACCTCGGTCCTCGTGTGTCTTCTGCACTTCACTCAGGTCTGACTGCTGACTGCACCCAGTTGGAGATTGGCTCTTTCGACATGAAGGTGAAGGATGCTGAAGGCAACATGGTTGATAAGCACTATGAAGACCAGCTCTATCAGATTCGTCCTGCATTCGGTGGTTCCATCATCGCCACCATCGTCAACCCAGAACATCGCCCACAGATGGCAACTGTTCGTGACGGTGTGATGAAGAAGGAAATCCTCGACGAGAACTACAAGGGTGAAGTAATCAAGCATGATGTGGCAAAATATGTGCCAACCACTGACTATGTGGTGAAGGTGCTTGACCGTCATGTGGAGAAGGCAAAGCACAACCTCAAGGGTGCTCCTATCATCGTGGCAGGTGGTTATGGTGTAGGTGGTCCAGAAGGTTTCAATCTCCTTTTCGACCTCGCGAAGGAGTTGCACGCAGAAGTGGGTGCCAGCCGTGCGGCTGTCGATGCAGGTTGGATTGACCACGACCGTCAGATTGGCCAGACAGGTACGACTGTACGTCCAAAGGTGTATATCGCCTGCGGTATCTCTGGTGCCATCCAGCACGTAGCAGGTATGAAGGAGTCTGGTATCATCATATCCATCAACAATGACCCCAACGCACCTATCAACCAGATTGCCGACTACATCATCAACGGCACCATCGAAGAGGTTGTTCCAAAACTCATTAAGTACTACAAAAAGAATTCGAAATAATGGCAAATTCCTATACAGACGTTCCTGAGATTAAATTCCACATGGAACACCCTTTGATGAAACGCATCGTTGAGTTGAAGGAGAGAAATTACGCTGACTACGGTCAGTACGACTATGCACCCAAGGACTACGAGGATGCACAGGAGAATTTTGACAGCCTGCTCGAAATCACAGGCGACATCAATGCCAACATCATCGGTCCTAACTCTGAGGATGTGGATGCTGAGGGTCCTCACTGCGAGAACGGTCGTGTGCGCTATGCCAGCAAGACCTACGAGAACCTTGACGCTACGATCAAGGCTGGTCTCTGCGGCATGACGATGCCACGTCGTTATGGTGGTCTCAACCTGCCTAACGTGGTTTACACAGCTGCTAATGAAATCATCGCTGAAGGTGATGCAGGTTTCGAAAACATCTGGTCACTCCAGGATTGTATCGAGACACTCTATGAGTTTGGTGACGAGGATCAGCGCAAGCGTTACATCCCACGTGTTTGTGCAGGTGAAACAATGTCTATGGACCTCACTGAGCCTGATGCTGGTTCTGACCTCCAGAGCGTGATGCTCAAGGCAACCTTCGACGAGAAGGAGAACTGCTGGCGTCTGAATGGTGTGAAGCGTTTCATTACAAACGGTGATGCTGACATCCACCTCGTGCTGGCTCGTTCAGTGGAAGGCACTCGTGATGGTCGTGGTCTTTCCATGTTCATCTACGACAAGCGCAACGGTGGTGTGAATGTACGTCGTATCGAGAACAAGCTCGGTATTCATGGAAGCCCAACTTGCGAACTCGTTTATAAGAATGCGAAGGCTGAACTTTGTGGTTCTGAGAAGCTCGGTCTCATCAAGTATGTGATGGGTCTGATGAACGGTGCTCGTTTGGGTATCGCTTCTCAGTCTGTTGGTGCAGAACAGGCAGCTTACGAAGAAGCTATCAACTACGCTCGCGACCGTAAGCAGTTCGGCAAGGAGATTATCCACTTCCCAGCCGTTTACGATATGATTGCCCGCATCAAGGCAAAGCTCGATGCTGGTCGTTCACTCCTCTACATGACTGCTCGTTACGTGGACATCTACAAGTGTCTTGACGACATCAGCAAGGAGCGCAAACTCACTCCAGAGGAGCGTGACGAGTTCAAGAAGTACAGCAAGCTTGCTGATGCCTTCACGCCACTGGCCAAGGGTATGAACTCAGAGTTTGCTAACGAGAGCGCTTACGACTCTATCCAAGTGCACGGCGGTTCTGGCTTCATGCTCGAGTACAAGTGTCAGCGTGTCTATCGCGATGCCCGCATCATGTCTATCTATGAGGGTACTACTCAGTTGCAGACAGTGGCTGCTATCCGCTACATCACTTCTGGTTTCTATGCCAACGTCATCAAGGACTTCGAGGCAGAACCCGTTGCAGCAGAGTATGCAGCATATGCAGAGCGCATCAAGGCAATGGCTGAGAAGCTCGCTCAGAGCATCGAGAAGGCGAAGGAGCCAGGCAACCAGGATTTCCTCGACCTCTGCGCTCGCAAGCTCTACGAAATGACTGCTTACGTCATCATGTGCCACCTCCTTTTGCAGGACACTCAGCGTGCTCC
>JAGAAZ010000157.1 GCA_017614895.1 Bacteroidaceae bacterium | reverse complement strand
TGGTTTGGTTTCCAAGCGGAGGAGTTGGGACTGGAGGTGAAAAGCATCCACGACTTCCGTGATGAGACCCTGGCAGAGGAAAGCAAGAAGGCCGCTGAGGAGAATGCCGACGTGATAATCTGCGTGTCGAAGGAGATTGAGACCATCGAAACTGCCTTCAACAATGCTGGTAGTCGCACTCGCAGACTCTACAGCGATGTATCTTATGGTGTTGACATACTCGACCGTTTCGGCACCAAGGCTGAAGGCATTGAGGGCATCACCTTTGGCGCTTCCCCTGAAACAGGCTTCAACATTCTCTACGAAATCAAGTATAATCAGCAACCCACGTTGGGTGCAGCACAAATCTACGATGCTGTGGTGATGCTAGGTTGGGCACTCATCAACCAGCTTGCCACACCTGGCAAGAGTACGCTGAATGACTACCTGAAGGAGGTGGCAGATGCACACATTGCTGGCGCTTGCGGTCCTATCGAGTTTGACCACCAAATCTACACGTCTGTGGTCTCCACCACCTATTACCACTATATGCTTTATCAGGGCAGATACATTATCCTCGACTATGTCTCATCGACGGGTTCCCATCGCACAGACGCAACGTTAGGTGCATGGAACTGGAAAGCTGAACGGATGCAGGAGTTCCTGGATGAGGATGACTCAGGCTTGAGTTATCCTGCGCTTGACCAGAAATGGGCTTTGCTGGTGGCTGGTAGCAGTGGATGGGTGAACTACCGCCATCAGGCAGACGTGCTGCAAATGTACCAAATCTTGCGTTGGCAGGGATATGACGATGACCACATCGTGCTCATCATGGAAGACGACATCGCCAACAACACCCAGAATCCGCACAAGGGTGTGGTGCAAGTGCATCCTGACGGAGAGAATGTGTACCATGATGTCGTGGTGGATTATCATACAAGCCAACTGGAGCCTCAAGACATCCAGCGCATTCTCTGTGGCGAGAAGAGTGAACGACTGCCCGAAGTGATTGGTGCAGATGCAGACGACAACGTGCTGTTCTTCTGGAGCGGTCACGGAGAACCCAACCAGATGATTTGGCTGGATGACGAAGAAGGCTTCACCAGCGAGTTGGCACAAGCCACGTTCAAGGCAATGTACGAAGGGAAACACTATCGCAAACTCCTTTGTCTGACGGAGGCTTGTTATTCGGGTAGTGTGATGAATGCCACAGAAGGCATTCCGGGCATACTCGCCATCACTGCCGCCAATCCGACAGAAACATCGAAGGCAGACATCTACTCAACCGACCTCAAGGTGTGGATGTCCAACCGCTTCACAGCCACGCTGGAGGACTGCATCATCAACTCTCCTGACATCACACTGCGAGACCTTTATTATAAGCTCTTCATCAATACTGTGGGTAGTCACGTGATGACCTATAATGTAAAGAATTATGGGAACATTCATCGTGAATCCATGAAGGAATTCCTTAAATAGTCTGATAGAAATCAAGGTATTGCTGGGCAACCTTGAGATAGTCGTGGTGTTTCTGCACGTAAGCAATGCTTTGCTGCTGAAGGATTGGGATGCGTTCGGGATGAAGGACTAAGTTTTCAATTGCTTCATAGCAACTTTCGTAATTGGGTTGCACATTGATGATGGGACGGAGTTCTGCCTCACCAAGGATGTCATAATTCTCAGGCTCGCCACCACCGATGTTGATGATGCCTTTAGACATCGCCAGCAGGGAATTCATGGCAGGAGTGTAGCTGTAGAGCTGGTCGAGAATGGCGTCGGAGCCGTTGAGCATCTCCTGATATTGGGCAAAGGGTACACCTTCAGCCACTTGCAGATGCAATCGGTCAGGGTATTTCTCCTGCACAGCTTGAGCTGCTTTCAGCATGATGTCCGTACCTTTATACACGGAGCGCCCTTTGTTGATGCCAACAAAAAGACTCACCACCCCATTTTTCGTATAAGAGCCTTCTGCCAATGTCTCTGACATCTGGATAGGGAAAGGGATGAAAGTCATCTTGTCCTTAAACTGCTGATAGGTTGCCCAATACTCATACAAGCCTGCCACGATGCCGTCACAATCTTCAGCAATGAGGCGATTGAGTTCCTCTTTGGGCGTGCCTATCCACTCATGACGATACAGCTCTGCTTCTTGGTCTGTACGGATGGTGTCGTCAAAGTTAAAATCGCTGTATCGGAGCGGACGATGATAGGTATTGACGTAGGTCCAATAGTAGTCCATACCAAAAGAGCCCAACACCACTTTCTTGTTATAGCGACGCAGGTAACGATAGATGGGCATGATGCGTTCAGCTTTCAGTTCGAGAAACATGGGATTGATGAGCTGCACCACATCATAGCCTTTCATCTGGGGCAGCGCCTTCATCAGTCGCCACAGGTAACTGGCATTGCCCCACAACCCATATTCGCGTTTCAGGTCGATATCACGTGGATAATTCTTCCAGCTATCTCCGTCGCTCGCCACCACACATTCATGACCCAAGGCCTTGAAGCCCTCGGCAAGTGTCGCATGTACATTGGAATAGTCGCCTAATAGAAGAATCCGCATCTTTTTGCAATATTTTCTGCAAAGGTAGCAAATTTTTTACTTTTCTTTTTTCACTTTTCACTTAAATCTTTATCTTTGCAACCAAAATAATTCTATCAACATGGACATCACCGTTATCATCCCTGTAAAAGACAGACGAGATCACATTGGAAAGACCCTTGACAGCATCCTGAAGTCGGGTATCGCTCCAAAGGAGGTCATCATTGTGGACAACGAAAGTGAAGATGGCACTTACCAGTTCTGTGAACAGTACATCAAAAACAGACCGAACGTGACGTTGCTCAGAGAGACCTTCCCTGGTGCTGCAGCTGCACGTAACAAGGGTTTGAAGTCGTGCAAGACTGAGTGGGTGTATTTCTTTGATAGCGATGACATCTTCGACTACAACTTCATGTCCACCTTCTACAATGCCAAAGTGGAAGGCTATGACATGATTGCCATCCCGACCAGACGAGTGGTGAACGGCAAGATGTCCATCCGTCCCTACATTCCTTCTGAAGACCCACGTGTTCAGATTCTGGGCGATGTGCTGGGTACACAGAACATGCTTTTCCGTACAGAATTCCTGAAGTCGATTGGTGCATGGAACCCTGCTTGCCGAGCTTGGGAAGATTGGGAGCTGGGCTTACGCGTGATGTTGCATCAACCAAAGATTTTGTGGTTCAAGGAAAGAGCTTTCCATGAAATCATCGCCAATGAGGATAGTGTGATAGGAGACATTTATTCTGTGAATTACAAGTACTTCGTACGCTCCTTGATGGCTGCTGTCAATGATTTGCAGTCTTCTATTCTGCAACCACTCTCCCGCTATCACGCACAGAATTTGTCATGTCTCTATCCACATCTTGACCTGCTGATGTATCCACTCTATCTGCGTACCAGCATCCTGTTGGGATACATGCAATATGAGAAGATGAGGGGAAAATCAAAATCATTCAAATTGGCAGCCAAGACATTAGCCCTTTTCAGAAAAGACAACTTCTCTCCCACTGCCAATCAAAAGTTCATCGGCAATTGTCTTCGCATCTACACGATGTTGGGAGGTAAGAATGCCTGGAAAATTGCCCTCAGGATTGCCTTGGACAAATCTGCCAGAAAAGCGTAACGAACCTGTTCAATACAACGGCACATTGATGTCGAACACCAGTTCGGCATCCTTTAGGCATGGGTGGTGTGCATCCTTCTCCGACAGGATGCGATTTTCTGTTGGCACTTGCCAGTCAATACCCAGATCGGGATCATCCCATGCAATCGCACCCTCGCTCTGAGGAGCATAATAATTGTCACATTTATATTGGAATATCGCTTCGTCGCTCAACACAGCAAAACCATGGGCAAAGCCACGTGGCACGAAAAACTGACGATGGTTCTCAGCAGACAACAGACATGCCACATGCTTGCCAAACGTAGGACTACCCTTGCGGATATCTACTGCCACATCCAGCACAGCACCTTTCACCACACGCACCAGTTTGGACTGTGTGAACGGAGGCTTCTGGAAATGCAAACCACGCACGACACCAGCCACTGACTGGCTTTCATTGTCCTGCACAAACACCGTCTTGCACACCTTCTCCTCAAATTCACGTTGCGAGAACGACTCGAAGAAGTATCCACGAGCATCACCAAAGAGTTTCGGCTCAATTATCTTTACACCTTCAATCTCTGTGTCAATCACGTTAATCATAACTATTCCTTATTAAATGTGGTACAAAGTTAGTGAAAAACTCCCAACTCCTAACTCCTAACTCCTAACTTTTTTCTACCTTTGCACAAAATTTCATTCCAATATGGCAAATCAGGTAGTTATTTCGACGAATATTGCACAAGCACTGACAGAAGCAGTCGAGAAAGTGAAGCACGACAAATTGTTTCTTCTGATGGATGAGACAACCAACAAATTGTGCTTTCCTGTGGTCAAGGACATTCCCTGTCTGAAAGAGGCGATTCATATCATCATTGGTGCTACTGACACCCATAAGACATTGGACACCCTGGCAAAGGTGTGGACAGAAATGGGCAATGGAGGTGGCACCCGTCATTCGCTGATGGTCAACCTCGGAGGTGGCATGGTGACTGACCTTGGAGGTTTCGCTGCCAGCACATTCAAACGAGGTATCAAGTACATCAACATCCCCACCACCCTACTCTCTATGGTGGATGCCAGTGTAGGTGGAAAGACTGGCATCAATTTCAATGGATTGAAGAACGAGATTGGTGTGTTCAATGCTCCTGAGACTGTCATCCTCGACACAGAATTTCTGAAGACGCTCGACCATGAGAACATCCTGTCGGGCTATGCAGAGATGCTGAAACACGGATTGATTTCGAATGATAAGAACTTTGCCGAACTGCTCAACTTCGACCTGAACAAGGTGGACTATCTGCACCTTGGTCAGATGGTGGGCACCAGTGTTGCCATCAAGGAACGTATCGTGGAAGAAGACCCGTTGGAGCATGGCATCCGCAAGGCACTCAACCTCGGACACACAGCAGGACATGCCTTCGAGAGTTGGGCACTCACTCGCAAACCCTACCTACATGGCTATGCAGTGGCATGGGGACTCATCTGCGAGCTCTACCTCTCCTGCATCAAGACCAACTTTCCAACTGACAAGATGCGCCAAACTGTCCGCTTCATCAAGGAGAACTATGGCACCTTGCCCATCACCTGTGATGATTACGAGGAGCTGTATGGATATATGACCCACGACAAGAAGAACACAGCTGGCATCATCAATTTCACCTTGTTGGGCAATGTGGGCGACATCCTCATCAATCAAAGTGCCAATAAAGAAGAAATCTTTGAGATGCTGGATTTCTTCAGAGAGGGATGAGAATAAAGGTTAAGGGTTATAGATAAAAATGGAGAGACTTTGCGAAGCCTCTCCATTTTTTTATTTCACAATCACAAATCCACCTTGGTCAACCATCGTCACTGTGACGCTCTTCGGATTGCTCACCTTCAGGACTGACTTCTGAGGCTCACGATCCTTGAGGTTGTCGCAGTAGAGCGTCGCCTGCTCACCCTTTGCCAACATCGGCAGGTTGAGTTTCAATGTGAGTGGTGCACCTGTGGCATTATTGCCTGCGATGTACCATGTATCGCCATTGCGACGAGCGAGCACACAATACTTGCCTGGGTAACCATCGATGAAGACCGTCTCGTCCCATGTGGTGGGCACTTCACGCAGGAAGTCCATGCTGATGGCTGGGGCTGGTGCACCAGGGGCATTGTAATCAATCTTTTCCGAGTTCTCACTGTCCGCAGGGAGACCTTCGCCCAGCGCGTGAGCTGGAAGGTTCTCAGGGGTGATGGCAAAGTTCTGGATGGGGTTCTGGAAGAGGACACAAGTGGCCAGTTCGTGGCAGTCGGTCGTCTTACGAGTGTTACCACCCCTGTTCCCCTTACGGATATGGCGGTTCATGAAGCATCCACCAAACTCCATACAGCCGATAGCATTGCGAATGAAGGGATGCGTAGCGGCATCCTTCGCCTCCTTGTCTGCAGCGCCCTGACTGAAATAGATGTTCTCCGAAGCCAGCACAGCCTCACTGCCCACATAGTTGGGGTACATCCTTTCCCAACCACGAGGAATGGTGCAACCATGGAAGATGACCATGATGTGGTTGTCGTCAGCATCGGAGAGAATCTGCTCATAATGGCGCATGGTCTCCTGCTTGTCACCACCAAAGAAATCGACCTTGATGCCTTTCACCCCAATGAGGTTCATCCAACGCATGTATTGCTTGCGCTTGATGGGGTCAGACATGATGTTGATAGGACCCTGTTCGATGTCGTTCCACCAACCGCTGGAGCTATACCACAAGAACACATCCACACCCTGACTCTGTGCATATTTCACCAATTCGGTCATCTTGTCCACACCAATGTTCGTGTCCCACCAGTTGTCGATAAGCACATACTTGAAGCCCATCGCCTTCGACAGCTGGATGTACTTCACCTGATCGTCGTAGTTGATGGAGTTGTCCTGCCAAACAATCCAGCTCCACGTACCCTTTCCATATTCATAATGATGTGGAGTGTCATAACGAGGCTCCACATAATCCCAAGGAACCGTTGTCTCCACGATAGGCTTCAGCGAGGTGCCCACAGTGATGGTGCGCCAAGGAGTCACACCAGGCAATGCAAAGGCTGGCTCCACTGTACCATTGCCACCATTCTCCTCTGGCATCGGGAATTCCACAGTGTAGAGTCCGTCACCCTTCATGTCAGAAAGGCGGGAAGCGCAATAATGGGAATCCACTCCTGTCTCTGAGATCAGCACCCATCCATCCTTGTCATTCTTATCTACAGCATTCACATGAAACAGGCATGGGAAGGTATATCCATGTCCATAACCACTCTTTTTGTTCATAGGCTCATCGTAGCCATAACCCTCCTCATAGCTGGGTTTTGTGCCCTTCCAGCCAATCATCGCATCCGACTGAGGAGTAAGGAAGGTCGTGGTCTGACTGGGGAAGTCAAAACCTGTCGCCTCCTTCATAATACGGATGGAGAACTTCTTCTCGTTGCGACGGCTGGGATGATTAGGAATCCCATAACGGAACGCCACATCATTGTTGCTCACACGGAATTCCACATCATACTGATAGCTCTGTGCATTCTTCAAAGTCACCACCAACTGGTTGGCATCCACATGCACCTTGCTGAACTTTGAACGCGACAGCTCATAGTCATACGACAAAGACGCCTCCTTATTCTCCACAAAACTGATGCCCTGCGAGAAATCGCCATTGTCTGCCACAAAGCCCAGAGGACTCTCGTCCAGCATCTGCTTGCCATCGTAAATCACTTCATAGACGGGCTTGCCTGCCTTTACATCTACATTCACTTTCAGGCGTCCGTCAGGACTTGCCACACTTGCCACCTGAGCCGACACACTCAACGATGCCAGCACTGCGGACAGAAACAATACTCTCTTCTTCATATTTTTATTGGTTTTAGGTTTTATTCTGCTTTCTCTGTGTTGACCACCACTGTCTGAGGCTGATCCCCCAGTCTTTCCCTCCATGCCTCCAGTGCCTTCAGGGTGATGTCTATCGCCTCCTCCATCGAGCACTCCAAGGTGCCACCAGCTGCATTCTTGTGTCCACCACCATTGAAGAACTGCTCACAAAACTCGTTGCAGGGCAGGTCATCCACTGAACGTGTCGAAACCCTGATGAGGGGACGTTCCGTGTCTTCCCTCAAGGCGATGCTCAACTTGTGTCCCTTGATTTGCAGAGGCATGTTCACCACACCCTCCATGTCACCCTTCATATAGTGGAACTGATCCAGCTCCTCCTTCTTGATGGCAAAGAGTGAAGCGTGCAAGTCGGGGAACACCTGTAACTTCTCATACAACACATAACCGATGAATTTCAGTCGGTCAGCCGAATAGTTATTCTGGATATTGCGATTGATCTTGTCCTTATCAATGCCCTTCCTCAACAGTTCGCTGACGATGACGAAGAGGTCTGGGTCGTTGCTGTTGAAGGAGAAGAAGCCCGTATCCGTCGCTATGCCAGCATAAAGATCTTCAGCACCCGCAAAGGTCAGGTTGTTCAATTCGCCCATCGCCTCCAGGAGACGGAACAACAATTCGCTCGTACTGCTCATTTCAGGGTGCGAGATGGCACGACCAAACTGCTGAAGATTGGGGTCGAGGTGATGGTCAATCAGCAACCGCTTGCAACGCATCCTCATCACAGCACCACCCAGCTCATCAATCCGTTTCATGTCGTTGAAGTCGAGGCAGCAAATCAAGTCAGCCATCTTCAGCATCGTATAGGCCTGTGTCTTCTGACGGTCAAATCGCACAATCTTGTCCGCATCCTTCATCCAATGCAGGAAGTCAGGAAAGTAATTAGGCACGATGACTGTCACTTGCTTTCCCTTCCGTTTCAGATACTCATACAAGCCCAGTGACGAACCAATCGCATCACCATCAGGCGACGTATGGCACACGATGACCACGTTCCTACACTCTCCCAAGTCTTTCTTCGCAATTGCCAGCTCCTGTGGCGTTATCACTCTTTTCAACATGTACGCTTTTCTGTTATTTTTTGCAAAGGTAATGATTTTGAGTGAAAAGTGAAAAGTGAAGAACGAAAAATCTAAGTTACTCACTATTCCATTTGTTTGTAATAAAGATTTTTCACTTTTCACTTTTCACTTTTTTACTTACCTTTGCAAAGAATAAGGAAAAAGCTTCAAAAAAGACATGGAAGAACAGACCAACATACAAGAGGAAATACAAGAAGAGAAGAAGAGCAACACCCTCCTGATAACGATCGGCATCGTCCTGACACTCATCGCCATCGCTGTGGCCGTGCTCACCTACCACCAGTTCTACACCAAACCTCTCCTTGAGGAGAATGAGGAACTGAAAGAGCTGGCAGAACTCGAGAAGCAGGAGATGGAAAGCCAATACAGGGACTTCGATGTGCAGTATGAGATGCTGCAGAGCCAACTCAGCAACGACAGCCTCATCGCACAGATAGAGAACGAACGTCGCCACACCCAGCAACTCCTCGAAGAACTGGAACGCACCAAAGCCACAGACGCGACTGAAATCAAACGACTGAAAGCCGAAATCGCTTCCCTGAGAGAAGTGCTGAGAAGCTACATCATGCAGGTCGATTCCCTCAATCGCATCAACCAGTCGCTCAACGAAGAGAACACCCAAATCAAGGAGCAGATCAGTGTGGCGAACACCCAAATCAATAGCCTCTCCACTGAGCGCAACGAGCTCAAGGACAAGGTGAACATCGCTGCCCAGCTCGATGCCACAGGCTTCTGGGTGACACCCAAAGACAAGAAGAGCAAGGATGCCAAGAAAGTGAAGGATGTCAAGCGTCTCGCCTTCGGATTCACCATCGTCAAGAATGTAACCGCCCAGAACGGACAGCGTACCCTCTATGCACGCATCCTCAAACCCGACAACAGCGTCATGGGCAAGAAGGGCACCTTCCCCTACGAGAACACCAACCTCGAATACACAGAAAAGAAATATATCGAATATACAGGCGAAGAAGAGAAAGTGACCATGTACAGCGATGTGGCTGAGTTCCTCGAAGCAGGCACCTACAAACTCTTCCTCTTCTGCGACAAACAAATGATTGGACAAACAAGTTTCACGCTTCAATAACTTTCAACTGTCAATTTTCAACTGTCAACTCAATATGACCAAAGTTTCCCCCTCCCTCCTTGCGGCTGACTTTGCCAACCTGACCAAGGACATTGATATGCTTAACCGAAGTGAAGCCGACTGGCTCCACCTTGATGTCATGGATGGCGTCTTCGTACCCAACATCAGTTTCGGATTCCCCGTTCTCCAAGCAGTCGCCAAGATTTGTCAGAAGCCACTCGACGTGCATCTGATGATTGTTGACCCTGGCAAGTTCACCCAGCAGGTCAAAGCGCTTGGCGCCTACATGATGAACGTCCACTACGAGGCTTGCCCTCATCTCCATCGTACCATCCAGCAGATACACGATGCAGGCATGAAGGCAGGTGTGACCCTCAATCCTCACACCCCTGTCAATGTGCTCGACGACATCATCCAAGACGTGGATATGGTGCTCCTGATGACGGTCAACCCTGGCTTCGGAGGTCAGAAGTTCATCGAGCACTCCATCGAGAAAGTGAAGAAACTGAAGCAACTCATCCAGCAAACCGGCAGCCATGCCCTCATCGAAGTGGATGGTGGTGTGAATGGAGACACAGGTCGTCGCCTTGTCGAAGCAGGTGTCGATGTCCTTGTCGCTGGCAGTTATGTGTTTGGTTCAGCGAATCCAGAAGAAAGAATCAATGAATTGAAAAGCCTCTGATGAACTGGCAGAACCACGCTCTTATTCGCCTCATCATCCCCTTCACCTTGGGCATGATTGGGGCGAATCTTTTTATCAGCCACATGGACATCGTGGTTCTGTTCATCCTCTGCTGCACCGTCCTCGCCTTCCTGTTCTTCCTGCTCAAGACCTCCGACACCCACAAAGACAGCAAGTTTGGCATCGTGGCAACGGCACTCTTCTTCCTCATCGGCATGACGCTCTACACAGGCAAGTATCACAGCGTCGAAAGAGGCTTCCCACAAGACACCACCTTCATCCGAGGGAGGTTGGTGGAAATGCCCAAAGAAAAAGCCCATTCATGGGCACTTGAACTGGAACAGGAGAACAGCACACACATTCTTTTATATATAGGAAAGGACACAAGCTGCATCGTAGAAGGGCTTTCCATTGGCGACACCATCCTCGCCAACATCCGTCATCTCCAAGCCACCAACACCTGCGAGAACGACACCTTCAAGACTTACAACACATACCTTTTCCATCAAGGCATCTGCGCCACTGCCTACACGCCACACAACCACTGGCAAGTGCGCCCCTGTCAAACCCGTCGTCCCATCCTCTCCTCCGCCAAGTTCCTGCAAGAACAGCTCCACGACATCTACGACGATCATGGCATCCAAGGCGAGGCAGGCAGCATCATCGAAGCCATGACCATCGGACGGAAGACGGACCTCTCGTCCGACACACGCAACACCTATGCCCATGCAGGTGTCAGCCATATCCTTGCCCTGTCAGGCTTTCATGTCGGCATCATCGTCTTGATGATCCAATTCTTCTTCCTCAAGAACATCATGCCCCGCCGTTGGCAATGGGTCAGCAACTTCTTCATCATAGCCACCCTCTGGTGCTATGCCCTCCTCACAGGCATGTCCCCCTCCCTGGTGCGTGCCACCACCATGTTCACCATCCTCCTGCTCTGCCAATCAATGAATCGTGAAGCCATCTCCCCAAGTTCCTGTGCCTTCGCCTTTCTGGTCATGCTGTGCATCAACCCCTTCTACCTGCACCACATCGGTTTCCAACTCTCCTTCATCGCTGTGGGTGCCATCGGAGTCTTAGGAAGAAGATTGATTAATCTATGCACAAGTTCCAACAATTTGATTCATTATATTTGGCTTATAACCATGGTTGCTGTCTCTTTAATCAGCACCATTTTCACAGCACCATTAGTCGCTCACTATTTCGGCAGACTCACCCTCATCTCTCTTCTCAGCAACCTCATCCTCTTTCCCTTCGTCTATCTCCTCATGTGGACAAGCATTCTCTGGTGGCTCTTCCTCTGGTGCGACCCCATCAACAACCTCCTCACCGACCTGCTCAACTGGACAGCCACCACCATGAACGGTATCGCCGAACACCTCTCCTCACTTCCTTTCGCCACCATCGACTGGCACCCAGACACGCTCACCACCCTCCTCTGCTACATCCTGCTACTGGTGCTTTCCTACTACTTCTTAAAACGTGTCAAGTCCATCTCCTGAAACAACTAAATGGCCAGATGAAAAACAAAAAATTTACCAATTTACTTTTTTGCCTTTTAGGGTGCCTCATGACAAAGAAAAAAGGAACTTTTACAGAAAAAACTCCTTGTTTTGTTTCATAATCGAAAAATTATTCCTACATTTGTAGCGCAAACATTTTACAACACGTAATACCACGTAATACCGATGCTGAAACTAACCCGTCGAATTCTCGCCGTTATCTTCTGGCTAGGAATCACCATTTTGTTCCTCGATTTCACTGGAACAATGCAACCCATCCTCGGATGGATGGTAAAATTGCAATTTTTGCCCAGCGTGCTGGCGCATCATTTGCCATCTATCGCCATCGTGCTCGTTCTCACCCTTGTGTTGGGACGTATTTACTGCTCCATCATCTGTCCGCTGGGTGTCTTGCAGGACTTCTTTGCCTGGATAGGTCGCTGGCGCATTTTCCGTAAGAACAGAAAGGCAAAGTTTGCCAACAAGTACAGCTATTCGAAGCCAAAGACCTGGCTGCGACTCACTGTGCTGGTGCTCTTCATCGTGATGCTGGTGGCAGGCTTCAATGCAGGAGTCATTCTTATGGCTCCTTACAGCACCTACGGACGCTTGGTGGCTTCTTTGTTGCAGCCTCTCTACATTGGCATCAACAATTTGCTGGCTCACTGGTCAGAGGCACAAGACAATTACCTCTTCTATCAGGTGGAGCCAAACAACAATCCCACCCTGCTCATCATTATCTCTGCAGCGATGATGCTGATTCTGTTCGTGCTGGCTTTCCTGCACGGACGTACTTACTGCAACACCATCTGCCCTGTAGGCACCACTCTCGGCTATATCGCCAAGTTCTCCCGTCTGAAGATGCAAGTGGACGAAGACAAGTGCATCAAATGCGGACTCTGTGAGAAGAACTGCAAGGCTGCCTGCATCAAAGTGGAGAAGGGAGAGCCTGTGTTTGTTGACTACACACGATGTGTAGTGTGTGGCAACTGCCAGACGGCATGTGAAAAGGGTGCGTTGCATCTGGCACCTGTTGGAAGGAAAAGACTGAATCAGGGTCAATCAAACACTCCAAATGAGGGCGACCTTTCCCGTCGTTCCTTCCTCGCCATCACAGGCACCACGATGGCTGCTGCAGCCATCAAAGCACAGGAAAAGACGACAGATGGTGGATTGGCGACCATTGAAGACAAACTGGTTCCTGAGCGCAAGACATCACTCACACCTCCTGGTTCGCTTTCTGCCGCCAATCTTCAGCAGCATTGCACAGCTTGCCAACTTTGCATCGCCAACTGTCCCAACGGTGTGTTGCGTCCATCCACCAGCATCGAGCATCTCCTGCAACCAGAGATGCAATACGACAAAGGCTTCTGCCGACCCGAATGCACACGTTGTGCAGACGTCTGTCCAACGGGAGCCATCAAGCCTATCACCAAGGAAGAAAAGACAGCCATTCAGATTGGTCATGCTGTGTGGATCAAGGAGAACTGTCTGCCAGCCACTCAGGAACAGAAGTGTGGCAGTTGTGCCAGCCACTGTCCAGCTGAAGCCATTCAGATGGTGCCGATTGATAAGAGCATTAAACAGAATCCAGAGGACGGCCAATGGTACGATGCTGAGGGCAACCAGTTGGATTGGCGTGCTGTCAATGACTTGCTCCGCATCCCTGTGGTGGATGCTGAGAAATGTATAGGATGTGGCAAGTGCGAGTACCTTTGTCCTGCACGCCCCTTCAGTGCCATCTACGTGGAGGGGAACGATGTCCATCGAGAAATCTGAGAAAAACCATTATTTCAATCCATCAATCCTTCCATTTATATGAAAGATATCAGCAGAAGAGATTTTCTCAAGATAGCAGGGGCTGCTACAGCCACTGCAGCCATCGCCTCTTGTGGAGGCAATTCAAATGGTGAATTTGGTGACCTGGACCCTGCAGGACACCACACGGGAGCCATTCCGACGGACAAGATGACTTATCGCACCAATCCCAACACGGGTGACAAGGTTTCCATATTGGGTTATGGTATGATGCGCTTGCCCAACAAGCCTGTTACACCCACCAAAGACCCCAGTGCACCCGCTCCAGAGGAGATTGACCAGGAGCAAGTGAACAAACTGGTGAAGTTCGCCCTCGATCATGGGGTGAACTACTTCGACACCAGTCCTGCCTATTGCCAGGGACATTCCGAGGAGAGTACGGGCATTGCACTGAAAGCGTCGGGTTATGACCGTTCCAAATATTTTATCGCCACTAAATTGAGCAACTTTGCGCCTCAGCAGCAAACACATGAAGAGGGCGTGAAGATGTTCCAGAATTCACTCAAGTATCTACAGACCGACTACATCGACTATCTTCTTTTACATGCCGTTGGAGGCGGAGGCTTGGAGAATCTGAATCAGCGCTTCATCGATAACGGAGTGCTTGATTACCTGATGGAGCAGCGCGAGAAGGGAGCCATCCGCAATCTTGGATTCTCCTTTCATGGCGATGTGGAAGTGTTTGACTACCTGATGGACAACCACGACAAGTACCACTGGGATTTCGTGCAGATTCAGATGAACTATGTGGATTGGAAGTTGGCCAATGAATCTAACAGCCGTAACGTGGATGGTGAATATCTCTACGGAGAACTGGAGAAACGTGGAATCCCTGCGGTCATCATGGAACCGCTCTTGGGAGGACGTCTCTCGAAGATGCCCGACCACATCGTAGCCACCCTCAAGCAGCAACGTCCAGAGGACAGCGTGGCATCGTGGGCGTTCCGATATGTGGGTTCCAAGCCCAATGTACTCACAGCCTTGAGTGGCATGACCTACATGGAGCATTTGGAGGACAACCTCCGCACATACAGTCCCTTAGTGCCCCTCTCTGCTGAGGAACAGGAGTGGCTGGAGACAGAAATCGCCAACCTCTATGTCTCTTATCCCACCATCCCCTGCAACGACTGCAAGTACTGCATGCCTTGCCCCTATGGACTCGACATTCCAGCCATTTTCGTGCATTACAACAAGTGCGTGAACAAGGGTAATGTACCTGAGAATCAGCAGGCAGAGAACTATCGTGAGGCACGTCGAGCTTTCCTTGTGGGGTACGACCGTGCTGTTCCCAAACTGCGTCAAGCCAGTCACTGCATCGGATGTGGGAAGTGTTCACCCCACTGTCCGCAAAACATTCGTATTCCTATGGAACTACATCGAATAGATGATTTTGTAGAAAAACTTAAACAAAATACCTTATGACAACCAACGTAAAACTCTACACGCTTCACTATAGCGAGGCACAGACCTACTTGTGGGCTGCTGCATTCATAGTTGCCAACACATTATTGCCTCAGCTGTTCCATCTGATTCCACAAGGTGGCATCATTTTTGCTCCCCTCTCCTTCGTCATTCTCGCAGGTTCCTACAAATTCGGGTGGAAGACAGGACTCTTGGCTGCCCTCTTATCGCCTGTTGTGAACAATCTGATATGGGGTTCTCCTCTCTGGGATGTCATTCCAGTCATGGCCATCAAACTCGCTGTACTCGCCTTTGCTGCAGGTCTTACAGCACAATACTTCAAGAAGGTTGACTTGATGCTGCTTATCGGAATCGTGCTCATGACCGAACTCTTGGGTGGCATTGCCGAATGGACGCTCACAGGCGGCATTGCGGCCACTATGGCCGACTTCACCATCGGCTGGCCAGGTCTGCTTCTGCAAGTGTTTGGCACATATATGATACTACAAATGACAAAATATAAATAAGGTCAGCTCTTTGCCAAAAATTTCATCAAAGATAGAAGATCATTATGAAGAAACTGTTCGTATCAATTTTCCTGTGCGCTGCAACCTTTGTGTGCGCACAGGCTCAACAGGCGAAAGTGTATTTCACCCAAGAAATCACGCCTGAATCATTAGTGAAAATATATGAAGCACTCGGCGTGAAGGAACACGGACGGGTGGCAGTGAAAATCAGTACGGGCGAAAGCGGTGGCAACAACTACCTCAAGCCACCTCTCATCCGCAACCTCGTGGAGAAGGTGAATGGCACCATTGTGGAGTGCTGCACCGCCTATGGAGGCAGCCGTCAGGATGTGAAAAAACACTGGGAGACTATCCACGAACATGGGTTCGACAGCATCTTTACCGTTGACATCATGGATGAGGAGGGCGACATGCAGATTCCCGTGAAGGACACGACCTGGATCAAGTACGACATTGTGGGAAAGCACCTCAGCAAGTACAACTTCTGCATCAACCTGGCACACTTCAAGGGACACGTGATGGGCGGTTTCGGTGGTGTGCTGAAGAACCAGAGCATCGGATTCGCTTCCACTGCAGGAAAGGCTTACATCCACTCGCATGGTGTGACGAGCAAGACACCTGACGCTTGGCAACACACACAGCCACAGGATGCGTTCCTCGAGAGCATGGCTGCTGCGGCTCAGGGTATTGCCAACTGGTTTGGCAAGGGCAACATCGTGTATATCAACGTGCTCAACAACATCTCCATCGACTGCGACTGCGATGCACACCCTCATGCTCCGGAGATTGAGGACATCGGCATCGTGGCTTCCACCGACCCGATTGCCTGCGACCGTGCAGCTTACGACCTCATCTACAAGGTGGAAAAGGATGAGAAGAACAATCCTGACCCACTAAAACGACGCATCGAGAAGCAACATGGCATCCACATCGTGGAATGGGGTGAGAAACTCGGTATGGGAACAACGGATTATAAATTGGTAAATCTGAAATAAGAGAAAGTGATGAAATTGAAGACAATCGTTGAAAAAGGGCTGCTGGCGAGTGCGGTTTGCATGGTGGCAGCAGTGAATGTGTATGCACAGCAGACATTGCAGGATGTGGTGGTGACGGGCACCCGAACTGAGACGGATGTGCGCCATCTGCCACTGACGGTGACCACCATCGGCAATGAGAAACTGAATGAGCACTACCGCACGTCTGTGTTGCCCACGTTGATGGAGCAGACACCAGGTTTGTTCACGACCAGCCGAGGCATTCTGGGTTATGGTGTCAGCACAGGAGCAGCAGGAAGTCTGAAGATTCGTGGTGTGGGCAGCGGTGCAGAACTGCTGGTGCTCATCGACGGACAACCTCAGTATGCAGGACTGATGGGACACCCCATCCCTGATGCCTACCAGACGATGATGACAGAGAAGGTGGAGGTGCTGCGTGGACCTGCCTCGCTACTCTATGGCAGCAATGCGATGGCTGGTGTGGTGAACATCGTGACCCGTCAGATGAACCAGAACGGCGTGAAGACCGATGTGCAGCTGCAAGGGGGCAGTTATGGCACCTTCTCGTTCGATGCCACCAACCGAGTGCGTGCAGGAAAGTTCACAAGTGTGGTGGGTGCCCAATATCAGCGGACAGACGGACATCGCACCAATTCGGAGTTTGAGCAGATGAGCGGATTCCTCAAGTTGGGCTATGACATCAACCAGAATTGGCAGGCACATGGCGACATCAACGTCACCCACTTCAATAGCAGTAACCCTGGACCTGTGAGTGCACCACTGATCGATAACGACATGAAGATTACACGCGGACTTGCCAGCGTTGAACTGGTGAACCAATACGGATGGACAACAGGTGCGCTGCGTGCTTACCTCGACTGGGGACACCACAACATTGACGATGGCTACACGGCTGACAAAGCCCCCAAGACCTATCTCTACAAGCATAACGACTACATCGGCGGCATTACGTGGAACCAGTCATTCGTGCTCTTCGAGGGTAACACGACCACAGCAGGTGTGGATTGGCAGCACTTCGGAGGTTCGGCTTGGAATGCTGACAAGACCACTGGTGCCAAGACCTACCTGACAAAAGATAAGGACGGAAACATTGTGGAGAAGCAACATGCCGACGAAGTGGCTGGATATATTGATTTCCGCCAAATCATCACCCCTTGGCTCACTGCCGATGCAGGTCTCCGACTGGATCACCATTCAGTCATCGGAACAGAACTGGTGCCACAAGGTGGCCTCTCCTTCCACCTCGCTCCCCAATCTGACCTCAAAGCACTCGTAAGCAAGGGCTTTCGCAATCCCATCATCCGCGAAATGTATATGTTTCCACCTGCCACCACAGACCTCAAGCCTGAACGAATGATGAATTACGAGCTGTCGTTCACCCAACGATTCAGCGGCAGAGGACACTTTGGTGCCAACCTCTTCTACATCAAGGGAGAGAACCTCATCAACACTGTCCGCATCGATGGAAAACCTCGTAATGTGAACACAGGCGATTTTGAGAACTGGGGCGTGGAACTGTCAGGTGATGTGCGAGTGAACCGCCATTGGAGCCTCAACGGAAATTACTCGTTCCTCCGCATGAACCATCCGATTGAGGGAGCACCTGAAGGGAAACTCTACTTCGGAGCCAACTACCACTACGGGAAATGGGCTGTGGCAGCAGGACTCCAGAACATCAGCGGACTCTACATCACCACAGGAGCACAAGAAGAAAAGGAGAACTACACGTTGCTCAATGCAACTGTCAGCTATCGGGTTGCTCCCTTCGCCACCTTCTTCGTGAAGGGCGACAACATCCTTGCCGAGCAATACCAGACCTACGCAGGTTTCCCTATGCCAAAAGCAACATTCATGGGTGGTGTGAAGATGAGTTTTTGATAAAAACATAAAATTCAGCCACGCTGCTCGGGGTGGACATCGCCATCGACAAGATCAAGGAGCTCTTACGAAACAAGGATAAGAATTGAATGTTCATGCGTGTTTGCTCCTACGCCTCCTTCTGAGGCTTGGACAGACAATAATTACCAATAATTGACAATAATTGGTTCCAAAAATTATTATTGGACAAAATTATTGAAAATTATTGGTAATTATTGTTTTTCGAGACACCAAAGGTGTTGAGAGCAGAACCTAAAAGGTAAAAAAGTAAATTGGTAAATTGGTAAATTTTTTGTTTTTCGACCTCGTGGTTATGCTAATGAGCCGAAATTACTGGAAGATTTCTGCCAGCTTGTCGTGCAGCGCCTCATCACGGAGTCCTCGTGCCACGATCTTGCCCTGTGGGTCGATGAGGAGATTGTCGGGGATTGACGTCGTCTTATAGACATTGCAGACTGCCGACTCCCAGCCCTTCAGGTCGGAGAGATGCATCCAGGGCATGTTCAGGTCGGTGATGGCTTGCACCCACGATTCCCTTTGGCTGTCTAACGATAGTCCGATGACGTTGAGACCTTTGTCGTGGTATTTCTCGTAGGCTGCCACCACGTTGGGCATATCTCTGCGACAAGGTCCGCACCATGATGCCCACATATCCACCAACAGCCAATGGCCGTTGCCCACGTACTCGCTCAGTTTGTGCAGATTGCCTGCCACATCGCCCAGTTCAATGTCTGTGAACTGCTGACCGATGAAAGCCTCTTTCTCCGCCTTTCTTTCAGCGTCTTTGCTTCTGTCTCTTTTCACGACGACATTCGTGAGTGTGGGGTTCGCATTGACGAACTTCATCGTTTCTTGTGCCTGTGCTGAAGTCGTCAGCAGCAGGGCGAACACAAATAAAATCTTTTTCATGTTGTTTTTGGGGTTTAGAATTGTTTATTTGAACATGTTTTTTATTTGAACACGAATTTCACGAATAATCACAAATGCCATGCGGACAGAAAATTTATTGCTCAAAGCCGTGGACGGCGACTAATTACACAAATACCATCCGGAGATTTCCCAACACGCTGCAAAGTTCGTGTGATTCGTTGTGCAGAAGGCACATTTTGAGAAATCCCCACTAGTAACTCATGATTCGTGGTATTCGTGAAATTCGTGTTCGAATAAACATCCGAAAGTGATTATATCATTATTGTTTCAAACGTTCGTTTAGCCATCTAATGGCATCGTCCAATGGTTTTTCGTCTTCGTTTTGTTGTTCAAGCGAACTATAGACAGTATTACCGTTTCGGTCGATAATGAAGAAGAAGGGGATAAAGCCTGGATCGAAAAGAAGGGGAAGCGGTCGCCCTGTGGAAGTGCCGTCGAACTTGGAAGAAAGATTGGGCCACTCATATTTCGGCACTTCGTTCACAGCCTTCAGCCAATCCTCCTGGTTTTCATCGACCGTCACACTGACAAAGGCCACACGCTCACGACATTCCTCATAATAGGCTATCAGTTCAGGGATTTCTGCACGACAAGGACCGCACCAGCTAGCCCACAGGTTCAGGAGCATGTAATCTTTTCCATTCAAGCATTCTTCGAAGGAATGAGCCTTCCCTGCTATGTCCCGCATGGGGAAGAGTTTGGTCACAGCTTTCTTGTCTTTCCTATCCCAAATAAGTTGTTGCAATTCCTTCCCTCGCTCAGAATTGCGAAGGGACTCAGAGAAACAGTTGAGTGCCATCTGCAAAGTGTCAGCATCCCACGAGTGCGACAAAAGGTGCAACGCTTCAAGGCTATGTGAATGTGCCTTCAGGAATTCTTCACTCCGAAAGCGTTGTCGGGCGTGGAAGTACGTATCTATCGCTTCAAAATCACCATACTCATCGGTGATGGTTCCTACGGATGCAACGGGAGAAGATAGAGACAGGGAGTCGAACGTAATCACAGTGCGCCCATATCCTATTGGAAAGTCTCCCCTTCGTGCAGATGCACTCTTCACAGACAACCACCTAGGGTTGTCAACATCCCACTTTTCTATATATTTTAGCGTTACTGTAACCGGCAATTCTTCCTTTTTCTTTTCTATGACTAACTTCCCATTCACAATGGGGAGTGTGTCACGGCGGACATCCAATATTCCGTACGTCACTTCCACGAAACCTTTAGTTTCCGTTGGGAAATTGACTTCCAACACATCTTGTGCCAATACTGTGTGTTGACAAAACAAGGAGAAAACACACAAAGCAGTCATCAAACTTTTCTTCATTTCAGTTTTGGAGTTTAGAATTTTGTTTGCAAAAGTACGATTTTTTTGTTTTCCCACCAAATAATTGAGTTTGCAAATGGTTTGCTTTTGCAGAGGGAAACAAAAACGGAGTTTGCAAATAGTTTGCACGCTCCGTATAAATGTCTCATTATCAGAGTTCCATCAGCGCCTTGAAGGTTTTCTTGCCTTTCACATAATATTGCCAGAGGAGGGAGAAGTTGGTGCGTTCGGGCACTCGTTCGTTCTGGCGAATCTGCTGGATGTGGCGACGGTCTTTGTCGAAATCAGGACGCATCTGATGGAAAGCCCGACGTGCTTTGATGACGGCAGAGAAGTTCTTGGTGTCGCCTTTGAGGAGGAACTGGAAGGCTGCCAGATAGTCGAGGAAGCAACGGACACGCATCACGCTCTTGAGTTCGTGGTCGGGCAGGTTCTTGTAGAGCATCAGGAGGTTGTTGCGGAAGTTGAGGAAGGTCTTGCGAGGATTACCCTGATGGAGGGTCGCCCCACCCAAGTGGTAGGCACAACTTTGGGCGATGCAGACAATGGATTTGCCCATGGTGCGGAGTCGCCAACAAAGGTCAATCTCTTCCATGTGGGCAAAGAAACGGCTATCAAGTCCCCCACTCTCTCGCCAGTCGGTGGCTCGCACAAGGAGGGCAGCGCCTGTACCCCACAACAACGGAACGGTCTCATCATATTGACCCTCATCTTGCTCAATCGTGTCCATCACACGTCCACGACAGAAGGGATAGCCGTACTGATCGAGGAAGCCACCAGCAGCACCTGCATACTCAAACCAGTTGACAGTTGACAGTTGAGAGTTGACAGTTTTTGGGGGACGTAGGGCGAGGAGTTTGGGTTGGCAGGCAGCGCAGTCGGGGTGTGCATCCATATACTGGAGAAGAGGCACATCCCAGTCCTTCTGACGTATCTCCACATCGGAATTGAGCAGGAGGTAGTAGTCGTAGTCGGGCAGTTGGGCAAGGGCACGGTTGTAGCCCTCAGCAAATCCGAAGTTCTGTTCGAGGACGATGACAGGAACTTGAGGGAAGTCCTTGAGGAGCATCTCCACACTCCCATCAGTGGAAGCGTTATCTGCCACAATGACATCCCCCACGCTGTTCTCAATGACGGAGGGCAAATACTGGCGCATCATTTCAACGCCGTTCCAATTCAATATGACTATCGCAAGCCTACTCATTTTCCATCCAACTTTCAATTCTCAATTTTCAATTTTCAATTTGCGACTCTCCACTCAACGCAGCGCCTTCTTCATTGAAGCCACCCAGTTTCACCTGCACGATTTGGTTGTCCTTGTCGGGTTGGTTGGGCACCTCCACACGGATGTAGTTATCGGTGAATCCGTTCATGAAGGGTTTGCGAGGAGAGGCGTGTTCGAGGAGCACAAGACGTGTGGTGCCGATGAAGCGAGCATAGAAGTCGTGGGTCTTCTGGGCAGAGAGTGCCAGGACACGTTGACTGCGTTCGTGCTTCTCCTGTGGCGTGACCACATGGGGTATCTCGAGCGCTTTGGTGCCAGCACGTTCGGAGTAGGAGAAGACGTGATACTGGGACACATCTACGCTCTGCATGAAGTCGTAGGCACGTTCGAAGTATTCGGAAGTCTCACCACGGGTGCCGACGATGACATCCACCCCGATAAAGGCATCGGGCATGACAGAACGAATCTTCTCCATCTTGTGACGGAAGAGGGCTGTGTCGTATTTGCGATGCATGAGCTTCAGCACCTCATCACATCCGCTCTGGAGAGGGATGTGGAAGTGAGGCATGAACCGTTTGGAACCAGCACAGAACTCGATGATTTCATCTGTCAACAGGTTGGGCTCGATGCTGGAAATACGATAGCGTTCAATGCCTTCCACCTGATCGAGGGCTTTGACGAGGTCGAAGAAGGTCTCCCCTGTGGAACGTCCGAAATCGCCAATGTTCACGCCTGTGATGACAATCTCCTTGCCTCCTTCTTGTGCCACCCGTTGTGCCTGCTCCACCATCGAGGCGATACTGCCATTACGACTCCGCCCACGAGCGATGGGAATGGTGCAATAGGTGCAGTAGTAGTTGCAGCCATCCTGCACCTTGAGGAAGTAACGAGTTCGATCCCCTCTTGAACAACTCTCTGCAAAGGTCCTGATGTCGGCAGTCTTCACAGTGTGTGCCCCCGTCATCCCATTGAGGATGGCTGGAATGATGTTCGCCTTCTGTTCGCTGCCCAGAACGAGGTCAACGCCAGGGGTCTCGATGATTTCCTGTGGTTTCAGTTGGGCATAACAGCCTGTCACCACCACAAAGGCACCTGAATGCTGTTTCACGAGCCGATGAATCGCCTGTCGGCACTTGTGGTCAGCCACCTCTGTCACACTACACGTGTTGACCACCACCAAGTCAGCCACCTCACCCTTCGCCGCTTTCATCACACCATAGCGCATCAACTGCTGTGCCACAGTGCTCGTCTCAGCGAAGTTGAGTTTGCACCCCAACGTGAAAAACGCTGCCTTCTTACCCTGCAATATGCTCGAATCTATCATTTATGTCCTACTTTGTGTGCAAAGGTAAGAAAAATAATCGTACCTTTGCATCACCAAATCAAACTATTTACTCATTTATCAATAAACAGAAACATGAAACACCTGTTATCAGCAATTATCATGTGCGCCCTGTCACTCACTGCCAGCGCACAGTTCGGTCCTGCCCGTCAGCAGCAAGACCTGCCAGGCAAACCTTCATTATGGAACATCCGTGGCAAGCAATACCCACGTGTATTGCCCGACAACCGTGTCGTATTCCGCATTCAGGCCCCCAATGCCAAGCAAGTGCAGATAGACCTCGGAAAGCGCTACGATATGCAGAAGGGTGACGATGGTGTTTGGACTTGCACCACTGACCCACAGAGCGAGGGTTTTCACTACTATTTCCTTTATATTGATGGTGTGCAACTGGCTGACCCCAACAGCGAGTCTTTCTATGGTTGCAGCATGATGTCGAGCGGTTTGGAGATTCCATACGATGCCACCAAGGCTGACCGCTTCGCCTTCAAGGACGTGCCTCATGGTGACGTGCATCGCAAGCGCTACTATTCTCATGTGGATAATGCGTGGAAGACCATGTATGTCTATACTCCACCTACATACGACCAGGAAAAGCGTGACTACCCTGTGCTCTATCTCCAACATGGAGGTGGTGAGGACGAACGTGGTTGGAACCAGCAGGGTCTCACAGACATCATCCTCGACAACCTGATTGCTGAGGGCAAGGCTGTTCCTATGATCATTGCCATGCTCGATGGCAACACACGCGACTTCACAGCCGAACTCACACAGGAGGGCATCCCATTTGTGGAGAAGAACTTCCGTGCCAAGAAGGGAATGGAGAATCGTGGTTTGGCAGGTTTGTCAATGGGTGGCATCCACACCCTCAACACCCTCATCGCACAACCCGACCTCGTCAGCTACGTGGGTGTGTTCAGCTCTGGCTGGTTCAAGAACAATGGTGATCCTGCCATGGGTGGCAGCAACGACCAGAACTATGCTGTGCTGAAGGAGAAGAAGGACATCTACAACAAGAACATCAAGAAGTTCTGGTTCTCGATGGGTGGTCAGGAAGACATCGCCTATGAGAACTGCAAGGAGATGCGCCGCCGTCTTGACGAAATCGGCATCAAGTACGACTACTACGAGTATCCAGGTGGTCACACATGGCCTGTATGGCGTGAAAGCATCTACCAGTTTGCTCAGATGATTTTCAAATAAAGAATTCACATATATATTATTAAAAGAGATGTTATCTTATTTAATTGCATTTGCAGTGGCTGTATTGCCAGCCATCTTATTGCTGATTTACATTTACAAGAAAGACGCAAAGCCAGAGCCGAAAGGACAAATCTGGAAGGCGATATTGTTTGGTGCTGCCACAGTCATCCCGATTGTGATCATAGAAAACATGATTAGCAACTTCCTCTTCGGAGAGGGAGGAGAGGCATCTTCCTTTATCAGCCACTGTGTGGACGCCTTCGTTGTGGCAGCGATTCCAGAGGAAGGTTTCAAACTGCTGGCACTTTGGCTGGTGCTGAGAAAGAATCCTCATTTCGACGAGCACTTCGATGCCATCGTGTATTCAGTGTGCGTAGGTCTGGGATTTGCCACCGTTGAGAATATCGGCTATGTGGTAGGAGATGGTGACTGGGCTTCTGTAGGTATCATGAGAGCCATTTTCTCTGTGCCTGGACACTATGCCTTCGCTGTGCTGATGGGTTTCTACTATGCTCGGTATCACTTCGTGAAGCGTTCGTTCCTCAACTGGCTCGGCATCTTCTGGGTGCCTGTAATCGCCCATGGAATCTACGACGCCATCGTGATGAACATCGGCATCAACGACTACCTCGTCCTGCCTATCATCGCCCTGCTCATCTTCTTCTGCGTGAAGATGCACAAGGTTTGCAAGAAGAAAATCACAGCACAATTGGAGCTCGACAAGACTGAAGAGGTGAATGCATAAAAAATAAATGTGCGACTTTGCATAATAAACGTTCTTTCGACTCGTTATTGATAGTAGAAAGAGAAAACGTAAAAGCAAGTTGCCCATGAATGATTCTACTCCTTCCTACAACAAGACATCCAAAATTGCCGAACTGAAAAAGTTGGTAAGTCCCTCGAAGGACACGTTGTTTTTCTTGCAACTGTTTGCAAGGGTTTATGAGCCCAAAATGATGATGGGCGTAGCGTAAAAACAACTGGTAGTTGGAAACAAGTAAAGTACTTTCGGTTCTTGCTTCATCAGACGAAGCAAGAGAACTTGCCAAGCGCATCAGAAATGGCAAGGCAAAGCAAGTAAAAGCTGACGGGCTATGTGGCTCGTCGGCTACTTTGCTATTGGCCTCTATCATGAGCGGACGGGGCAACTACCCGAACTTGCTGGTGGTGATGAACGACTTGGACGATGCGGGTTATGTGTATCATGACCTGACCCAGATGATGGGAGAGGAGCGGGTGTTGTTCTTCCCATCGTCGTACAAGCGAGCCATCAAGTACAATCAGAAGGATGCTGGAAATGAGATCTTGAGGACGGAGGTGCTGACGAAGGTGGCGGAGATGCAGGACCTCGTTGTGGTGACCTACCCCGATGCTTTGGCAGAACGTGTAGTGTCGAAGAAAGAACTGGATGAAAACACGTTGGCAGTGAAGGTGGGTGATGAGTTCGACATCAGCGAGTTGGAGAAGCGCATCTTCGAACTAGGTTTTGAACGTACGGATTATGTGTATGAGCCTGGACAGTTCGCCATCAGAGGAAGCATCGTGGATGTGTATTCGTTCTCGTCGGATATGCCCTATCGAATCGACTTCTTTGGCGACGAGGTGGACAGCATCCGTTCGTTCGATGTGCAGAGCCAGCTGAGTCAGGGGAAGGTGGAGATGATGACGATTGTACCTGAGATGAAGACAGACGGAACGGAGTACATCTCATTTCTGGAGTTCTTGCCGAAGGACACGCTGGTGGTGACACAGAGCCTCGTATATATATGTGACAAGATTGCACAGATACATGAGGAGGGGTTTTCGAGTCAGGCGCAATTCGAAGCAGAGACGAATGCAGAGACATTGGCTGCCCAGTTCATCATCGACGAGGAGACATTCAAACGGCAGATTGTGGCGTTCCGACATCTGGAACTGAAACAAGCAAAGACAAACACCCCGGATGGTCTCCCCATTACGGGGGAGATGTCCGAAGGACAGAGAGGGTCTACTATCCATTTCCACACTGCTCCCCAACCTTTATTCCACAAGAATTTTGATTTGGTCAGTCAGGAGTTTCATCGCCTGATGGACGAGGGATATAAGATCTGTATCTTTGCCGACAGCGAGAAGCAGATTGCCCGTTTGCAGAACATCTTCGAAGAACAGGCAAAGACGGAGGCGGATGCCATCCACTTCACGCCTGTCAACAAAGCCATCCACGAAGGATTTATTGACCACACGCTGAAGCTCTGTTTCTTCACCGATCATCAGATCTTCGACCGTTTCCATAAGTACAACCTCAAGAGTGATAAGGCACATCGGGGCAAGGTGGCACTGACGCTCAAGGAGATTCAGCAGTTTGAGATTGGCGATTACGTGGTGCATATCGACCATGGTGTGGGACGATTCGGAGGTCTTGTACGCATTCCACAAGGCGATGTGATGCAGGAGATGATCAAGATCACCTACCAGAACGAGGACACGGTATATGTGTCCATTCACGCCCTGCACAAGGTGTCGAAGTACAAGGGCAAGGAAGGTGAGCCACCTCGTCTGAACAGGATTGGTGGTGGAGCTTGGGAACGCATGAAGGAGCGGGTGAAGACGAAGGTGAAGGACATTGCCCGTGACCTCATCCAGCTCTATGCCGCCCGACTGAAGGAGAAGGGATTTGCCTATTCGAAGGACAGCTATATGCAGCATGAGTTGGAGGCAAGCTTCGTGTATGAGGACACGCCCGACCAGTTGAAAGCCACGCAGGATGTGAAGGCGGATATGGAGAAGGCTCGTCCGATGGACCGATTGGTGTGTGGCGACGTGGGCTTCGGAAAGACGGAGGTGGCGATACGTGCAGCGTTCAAGGCTGCGACCGATGGCAAGCAAGTGGCAGTGATGGTGCCGACGACCGTAT
>JAGAAZ010000003.1 GCA_017614895.1 Bacteroidaceae bacterium | reverse complement strand
TTGTTATCCAAAATCAAGTCGCCTGTCTGCTGATTCTCACGAAAAAGGTTTCCGGCAAGCAACATTTTATCGACCAGCGTCGTTTTTCCGTGGTCAACGTGCGCAATAATCGCAATGTTTCTGATATCCTGCATACTTATTGAAAATGTAAATCGGGTGCAAAGGTACGGATAAGTGAGCACAATACCAAATTAAAACCCCTATATTCCTCCTTTTCTGTGATATGTCTGATGTTTTCAACAATGTGACAATAACGTCGTGATAAAATCATTCAACTTTTTTAGGGGAGCTCATGTACTTTCGCCCAACAAAATGAGAAAAAAGCATTTTTTCTTGTTTGTGTGCTCATTTTTTCGTACCTTTGCACCCGATTTGCAACGAGCCATTCATCTGGCTGAAAAGATTATGGCGCGTTGTATAACGCATTATTAATTATATTCATACAAAAAATTATGTATTTAGATTCAGCAAAGAAGGCAGAGATTTTTGCCGAGTATGGCGCTTCTGCCACTGACACTGGTTCTTGCGAGAGCCAGATTGCACTCCTCACCTACCGTATTCAGCATTTGACTGAGCACGTGAAAGCAAACCACAAAGACCACGTAACCAACCGTGCGCTTGTACAGCTCGTAGGTCAGCGTCGTCGTTTCCTCTCTTACCTCAAGAGAAAGGACATCAACCGCTATCGTGCAATCATCAAGAAGCTTGGTCTCCGCAAGTAATCGGACATCCAAGGACAAACAACCGCGGCGCCCTTTCGAGGATGTCGCGGTTGCTGTTAAAAAAGCAATTTGAAATTCGATAAGATAAGAAAATATGGCACAGAAACCAAGCATACCTAAGGGAACACGCGACTTCTCGCCTGTGGAGATGGCGAAGCGTAATTATATTTTCAACACCATCAAGGAGGTGTATGCATTGTATGGATTTCAGCAGATTGAGACGCCTGCGATGGAGAACCTTTCGACGTTGATGGGTAAGTATGGCGAGGAGGGCGACAAACTGCTCTTCAAGATTCTGAATTCAGGCGATTTCCTGCATGGGATGACGGCAGAGGAAGTGGCGACGACAAGCACGGGAAAATTAGCGGCGAAGTTCTGCGAGAAGGGTTTGCGCTATGACCTGACGGTGCCGTTTGCACGTTATGTGGTGCAGCATAGGGAGGAACTATCGTTGCCATTCAAGCGTTATCAGATTCAGCCTGTGTGGCGTGCCGACCGTCCTCAGAAGGGCAGATACAGAGAGTTTTATCAATGTGATGCTGATGTGGTGGGCAGTGACTCGCTGCTGAACGAGGTGGAACTGATGCAGATCATCGATACCGTATTCACACGTTTTGGTGTGAGGGTGTGCATCAAGATGAACAATCGCAAGATTCTGACGGGCATCGCGGAGATGATTGGACAGGCGGAGAAGATTGTGGACATCACTGTGGCGATGGACAAGTTGGACAAGATCGGTTTGGATGCAGTGAACGCAGAATTGGCAGAGAACGGTATTCCTGCTGAAGCAATTGCGAAGTTGCAGCCCATCATTCAGTTGAGTGGTACGAACGAGGAGAAGCTGGCAACGATGAGGGAGGTGCTGAAGGATTCGGAGACGGGTCTGAAGGGAGTGGACGAGATGGAGTATATCCTCGCGAAACTAGGTGGTCTGAACAATCAGGTGGAATTGGATTTGACGCTGGCTCGTGGTTTGAATTACTATACGGGTGCCATCTTTGAGGTGAAGGCACTGGATGTGGAGATTGGTTCCATCACGGGTGGTGGTCGTTACGATAACTTGACGGGCATCTTCGGTATGCCAGGCTTGAGCGGCGTGGGCATCTCGTTTGGTGCTGACAGAATCTTTGACGTGCTGAATCAGTTGGATTTGTATCCGAAGGAGGCTGTGGGTGGCACGCAGGTGCTGTTCGTGAACTTCGGTGAGGCAGAGACCGACTATTGTTTGCCAGTATTGGCTCAGGTGCGTCAAGCAGGCATCAGTGCGGAGATATATCCTGATGCAGTGAAGATGAAGAAGCAGATGAGTTATGCCAACGCAAAGAACATCCCATTTGTGGTGATGGCTGGTGAGACTGAGATGCAGGAGGGTGTGATGGCACTGAAGAATATGGTGACAGGAGAACAGCGCGTGGTGAAGGTGAGCGAATTGGTGGATGCGTTGAAATAAACAAAGGGATTGAAGCAATAAAGGGGGAAAGCAGAACTTTCCCCCTTATTGTTTTCTCATATATTCTGTTCTTTATCCTGCGGCCTGCTTAGCTGCCTGCAGGTTGATTTGCGTAGTGACGCTGCTCAACAGCTTCTCCATGATGATGGGCTTGTTGATGAAGTCGTTGGCACCCAGTTGGAAACCCTTGGAGATGTCCTGCTCAGAGTTGAGTGCTGAGAGGATGATAATAGGCAGATCCTTGGTGGCATCGTCTGCACGGAGGCGACGGATGACTTCGAAACCATCGATGCCGGGCATCATCAGGTCAAGGAGAACGAGGTTAGGCTTCTTCTGCGCAATGGAGTCAAGAGCTGCTTGTCCACCATTAGCGGTACGAATCTCAAATGTGTACTGTGAGAGCATCTTCTTGATCAAGAGGATGTTCAATGGAACGTCATCTACTACAAGGACAGATAGACTTTCGACGTCGATTCCTGGTGTGATGTAATTGTTCATATCGGTATAGTTTTAGTTTTTATTTTATTCAATGGTGTCATTACATATCTTCTATCTCATCAGTTGCAGCTGCTGGTGCTTCTGCTTTTGCCTTCGGGGCTTCCTTGTCACAGCTTACTGAATCATCAGGTGTAGGTGAGATGTAGTCCATTTCTTTGATGAAGTCGTTGACAGTGGACTGGTTGCCCTGCAGTTTCATGTAGTTGTAGCAGATGGTCTCGCCTGGCTTGAGGATAGGCACTGCCGCACGGAGCGTCTCTGACATCATCACCTGGAAGTTGATGATTTCCTCTTCTGTGTCGCCACCCTTGATGTCGCGGATGACAGAGCCCACATAGGTGATGTTGTTGGCTGCCGACACTTTGTTGTTGGGGAAATAGAGGCAGACGAGTTCAATCTCTTCTGGCCGGATGGGCATTGTCTCGCCTTCTGCGTTAAGTATCCAGATTTTGCCGACGAGCAGGTCTCCGTCGATGTTTCCTGAGAATTTCTGCTCAGCCAAAAGACGGATACGGCTGACGAAGCGGTTGTACTCGATGTAGTTGTCGTAGAACTCCGTATAGATGGTGAATCCGATGTTTGGTGAGATGATGCTCTGCTTGCCCTCGGAAGTGATCTCATAGACGTTCACATCCTGTGGAATGAGTTCCTCTTCATCATGGAGTTCGTGACAGCAAGTGCAGAGGGTCTGCGATTTCGGTTCGATGAACGTGTTACCACAGGTGTTGCACGTGTGGATGACAGCTGGACGATCGTAGTCCATACCAATGTGGCGCAGTATCTTGTGGCACTTGGGGCAACGCAACTGTCCACCAAAGTTGTAGGTGTGCTCAGGAGACACGTTGGCGCAACGGAAATGGTGGATAATCTCCTCTGTCTGCACGGAAGACTGTCCGCACTTAGGACAAGTCTTGATGTAAAGCAGATGTGAGTGGAGGCATGTGGGACAAAGGAACACCTTGTTGACGAACTTGCTGACACGGAAGAGTCCTTTCTCGGTCATTGACTGAAGGAACACGAAATAGTCGGAAAGTTCGTACTGTCCCAACCTGTAGAAGAGGTCAAACACAGGAATCACATAACCTGTGGATGCGGTCACATCGAGCTTGGGCTCCAATATGGTCTTCTTTCGCGAGATGAGATAACGGGTCAGGCGAATGAAGAACTGATTGGAAGACATGATGGGGTCCTCGGTGGCCGCAAGACCTATCAACGTATTATAATTGATGATGTTTTCAATGGCAGTGAGCACTTCCATGTCGTTCCAATTGTCGGAATAGCCGTCAATGATTTCGTCGTAACTGCCCATTTTCCCCTTGAGGGACGCAGACACGAAGAACGGCTTATAACAGCACTTGGTGGAAGTGACAGGATTGATGCTGTTGAGGATCGTTTTGGTTTCCTCGACTGATTCGTTGGCAATGAAGATGACATCAAAGAGATACTCGGGAAAGTCTGGACTTTCATCGAGAGCAAAAGGACTATCGAGCAAGAGCACTCGCCTATCACCGTCATTGTTTTGGATTGTTATCATATGATCTTTGCGACTTAGTGATTATTGTACTATCAAATGTCGTTTGTAGTACCTTTCCTCTGTTCGGATTTGGTTAGGGTACATCAGTCAATTTGCAAATTTATAATAATTTTTTCTAAAAAAACATTTTCAGTCCCTTTTTTTTTAGAAAAATGTTGTTTTTTGTCGTTTTTCAGTGCTTTATGCGGGATTTTTAGTCTAAATAGCCTGCTTTCTTGAGTTCTTTGGCGGCAAGGTCGCACTCGTCCCACCACGCTTGTCCGAAGCGTCGGATGAGGGGTTCTTTGAGGAACTGATAGACGGGTAACTGGAGTTTCTTGCCGAGGTCACGGGCAGGTTGGCAGATGTCCCACTTGTGGACATTCACTGCTGTGATGCCGCCCACTTTGGAGAGACGGACGGGATAGAGCGCGCAAGAGATGGGCTTCTGCCAATGGAAACGTCCACAGCGATAAGCGGAGTCGATGGCACAAAAGGCGCAGGGGGAGGATTTCTCCGAGTTTTCAGAAGAATCCGAGTTTTCAGAGGATTCCGAGTTCTCGGAGGATTCCAATTCTCCATATTTCACAAACACGCAATCCTTTCCGTTGATGATTTGCGTGACCAGTTCGCCATCCTTGTCGGGATAAACAACACCTTCCGATTCAATCTGCTGCTGGGCTTCGGGAGAGAGGTCATCGTGCAGCTTCTCATAGGCTTCTTCGAGGAGTTCCACCTCTTCCATCGTGACGGGGGCACCGGCATCACCTTCGATGCAGCAGGCACCGTGGCACTTCTCCAAGTCGCAGCAGAAGAAGACTTTGAAGAGGTCGAGGGATACGAGGGTGTTGAGGATTTCAAGCATGGGAATGGGGATGTTATTTGGAAGAATGGAGCAGCAGACGGCATTGGGCTTCGTCTGCGGACAATTGTTGTTTCAAGGCTTCCAATGTGGAAAACTCCTGTTCTTTGCGAAGGTGGTGCAAGAGTTCGAGGGTCAGGGTCTGGCCGTAGAGGTCTCCATCAAAGTCGAAGAGATGCACTTCGATGCTGCGTTGGCGTCCGTTGTGAAGGGTTGGACGAGTTCCGACGTTGAGCATGCCGTAAAGAGTTGACAGTTGACAGTTGAGAGTTGACAGTTGAGAGTTGACAGTTGAGAGTTGGCACTTCACCAGATAGGCACCGTTTTCGGGGATGAGTTTGGTGGGGTTCACTTGCAGGTTGGCGGTGGGGTAGCCGAGTTTGCGACCATTCTGAAAGCCTTCTACCACTTCGCCTTGCAGGGAGTAGTGATAGCCTAAGAGATGGTTGGCGGTCTCGACATCGCCGTTGAGCAGAGCCTGGCGAATGGTGGTGGAGGAAATGCTTTCATTCGTGTGATATTCTTCGCATCCGATCACCTCGATGCCCAGTTCCTGTCCGTATTGCTGGCAATCATGAAAGGTCTTTCGGTCGTGTCCGAAGCAATTGTCATAGCCGACGACGAGGGCTTCTGCCTTCAGTTGTTCCTTGAGGATGGTCTGCATGAAGTCGCGGGCGCTCATCCCAGCCAGTTCCTTGGTGAAGTCCATCAGCACCACCTTGTCAGCGCCTGCTTTCTGAAGAAGTTCCTGCTTCTCCTCGGCAAGCGTCAACATCTGGGGCTGGAAATCGTCTCGAAGCACTTGCAAGGGGTGATTCGGGAAGGTCAGCACCACAGCGTCCAGTCCTCGTTCGCGGGCTTGCTTCACCACTTGCTCAACCACAAACTGGTGTCCCCGATGTACGCCATCGAAGGTTCCCACCGTTGCCACGCAGGGTCTTGTCGTATTGTCCTTACCCATCACTTGCATCGTTATTTACAGAGGCGGCAATCCTCACATTTGTCGAGTTCGCCACGGAAGCGTTTCTCCACTTTCACATAGAGTTTCTGTCGCAGCGGCTCGAACTTGATTTGGTCAATGACCTGTCCCATGAAGGCGTTCTTGAGCAGGGTGCGAGCTTCGGCTTCGGGGATGCCACGCTGACGCATATAGAAGAGAGCTGCTTCGTCCATCACACCCACCGTCGAACCATGTGCACACTTCACGTCGTCGGCATAAATCTCGAGCATCGGCTGGGTGTACATCCGTGCATCGGACGAGGCACAGAGGTTGGCGTTCGTCTCCTGCGAAGTGGTCTTCTGAGCGTCCTTATCGACCAGAATCTTGCCAGCGAAAGCCCCGACCGACTTGTCGTCCACCACGTATTTATAGAGTTCGTTCGAGGTGCAGTTGGGCACTTCGTGACGAATCAGCGTGTTGTTGTCGATGCGTTGAGTGCCACCGCCAATGGCACATCCATTCAGCGTCACCTCCGAGTTCTCGCCTTGCAGATAGACATCGCAGAGGTTGCGGGTCTGGCCATTGAAGAGCGTGATGCTGTTGTGCTTCACCGAGCAGTCGCGTCCCTCATGGATATAGACATTCGAGAAGCGCGAGCAGAGCGGTGTGGTCTCCTCAATCTCGTAGAGGTCGAGACGGGCATTGTCGTGGCAATAAACCTCGATGACCTGGGTGGTGAGGAAGCGTTGCTTGTCGGCAGCATGGTCGTTGATGATGATGGTGGCGTCGCTTCCCTGTTCCATCACGATGAGGATGCGTCGGT
>JAGAAZ010000156.1 GCA_017614895.1 Bacteroidaceae bacterium | reverse complement strand
TTATTATAAGTAAAAGCAAAAGTTCGGATTGACGAGAGAACTTGTCTCATTGAATCTCATCCTTCGTGGCGATGCTGATGATGGAGTCGTTGGAGGCCTTGGTCTCTGCCTGACTCACATCTTTCACACGAATGGCTTGCTGTACATCGCTTGTCTTGATGTAGGGGTCAATCGCCACAGCGTGGTTTTTCTCTTCAGCAGCCTGTTCTCCGATGGCATGCTCTGCAGCGCGTCCGATGGTGAGTGCCATCGCCACCACTGCGGCAGCCTTGAAGAATGGGGCGAAACGATGAGAGGTCATCTTGATGATGCGTGCCTTTGGTGTCTCCACCTCTGCTGGGGCATCTTCAATCTGTGCCATGATTCGCTGATCAAAGTCATCACTCAACACTTCCTCTTTGGCGGTTGCCTCATATTGGAAGAGGGCAGCATATTGTGCCAAATGGGCAGGTACATCCTCTTGCGAGAAGAACGAACGCAGAATTTGCTCCTCCTGCAACGTGGTGCGGCAGTCGAAGTAACTTTCCAGCAATTGTTCTATGTACTTGTAATCCATTTTTGAGTGATTTTTTTGAACTCTCTAATCATACGACGGATAACTGAAAGAAAAGTTACAGAAAAAGTGATTTTTTTTGCAAAATTTTTTCTTTCAGTTCGTTCCTCGCACGGAAGAGCGTTACCTTTACGTCTGATTCTGAGATGCTTAACGTGTCCGCAATCTCTTTATAACTTTTTCCTTCAATATCTCTTAATTGTAGGATGGTGCGCTGTTTTTCGGGCAAGGCATTGATGATGTTGGCAATGAATCCACGGGTTTCCTCCCTCATCACCTGACTGTCGGAACTACCTTGTCCCTCATCGGGAAGGTCGTGCACCTCGTCGTCGAACGAGATGTTCTGGTTTTCCGATTTCTCCTTGCGGTCGATGGACAAGTTTCGAGCCATCGTCAGCGCAAAAGCCTCCATGTTCTCCACCTTCTCCAGCTCGTCCCTTCGTTCCCACAACTTGATGAGGGTGTCCTGCACGATGTCCTCCGCCTCTTCCCTGTTCAGGACGATGCGTAATGCGGTTCTGAAGATGATGTTCTTCAGGGGTAGAATGTCGTGCTTGAAATCCATTGTTTTACCTTAACCTTAACGATACGCTAACTATTAGCTAATCACCGTGCCGTGTGCTCCATCGATAGCGTCCGCCTGGGTGATGATCACCTTTTTCACACCCGCCTTGACCGCTTCGAGCGCATTCTCTATCTTGGGAATCATTCCTCCGCTGACGGTGCCGTCAGCCTTCAACTGCTCAAAGCTCTCAGCATTGATGTGGGGGATGACCGACGCTTCATCTTCTGGGTCGGTCAGCACACCTGCGTGCTCAAAACTATAGATGAGGGTCACATCGAAATAGGGAGCCAGTGCCTTGGCGGTCTCGCCAGCGATGGTGTCTGCATTCGTGTTGAGGAGGTTGCCTTGCTTGTCATGGGTCAGTGGAGCCATCACTGGCACCACACCCTCGCCAATCAGTGTGGCAAGCATGCGTCCGTCGCACTTGTCCACATCGCCCACAAAGCCGAAATCAACCATCTGTTCCGAACCGTCCTCCATCTTCACTTTCTTCAGAGGACGTTTGTGCGACAGCATCACGTTCATGTCAGCACCCGTCAAACCCAAGGCATTGATGCCGCAAGCCTGCAGACGTGCCACGATGTTCTTGTTCACCAAGCCACCATACACCATCGTCACCACTTTCAGCATCTCTGCATCCGTCACACGACGACCACCAATCATCGTGCTTTCGATGCCCAACTGTGCCGCCACCTTTGTGGCTGATCTGCCACCACCATGAACCAGCACCTTGGCGCCTTCAATGGCGCTGAAATCCTTGAGCAACTGCTGGAGACTTGCCTCGTCCTCCACAATCTTGCCACCCACTTTCACAACTGTCAGTCTTTCCATCTTATGATCTTATTTTGATGTTTTTGTATTGTTCTTGATGTGCAAAGGTAGGAAAAAGAAGTGAAAAGTGTAAAGTGAAAAGTGAAAATTTTTCGTTTTTCGTTTTTCGTTTTTCACTTAAAACTATTATCTTTGCACCCAGAGTCATCGTACATGATGTCTTCAAAAGTACAAAGAGATGAGATACGGAGTGATAGGAACGGGTGCCATTGGCGGCTATTATGGGGCAAAACTGGCACAGACGGGGAAGGAAGTTCATTTCCTTTTCCATCGGGATTATGACTATGTGAAGGAGCATGGGTTGCAAGTGGATTCATGTGACGGAAGTTTCCATTTGGAGGATGTGAATGCCTATCAAAGTACACAAGATATGCCAAAGTGCGATGTGGTGCTGGTGGGATTGAAGTCGGTGAACAATCATCTTCTTCCTCAGTTGTTACCACCTTTACTGAAGGAAGACACCTTGGTGGTGCTCATTCAGAATGGCATCGGCATAGAGGAGGATGTGCAGAAGATGTTCCCAGAGGTGCAGTTGGCAGCAGGTCTTGCTTTCATCTGTAGTGCGAAGACGGAACCAGGCAAGGTGAATCATCAGTGCTATGGCTACATCAACATAGGCAATTACTCCTGCAAGCAACAGGAGAAGTTGGATGAGGTGGTGGATGACTTCCGCCAGGCAGGGGTGGATGCCAATGAGGTGGAATATCTGGAAGCACGTTGGAAGAAGGCGGTGTGGAATATGCCGTTCAACGGAATGACAGTGGCGCTGAATACCCAGACGGATATCCTCTTGCAGAACCCCAGTACCCTGCAACTCATCAAAGACCAGATGATGGAAGTGATTGAGGCAGCACAGGCGTGTGGCGTGAAGAATATCGATGAGACCTTTGCCGACAAGATGATCTACAACACCGTCCACATGACGCCTTACTCGCCCAGCATGAAGCTTGATTTCGAGTTTAAGCGTCCGATGGAGACGTATTACCTTTATACACGTCCCATTGAAGAAGCCAAGAAGTCGGGGTATCAGATGAGGAAGTTGGAGATGCTGGAACAGGAATTGAGGTTTTTGGAAGAGACACGCTCATGAAGAAGGCGCTCATATTTGACTTGGACGGCACCCTGATGAATACGCTGGACGACTTGCACGAAAGTGTGTCATACGCCTTGCGTGAAGCGGGGTTGAAGCCGAACCAGAAGCAGGATACGCGTCGCTACTTGGGGAATGGCATCAGGAACTTGGTGAAAAGGAGTGTGGAGCATACTTGTCCGACGGCTGACGAGACATTGAAAGAGCGTGTGTTCGATACTTTCCGCACCTACTACGTGGCGCATTCGATGGAGAAGACGATGCCTTATGAGGGAGTGGGGGAGATGCTGCAAGCGTGCAAACGAAGAGGATACCTCACCGCCATCGTGAGCAACAAGCTGGATCCTGCGGTGCAAGATT
>JAGAAZ010000155.1 GCA_017614895.1 Bacteroidaceae bacterium | reverse complement strand
TGGCCGTATGTTCGTCATCCTTCACAAGGACGAGGGGAACGTGATGACCACCAAGCAGGTGGCTGCCGCCAAGGCCAAAGGCTGGAAGCCACAATATTTCGACGGCAAAGAATGGAAGGCCTATGCCGGCAGTGCATCTCGGTGAACTCCGTCTTCTGAGGGCTTTGAAAGGTTTCGAGGCTTGAAAATGAGTTCAAATGAGACTTGAGGTCGGTTTCGGGACTCGAAAATGAGTTCAAGTGAGACTTGAGGTCGGTTTCGAGGCTCGAAAATGGGTTCGAATGAGACTTGAGGTCGGTTTCGAGGCTCGAAAATGAGTTCGAATGAGACTTGAGGTCGGTTTCGGGACTCGAAAATGGGTTCGAATGAGACTTGAGGTCGGTTTCGGGACTCGAAAATGGGTTCGAATGAGACTTGAGGTCGGTTTCGAGGGGCGAACATTCATTATCAGTTAAAAAAGAAAAAGGAGCATCCGGTCAGATGCTCCTTTATGTTTATGTAGTATTTCCTTCTATCTCTCCGAGAGGTAGTGTGTGCGGAGAGGTTGGATGACGGGCTCGCCGGTGAGGGTCACGTTGTCCTGCAGACGGATGTCGGTGGAAGAACTGCCGACCTTGATGGTGAAGGTGCCGGGCTGGATGTTCCAGTGGCGTTCGCCTTCGTGGGAATAGAAGCCGAACTGTTCGAGCCAGAGCTTGATGTGGACAGTCTGGCGCTCACCAGGCTGGAGGGAAACGCGTGCGAATCCTTGCAGCTGGATGGGACGGATGTGCTGGTCGTCGGAAGTGGGCGAGAGGTAGATCTGCGCCACTTCGTCGGCAGCGACGTTGCCCGTGTTGGTGATGTCGAAGGTGAGTTCGAGGCTCTCGTCAGTGGTGGCGAGCTCGCGCTTCAGCTGGAGATTGGCGTAGTCGAAAGTCGTATAGCTCAGTCCGTATCCGAAGGGCCACTGAATGCGTGGGTCGGGGGTGGCGGACTGGTTGTAGCAGATGGGCGTGGTGATTTCGGTGTTGGGATAGCTGACGGAGAGCTTGGCGGAAGGAGAGACCTTGCCGTAGAGGATGTCAGCCACTGCATTGCCGCCCTCCTCGCCAGGATACCAAGCCTGAATGACAGCGGCACAACGCTCAGCGAGTCCGGAAACGACTTGTGCCCTGCCGCCGAACATGACGAGCACGACGGGCTTGCCAGTCGCGATGAGCTGCTCCACGAACTGCTCCTGCTTGCCAGGCAGACGGAGATTCTTGCGGTCGCGATTCTCTCCGCAGAGCATCACGTTCTCGCCCACGGCAGCGACGATGACATCACTCTGACGAGCCTTGTCGAGGGCATCCTGCCAGTTGGCTTCCTCGCCCGAATCGACTTTGCGGTGGAGGATTTCATACTCCCAAGCACGCTCGTCGCCCAGCTCCTGATACTTGGTTTCAATCTCTTCGGTCCAGTCGCATCCACGGGAATAGACGACGTTGAAGCCGTCAGGCTTGTGCGCCGTCATGCCTTCAAGAAGTCGGACGATGTGGGGACTGTCGAAGTCCATCACATTCTCCAGTTTCTTCCAGAAATAGGACATGGCGGGATAGGTGTAGTCGCCACACATCGCCCAAGGAGAATTGGCGTTGGGACCCGTGACGAGGATGTTGAGCTTGGAGGAATCGTTCGACTTGAGGGGCAGCACGCCGTTGTTCTCGAGCAGCACCACCGACTGGGTGGCGATGGCATAGGCCGTCTGACGCTCCTCGTGGGTGTCGAGCTGGATGGTCTTGGTGCTGTATAAATAAGGATTCTTGTCGAGCAGACCAGCACGGGCTTTCTGACGCAGCACGTTCTTCACAGCTCGCTCCAACGTCTCAGGCGAGACAAGCCCTTGGTCGATGGCTTCCTGCAAATGCTGGTAGTTGCCACCATCGGGGAAATCGACATCGTTGCCAGCATTGAGCGCCGCAGCCGCCTTCTCGGCACGACTGTTCATGCCGGGCACCTGGTCGATGGCGGTGTAGTCGCTCACCACCATGCCGTCGAAGCCCACATAGTCGCGCAGGATGTCCTTGAGGATTTCCTGATTGGCGACGCAGTTGACGCCGTGCACCGCATGATAGCCTGGCATGACCGCCTTGCTGCCAGCGAGACGAATCATCGCCTCGTGGGGCAGGAGAATCTCCTCCATCAACTCTTTCTCCTCAGCATCGCCACCGCCGCCATAGCCCAGATAGTGCTTGGAGCACGCCATGACGCCCTTCTCAAGACCACCATGCTGGAGACCGTTGACAAAGGCGACGCCCATCGCTGCAGACAGGTAGCCGTCTTCGCCATAAGACTCTTCCAGACGGTTGAAGCTGGGGGTGCGACACACATCGACCATGGGCGACAGTGCCAGCGCTCCACCCATCCGACGCAGCTGATCGCTGGTCTGAATGGTCTTCAGTGACGCCAGCTCTGGATTGAACGAGCACGCCTGCCCAATCTGTTGGGGATAGATGGTGGAGCCGAGGGTGTTCACGCCCGTCAGCACCTCCTCGTGGAAGAGGGCAGGAATGCCGTTGGGCGTGTTGTGCATGAGCCAGTCTTGCAACGCCGCCACACGGTCGCGAATCTCGTTAGGGTCACGAGGCTTCTGCAGACAGAACTGACAGAAGTGACCGAGTCCGTTGGGAATCAGCTCGCGGCACTTGGCAGTGTCCAGCTCTCCCTGCTCGTCGAAGAGGCTCTCCATATACATACTGCGCAATTGGGCAATGCGCTCTTCCTGAGGCATCTTACTGTAGAGCTCGTCAATCTGCTGCTCTACGTCTTTCTCTGAATGGCATCCTGCCAACAGGAATGCCAGGCACGCGAGCCAAAGTGCTCCCGCCTTGTGTAGGTGATACTTCTTCATCGTGTTTGTGATTATTGATTCTTGAATTCGCCGTTCAGTTTCTGGAGCAACTCAGGATTGAGGTCGAGTGCCTTGCGCATATCGCTGAGGGCACCAATCTTGTCGCCCTGCTCCATGCGGAGGGTGCCACGAAGCTGATAAACCTCAGCATCGTCGGTGTGGAGGGTGTCGATGAGCGTGTCGAGGTCTTTCTGTGCCTCGGCGTATTGCTGCATCTGGCAGAGGGTGAAGGCACGCTGCTTGTAGGCCGCAGCATCGGAAGGATTAGCGGCAATGGCTTGCGTGGTCTGGATGATGATTTCGAATGGAGACATAGGATTTACAATTTGACGGTTTACAATGTTAATTTTGTGTACTATTTATTATTTATGTAGGACGATTGAGTTTAATATTCAGGCCATCGACGGTCAGCAGTTCCTCAGCTGTCATGCATCGGATGGCTTCATCAAGCACAGCGGTCTGGATGGAGAGGCTCTTGAGCTCTTCGAAGGGATGGGCTTTGCCGTCCTTGAGGAGGGTCGTGATGGCTTGAACGGCATTCTGTAGGTCGTCCTCGTGAGCCGCCGCCGTTTTCTTCTTGGCCAGACACACATCGCATTGCCCGCAGTCGTGGTCGTTCTGTTCGCCAAAGTAGTTGAGAAGCATGCGGCTACGACAAGTGTCAGTGGACGTGACGTAATGAGCCATCTCATCGATGCGTTGCTGAAAGTCCGCCTTGCGATCCTCATAGACCATCGGAGGCAAACTGATGAACTCCGTATCTACACGGGCAATGGGATAGCCAACCGTCGGCGTCTGGCGATGAGGAATGAAGTCGATGATGCGATTGTGATGCAGGTCCTTGAGGATATGATAGACGTGTTCAGGCTTCAGACCCGTAAGATGGGCCAAGAGCGTCTCCTCAATATAGACAAAATTGGCAAAGACGCCTGAATAAGTACGCAGAATGGTCTGAATGAGCAGATCGGTTTCCTCGTCAGTCTCGTAGATGCGATACAGCTCCTCCTTCCGAAGAATGAAGTGGAGGGCAGACTTAAATTCCTGTTCCTCGTGGTACTCCAAATAACCAGCATTGTTGAGCAATTGGAGTGCCGCATTCGTCTGCACAGGAAACTGATGAAAGCGTTGGCAGAATGTCTCCATCGGGAAGTAGAACGTGCGTCCCTTTGCCTCGCCGACACCCACCTGCAGGAAATACGCCACATTCTCATAGGTCTGCTTCACATAGTCGATAGTGGGATACATCTCTGGCACACGACGATTGAGAGTCGTGAGGTCTTGGTGGTTGTAGAGCAACACCGCATACGACACCTTCCCGTCTCGTCCAGCACGCCCAGCTTCCTGAAAGTATGCCTCCAACGAATTGGGTACATGATAATGAATGACGAGGCGCACATCGGGCTTGTCGATGCCCATGCCAAACGCATTGGTCGCCACCATCACACGCACTCGACCTTTCGTCCAATTCACTTGCCGATAGTCTTTTTCCGCATCTGTCAAACCTGCGTGATAATTGCTGGCAGTGATGCCATTCTCTTCCAGGAATCGGGCAATCTCCACCGTCTGCTGACAGGTACGGGTATAGACAATCGCGCTACCATTGGGCACACCTTGCAAGATGTGCAACATCTCTCCCACCCTATCCTCTGTTTCGCGCACCACATAGATCAGGTTCTTGCGCTCGAAACTCATGGAGAAGGCATTCTTCTCACGAAAACCAAGCCGTTCCTGAATGTCGTCCACCACCTTGGGCGTGGCTGTAGCGGTAAGTGCCAAGACGGGCACATCATCAACAGGCAGAAGTTGCCGAATCTTCGCAATCTGCAGATAGGAAGGACGGAAATCGTAACCCCATTGGGAGATACAATGCGCTTCATCCACCACAATCATGCTCACATGACGCATCCGTTCAAGCTTGGCCAAAAAGAGCTCGGAAGAAAGTCGTTCTGGAGAAATGTACAAGAGCTTGTAAGCGCCCAAGACGGCATTGTCAAGCACACGGATGATATCTTCGTGCATCATGCCAGAATACACAGCCTCTGCTTTGATGCCACGATTCTTCAGCTGCTGCACCTGATCTTTCATCAACGAAATGAGGGGGGTGACCACCAAGCTAAGACCTTCCAGCATCAATGCCGGCACCTGAAAACAAATGGACTTTCCACCACCAGTCGGCATCAGCCCCAAGGTATCGCGACCACTGAGAATGCTCTCAATGATTTCATGCTGGATGCCACGAAAAGAGTCGTAGCCCCAGTACTCCTTTAATATGTCAAGCGGCTTTTGCTCAGGCATCTACAGCATCTTCTTCGTGCGTTCTAATGTCTTCTATCTGCAATTGCACCTCACTACGCTTACGAGAGTTTTCCTCAACGGTATAGACAATATCGAACGCCTGTTTGGTCTTGATGTAACGTGCTTCAGAACTCTGCCCGAAGGCGATGCCGTTCATCACATTGTTCGACTTGCTATCGACCAATTCCAATTTGATATGCTCCTGCTGACGACCGACCACCTTGCTGGTGCCGTAGTCAAAGACATTCTTCGTGCAGAAGATGGGCTTAGGATTGTCAGGACCGTATGGACGCATGCGTTTGAGATCATTGAAGAACTTAGAGGTGATGTCCTTGAAATTGATGATGGCATGAATGTCAAGATTTGGACGCGTCTGCTCAGGATCAATGTTCTCATGCACGTATGCCTCGAACCGTCTGCTGAACTCATCCACATTCTCCACCTTCATCGACAAGCCTGCCGCATAAGTGTGACCACCAAAGTTGTCGAGCAAATCCTCACAACTCTGAATGGCTCTGTACACATCAAAACCACTCACACTTCTGGCACTTCCTGTCACGATATCGCCATCCAAGGTGAGTACCACTGCTGGACGGAAGAACTCCTCCGTGAGTCGTGAAGCCACGATGCCAATAACGCCCTTGTGCCAGTCGGCATTGTAAATCACGATGGCACTCTTGTCCTCCATCTCTGGCAATTGCGCCACAATCTGGCTCGCCTCTTCCGTCATGCGTTTGTCCAGTTCCTTGCGCTCCTCATTATAATGATTGATGGTCTGCGCCATCTTCAACGCTTTGTCATAGTCACGTTCAACGAGCAAATCCACAGATTCCTTACCATTCTGGATACGTCCGCTGGCATTGATGCGTGGACCTATCTTGAAGATGATGTCGCTCATCGTCAAGTCCTTACCCGTCAATCCACACACTTCCACCACAGCTTTCACACCCACACTGGCATTGTTGTTCAATTGCTTCAAACCATGATAAGCCATGATGCGATTCTCTCCCATGATGGGCACAATGTCACTGGCAATGCTGATGGCACAAAGGTCCAGCAACGGAATCAACCGACTGAACGGGATGCCGTTACTGATAGAGAAAGCCTGCATGAACTTGAAGCCCACGCCACAACCAGACAAATCAAGATAAGGATATGTATTGTCCACCCGTTTGGCATTCAGAATCGCCACAGCAGGAGGCAACACTTCGTCAGGCACATGGTGGTCGCAGATGATAAAGTCGATGCCCTTGTCCTTGGCATACTGAATTTCATCTATCGCCTTGATGCCACAATCCAATACGATCACCAGTTTCACACCCTGGCTCTCCGCATAATCCACTCCCTGAATCGATACACCATACCCTTCCTCACTGCGGTCGGGGATATAGCATTCCACATTGGAGTAGAACTGCGTAATAAACCTATAAACCAAAGCCACTGCCGTGCATCCATCCACATCGTAGTCACCATATATCATGATGCGCTCACGTTGCCCCATCGCCTCGTTCAGACGCTCCACTGCCTTATCCATATCCTTCATCAGATAAGGGTCATGAAGTTCCAGCAACTGCGGATGGAAATACTTCCGTGCCTGTTCAGCAGTGCGAATGCCACGCTGCACAAGCATCTGGGCAATGGCAGGATTGACCCTGACCTCTTCAGCCAGCGCCTCGGCACATGCCACATTCTCGGTTGTAGGTGGTTCGTAATTCCATCTGTAATTCATTATATGTTGTCATTTTTTAGAATCTATCTCGTATCATCACCACTTTTCATCCCTCTTCAACAACACTTCCCCACACCTTCAAATCGCCCCTTTTCAACATTAAAATCTTTTTATCAGCACCTTCTTATCCAATTTACGATGTAAAATTAAGAATAAAAAATGACATACGCACAATTTTTTGTCAAAGTTTTGCATTTTTCGTGGCTTTTTAGTCTTTTCTATTGATTTAAATCAAGAAAAATGAAAAAAATCGTGTTTTTTTTGTTTTTTTCTTGACAGTTACGAAAAAACCCTCTATCTTTGCAACGTGTTTTTCATAGTATTAGATTTAAGGTTAACAAAGGTTCGGGTTGCAGCGGCAACCCATTTTTTATTTTAAAGAGTAAATCCAATACTTTCCACCGCTTCTTTTATCGCATCGTCATTGATACCATCACCCGTGACTGTAGCGATTCCACTTTGCAAATCAACCGTCACAGACGTTACCCCCTTCACGGTTCCTATAGCTTTTTCCACATTTTTCTTGCAATGGTTGCAAGTCATACCGTGTACTGTATAAGTATGGGTGGAAGCCTCACCATGGGAGTCATGAGAATGATGAGCATCGTGGGAACAATGGTCGTGTTCGCAACCACACGTATGTTGATGCATCAGTCGCATGCGCAGGACATTGAGGAGCAGGAGGGTGAGGATGCCTGTGCAGAGCCATTCAAACCAGCTGGCAACATCATGACAACAGGCATGAGTATTGCTCAGATATTCTGTAAACCACTCACGAGGCAGGAGGTAATCAATACCAAAGCCAAAAAGGATGGAGCCTCCGATGATGGCGGCGAGATAGAGCAGAAGCGTCTTTTTGCCCAACACTTTATTGACCACAAGGATGGATGCCACGTTGCAGGCAGGTCCCGCCATCAGCATGACGAGAGCAGCACCTGAGGTAAGACCTTTCAGCATCAACGCGACAGCAATAGGGATGCTACCTGTGGCACAGATATACATAGGTACACTCACACAAAGCACGAGGAGCATACTCAGCGCTGTGTTGTCCTTGAAAATTTCGAAGAAAGAGTCAGGCACCAGCACAGTAATTAGGCCTGCAACAATAAGACCCACCACAAGCCACTTGCCAATATCTTCCATCATCTCGATGAAGCCAAATTTGAGGGCTTCAAGACAACGATCAGCAAAGGACAAGTGTGGTTGTTCTGAATAGGAACGGGAAGCATCAGTCGGCACTGTTTCTTCTGCATCTTTTGTGCTCAGATTCACGAACGTACCACCGATGATCGCTGTGAACAATGCTGCGATAGGACGCACCACCGCAAAAGGTAAACCCATCAATGAATAGGTGGCGAAGATGCTGTCCACACCCGTTTGAGGAGTGGCAATCAGAAACGACACGACGGCTCCTCTACTGGCTCCTTCACGACGAAGGGACATAGCAGTAGGTATCACGCCACATGAGCACAGAGGCAGTGGCACTCCGAAGACTGCTGCATTGACAACAGAGCGAAAGGTGTTGCCGCTCAGATATTTCGTGTACCATCCATCAGGAATGAAAGCATGCATGATGCCTGCCAAGAGAAAACCCAACAGCAGGTAAGGAGACATCTCGTTCACGATGCCCAACACAGCCTGCAATATATTCAAAACATAGTCCATTTCTTTTCTTCTTTTTTCTTTTTGGATGCAAAGGTAAAGAAAAAGTTTTGAAATCAAGCGAGAAAGTTTGGGCATCACACAGAAAATACTTAACTTTGTGTATTAAAAGACTCATGAAACGCTTCATTCTCCTATTCTTAGTATATATGTGTGGCATCTGCTGCGCTTTCTGTCAAACGGAACAGGAAGAGCGGAAGATGGCATGGGAGGACTTTGTGGCCGTGATGATGGAAGAGAATGGAGAAGAGGATGTGGATGAGGAGATGATGGAGCGATTGTACGAGTTGTATGGCAATCCGATAGACATCAATACGGCAAAGAAGGAGGACTTGGAGGTATTGCCGTTTTTGAGTGAGGAACAAGTGGAGGAGGTGTTGCGATATGTGACCAAGGAGGGTCCCATGATGAGTTTGGGAGAGTTGATGATGGTGAAGAATTTGGGAAAGAAAGAGAGGGAGATGATGCGGTTGTTTGTGAGAGTGGATGAGGATTTGCGACTCAATCGCGACAAACAGGACAGCCCCACGCTGAAGGAGATGCTGAAATGGAGCAAGCACGAAGTTGTGTGGCGGACGGATGTGCCGTTCTATACGAAGGAAGGATATAAGGATGTGCCAGCAGAGGTGTTGGAAAAATCCCCAAACAAGGTATATCGGGGCGATCGTTTTCATCATGCGTTTCGATATGCGTTTTCTGGAGCGAATCATTTGTTGGCAGGATTGCAGATGGAGAAGGATGCAGGGGAGAGAGGCGTTGATTATGTATCGGGGTATGTGATGCTGAAGGATGTGGGATGTGTGAAACGGGCAGTGCTGGGCAATTATAGGGTGAGTTTCGGAAAGGGATTGGCTGTGAACAGCGGAATGAAGTTTGGCAAGATGATGATGCTGAGCACGATGGACAGAATGGACGCTGGCATTTCACAGCACTCATCAACCAGCGAAACGGGCTACTTCACAGGAGGGGCTGCCACCATCCAACTGAAGGATTGGCAAGTGACAGCGTTTGGTTCGTACAAGAAAGAGGACGGCACTTATAACAGCAGTTCGATGGGGATGACATCGCTGAAAACGGATGGGTTACATCGCACACAATTGGAATACAGCAAGAAGAGGAATCTGGGTATCACGAACTATGGCGGCAATATCCAATGGAAACATCAGGAGCTGCGATTATCGGCTACGGCTATTGCCACGCATTTTGACGTTCCCTTGATGCCCAAGCACGACACCAAAGCCAGTCAGTACCGCTATTACAATGCCAGCGGACAGGATTTCTTCGTAGGGAGTTTGGCGTATGCTTACCGTTTCAAATCGCTCACGTTCAACGGAGAAACCGCATTCAGCAACACGGAAAAGCAGAATGGAATGGCGAGTCTCAACGCCCTGAGATGGAGGATGAACAGCAGCAATGTGCTCACGCTGATCGGCCGATATTATGGTGCCAAATTTATCAGCATCAACGGAAAATCGTTTGGAGAGAATTCGACGGTGCAAAACGAGGAGGGGCTCTTCTTGGGCTGGACATCGAAATCCGTCAGGAACATGGAACTGGAAGCATACGCGGACGTGATGTATTTCCCGTGGTTGAAGCAGAACGTGTCGGCGAGTTCCTACGGATGGGAAGGGATGGTGCAGGCGCTCTATTCGGCCAACAAGCGATGGAGCCTCCTGGCACGCTACCGCATCAAGGCGAAGCAAAAGGATTTCAAGTACACCGCCAACGGAAAGAACATCACCATCCTCGACTATAACACGAACCAGAACGTCAAACTGCAACTGAACTGCAACCTCTCATCGTTCATCACACTCCGCACTTCCGCCACAGGGGTCCTCATCTCCTTTGGTGCCAATCCTAACGAAACGGGCTTTGCCATCAGCGAAAACATCCGTTGGCAAAACCCTAAGAACAAATGCCGCATTGACCTCGGCATCACCTACTTCAACACGGACAATTACAATGCCCGTGTGTACAATTACGAGCCTTCACTTCTTTACACGTTTGGCTCCACCTCTTATTATTATAAAGGATTCCGCACCACCCTCCTCGCCTCCATTCCCATTGTCAAGCAGTCACTTTTCGTCAATGCCAAATTGGGTATGACGCATTATTTCAACCAAGACACCATCGGCAGCGGATTGGAGATGATTGATGCCAATCATCGGGAAGATTTGCAGGTACAAGTACGATGGAAAATCTAAAGATACAAATGATGACGTTTGATGTATCGTGCCACCTTTTCATCCAGCCATCGTCTCATCATCCGTCCCTTCTTCACGGACTCCCGAATTTTTGTGGAACTGACATCATAGAGCGGCGTATCTACCACCTGCACGGATGCAGGAAGCGCCGTCTCATCAAGTTCACACCCTGGCCGGCGATAAATCAGAATGTGATATTTCTCAATGATTTCATCCGCATGATACCATCTTGGGAACCGCTCCCAATTGTCTGCCCCAATCACCAGCACGAACTCATGCTCAGGATAGGCCTTCTGTAATTCTCCTAACGTATTGATGGTGTAAGATGGTAAAGGAAGATGCCGCTCGAAGTCCGACACGTTCACTCCCTCGATGCCCTCCGTTGCCAATTCTGCCATCTTCAACCGATGTTCATACTCAGCTATATTGCTCACCTCACCACTCTTCAGCGGATTCAAGGGCGAGACCAACAGCCACAGCTCATCCACCAGTCCTTGCGCCACGATGGATGCCGCCAACTGCGTATGCCCCTTGTGGATAGGGTTGAAACTTCCTCCGTAAATGCCTATTCTCATAAAAAAGCGTTATTTCGGTTGCAAAGATAAGCGTTTTTTCACTTAAAATCACTACCTTTGCACAAAATTTCAAGCACAGAAACATGAAAGAAATCGTATTGAGCGGCATTCGCCCTACAGGAAATCTCCATCTCGGCAATTATTACGGAGCAGTGCAGAACTTCGTGAAGATGCAGGAAGACTATAACTGCTACTACTTCATCGCCGACTGGCATTCCCTCACCACACACCCCAAGCCTGAAGACATCCAGCAGTCGGCTCGCACCATTTTGGCGGAGTATCTGGCTTGCGGCATCGACCCAGAGAAATCAACCATCTACATACAGAGTGACGTGCCCGAGACCATCGAGCTGTACCTCTATTTCAACATGAACTGTTACCTTGGCGAGTTGGAGCGCGTGACGACCTTCAAGGAGAAGGCTCGCAAGCAGCCCGACAACGTCAACGCAGGTCTGCTCACCTACCCCACCCTGATGGCTGCCGACATCCTTCAGCACCGTGCTGCCAAAGTGCCCGTGGGTAAGGATCAGGAGCAGAACATGGAGATGGCCCGTAAGTGTGCCCGCCGTTTCAACAACATCTACGGCGTGGAGTTCTTCCCAGAGCCTCAGAACTTCTACTTCGGCGACCACGCCATCAAGATTCCAGGACTCGACGGTTCTGGCAAGATGGGCAAGTCAGAGGGCAACTGCATCTACCTCTACGAGGATGCCAAAGCCATCGAGAAGAAAGTGAAGAAGGCGGTGACCGATTCTGGTCCTACTGAGCCAAATCAGGAGAAGCCCGAGGTGATCCAGAACCTCTTCACGCTGATGGAGATTGCCTCTTCAAAGGAGACTTACGACTACTTCAACGAGAAGTGGAACGATATGTCCATCCGCTACGGCGACATGAAGAAGCAATTGGCTGAGGACATCGTCAAGACCCTCGCCCCCATCCGCGAACGCATTCTCGAATACCAGAACAACCAGGAACTCCTCGACAAGGTTGCCAAGATGGGAGCCGAGAAAGCCCGCGAGAGTGCTGCTGCCACCCTGAAGGAGGTGCGCAAGATCATCGGCTTCAAGGTGTACTAATCATATATCCATATAAAAAGAGCGGACAGACCCACACGAGTTTGTCCGCTCTTTCTTATTCAAAAGTTAGATAAGGTTTCAACCTCTCCACCTCTTCTTTCGTAAAGATTCCCGTCTCCATCAGCG
>JAGAAZ010000154.1 GCA_017614895.1 Bacteroidaceae bacterium | reverse complement strand
TTCTTGACCTGGGGCGATAACGATATTGGAGAATGCCATACCCTGAACGCCGACACTCACCTCACGAGCCAACCACAGGGGCAATTCTATCTTCACGGTACCGTCGTCAGCAAACGGGAAGAACTTCTGGAAACGCTCTCTGGAACCTAATGGTTTGAAACCGCCCACATAAAACTCCAGCTTCATGCCAGGCTTATAACCCAGCATCTTTACCTTGATGGTTGCCACACCTTTATTGATTTTAGCGACAGGCAGCGTCTCATCTTTGGCATAGGTTACATTTTGCCAGTCGGCAGGCAGCTCCAGTTTCTTCTTCGCCTTGCTGTCGCAGATGTTCCAAAAATGGAAAGCTCCTTCGGAATCACCTTCTGAGAAATCCATCTCCTCCGTGTCGAGCGGCACGGGTTGGAAATGAAGGGCAAGGCTTGCCTGTCCGCTTTGAGGCATCCAGAAGAGGGAGTCAGGCACCAGGTCGAACTCCTTCTCTGTGGTCGCCTCACCTCCTGTGATGACGTACTTCTTGCCGTCAGGAGTCTGCAAGAACGAGTCCTTGGCAAAGCGAATCCAATAGCCAGGGTCATAATTGACATCGACATGCAGCACCGTTTCCGTCTGCTTCATCTCCACTTTAGTGATGACAAACTCCGAGTTAAATCTTCCCATAAAAGCCGAGGGGTTCTCCCATACGACTGATTTCTGTCCCATTGCCACCATAGCGGCAACAGCCAGCACGAAAGTGAGAATTGTTCTTTTCATATAGTTTTTTGTTTTCGTTTCCCATCGAAAGTTATTTCCTTGCGAATCTTGCTCAGATAGGTAGGGGTGACGTTGAGGAAGGAGGCGATGTCCTTCAGCGAGAGCAGCTCCACAATACCAGGACAGCGCTTCATCAGCAGATTGTAGCGTTCGAGGGGCGTGGCGCTGTGGAGTTCCGTGTATCTGGCTGTGAACTGGTCAAGGATGTGCTCGCTGATGGCTATGCGCAGTTCCATCATCTCTGTGTTCTGGCTGAAGAACTGATTCAGCTGTTCACCACTGATTCTCAGTACACGGCTGGGCATCATGGCTTCAATGGTCCGATGTGCAGGCAGACCATAAAGTGGTCTTGGATAGTCGCAGACAACTTCGCCTTCGAACGAGAACCAATTGATATGTTCCCTGTTGTCGATAGTGCCATACTTTACATACTTGAAGCATCCCTCTATGACAAAAGCAAACCACCGGGCAGGGTCGCCTTCGCGTTCAAACTGCTCGCCTTTGCGGTATGTGACCACTTCGCCCTCCTGCTCGCAAAACTCTCGCAATCTTTGGAGATCTACACTATTATTACCAAATTTCTGTTCCATTGTATATGAATGAACTACTTATTTACGCATCAACTGCTTTATCACATTTCGGAGGCAAAGTTAAATAAACTCCCCAAAAGTAAACAAGAAAAAAAGCAACAAAATGAGTCCCCTCCCTCATTTCTCAAAGTAGTTTGAGAAATAACCTTAACAGATGTTAAAGATTTGGAGGAATGAAAAGGAGTTGCTACCTTTGCATTACAAAAGAAAGGAGATTGAATATGGAGAAAAAAACGAAGAACAGGGTGGGAACACCTATATCTGTGGTCGGGCGTGGAGTGCGCTCGTATATCCGTTGGCACTCCCCTGAAGACGAAAGGCGTTTATTAGAACAAGCACGAAAGGCATATGCAGAATTTCAAAGTGAATTTGCGCAAGCGTGAGGTGGGCAAATAATAAAAAACGACCCGCACATTTGAGCATTGTTAAGAGGCTTGGCAAGTTGCTTCAATTCACGTGCGAAGTCGGGGGTAGCAGTAATCTTACAATTCATTGAGCAAATCCTCCGCTGCGACGCCCTGAAGCTTTCCATCTTTCATCTGGCGAAGCTGTCCAAAAGCATGGTCAATCTTGTCAAGTCTTTTTTCTTTTGCTGTGGCAGGTCTGGTGACCACATCTGTAATTTCGTAAACCCACCCCATCTTGGAGATCATCTTCTTGAAGAAGTTGACCTCATGAGTAGGGATGTTAATCGTGATTGCTGTCATCTTTTTGTCACATTTTTACGTTTCTGCTGCAAAGATACTACCTTTTTTCCATCTCTGCCAAATATATTCTTGATTTTTTATGGACTCATGTCATTTCTTTTTCTTCAGATATGTTTTTTCTCCGTATTTGTAGTTGGTGATATTGTACCACTCCTCGGGGATGAGGTATTTGCCATCCACATGGTCGATGCAGAGGAGTTGGAACTGGCCGTGTAACGAGCTGATGCGGGCAAGGATGCGGTCGGTGATGCGGAAGTGGTGGGTGAAGTCCTTGTAGTCATCGACGATGTGGAAGGTCTGGTTGGGGTGTTGGGCTTCATGCATCATCCGTTGCTGCTCGAATGCGTTTGCCTGACTCATTTGGTCGTCCACATTCACCACATAGAGCCTTCCGCTCACTTTCCCCATGCTGGAGGAGTCGGACTTCTTTCCATACTGGTAGCTGACAGGATATTCCTCGATGCAGGAGGAGTCTTTCATCTGCTGGATGAAATCATTCACCCATCGGGTGTTGAAGGGCACCGAGATTTTTCGTGTGTCGATGGTGGTGATTAGCTGCAGGAAGGCGGTGTAGGTGTCTCCCGTGCTATAGAATTTGCAGATGAGGTTGTCTTTGTTGCTGCCGTCCACTGATTCGGCTGTCAGTTCGAGCGTGTCGGCTTCTTCTGTGTGTACCTCCTTGAAGAGGATGTCGGTAAACGGACTGTTGATGATTCTCTTCTTGATGCTGGTGAGGGAGTCGCTGTTGAGTTCCCATTGCCATGTGATGATTTGACGGAGGGTGTCACCTCCGATGTTCTCTTCTCTTTGGAAGTGTCCCATGTCTTTATCAAAGAGATAGCGTGTGATTCTGTTGAACCATGATGGCTGAAGACCAGGGGCTTGCTCTGGATGCTCGTCTATCAGTTTCCTGTAGCTGGGCACGTAGGTCTCCTTCCCGTGGTCGTAGGTCAATATGTCTCCAAATTCACGACGCCCGTCACTGTGTCGTGGGAATCTGAGCGTTCCGTCCACATGATCTACGACAAGGATGCCATACCGCCCGAATTGGTCTTTCTGGGCATGGACTTGGAAGTCATAACCAGGATACATGATGCGTTGATACCAATTACGGGCGAGTTTGCTGAAGGTATGATGGGAATGATTATCTTGGCTATTTTTTATGTATTGTTTAAGTTCACGGCTGAGATGGTTCGCGACGGACTCTGCTTGTTCCTTGGGGACGATGTAGAGGTGCCCCGTGAAGCTATGTTCCTTTGCACTTTCGTCAATTTTGATTAACGGGTCATTGGAGGTGTATCGATAAGAAACGTCATAGTTTTCAGTTCCCTGCACATCGGAAACCTTCTCCACAATGGCCTGTATCTTCTGGAAATCGGGTTCTGTCTCATCATTTATGTTGTCAGTATTGATGGGATGATTGTAGAACACATAGATGCGGCAGTTGTCCCTCCCGGGCAGATAGGTAAAGCTGGCTTGCTCTGTTCCCCAGCTGAAGTGGTAATAAGTGAACTTATGATAGTAGTAATTGTCGTTGAGGTAGGTGTTCGACCCCAGTTGTTGCAATCTCTCTCTTGCAGGCGGCAGCTTACTCGCGTCGCTATATCTGTTCGTATTCACAGAGTCCAACATCACCACATAACTGATGGTGTCGTCTGTTCCGTTGGAGGTTTGCTGATAATAAGTGGACAAGGCCGTTTCTGATGCATGGGTGAAGCAGCGCAGGATGGAGTCCTTGAGAAGTTCCAGATGATACTTGTCAATGGGTTTGTCTGTTTTCTTGTCGTAGGAAAGCGTCCATCTCACCGATTCTATGCTATAAGTGTAAGAGGACTCTATGATGGTGTATCCAAACATCCCCTCTGGGTGGTGCTTCTCCAGATATTCCATTAGTTGCGGGATGCTCATTTCCTGTGCATGGAGGGCGACGGCATTCAGCATCATCGCCAAGATAAAGATATAGTGTTTCATTGTTTTCTTGGTTTTTAGAAATTGAAATCGATGTCATTGTCATAGAATACTTCATTGCATTCCCGTTGCAGTTTCTCTGCCAATGCTGTGTATTCTGCCAGCGGGTCGGGGCGCGATTCGACCCCAAAGACGCTATCGACAGAAATCAGGTCGCTCTGGTCACCCGTGGTATGTGTTGAGGCATCGGTGGGTGAGTTGGTGGCAAGAAAAGTCTTGGGCATCACCTCAGCAGTGTCGGTCATCGGAGCTTCTTGCGGATGCCCTTGCTGAGGCTTCTTCACCTGCACCTTCGGGCACAGAGTGGAATCTTTTGCATCATTTCTTGGCGGTGCCAAAACAATCGCCAAGATGGCTGCCACGCATGCAGCCGCCAACCAGGGCCACAAGACTATGCGTTTCCGTTGGTCATTTGCCATGATGTGGTCAAACGCCTCCACTTTCTCTTCCGTCAGGGTGAAATCTTTGGCAAGGTGAGTACTTGCCAACACCATCTGGCGCACATCCTCCTCATCAGCAGAGAGAGTGTCGTTGTGGTGTTGATAGAAATGGACGAGTGCCCGCTCTTCTTCCATCGTGGTTTCACCATCCAGATAACGCTGGATGAGCAGTTGGCGTAATGCCTTGTCGTTCAGTTCTTTCATTGTCATCCTCCTTTCCGTAGCAGTTCCAGCATGAATCTTCTGGCAGCAGAGATCATGGTTCGGGTGCTTTGTTTGGTGGTGTTGCAAATTATTGAAATCTCGTCTATCGTCATTCCTTCGCTCCGCATCGTCAGCATTCTGCGCTGGGTGGCTGGCAGACGTTCAAGAGCATATTGAATCCATGTTTCAGTTTCATGTTCCATGAGGCCGTGATCAGTCCTCCCTGTATCCTCCACATCGTTATCCTCCAATGGCTCAAGCTTCATGTGATGCAGGCGCAGGTGGTCGATGCATACATTTTTGGCAATGGTGACAGCAAGGGCTTCGGGGCTATTGTATTTGTCCAATTGCCCGCGCATCTGCCAAAGTCGGAAGAGGGTCTCTTGCACCATGTCCTCCGCCTCCTCCGGCAATTGTTTGGTAGCCAAGAATCGCCCGCACAAATTCACCAGCCGTGGACGCAACGTGTTGGCTATATGTTCAAACGCTTCAATCGTCATTTTGAGTGCTCTCTACGGGATAGACGTAAAACTTCCACAAATATAAACTAAAAAAGCGGAAAATTCTCATTTCCGCTTCATTTTTATTTCGATACTCGCAGGAAAATAGTAGGGAAAGAAATAACTGCCTCCAACTCTGAAGATTTTGGGGAGTGGCGCGTTCACAGAAAGCTGCAATCTTCGGATGGCAAAAAGAAAGAATTTTTCTCTTTTATTTTGTCAGATGATAATTTATCTCTACTTTTGTAGCGGAAACTAAAAACTATTAGCTTATGAAAGCAACAATTTTCAACCCAAATCCTATTCAGTTGCAGCTACTGAGAATATTTGAGCGAAACAACAGCGAAGAGGAACTGCGTGAATTGCAAATGGTCATCAGCGACTACTATGCAAAGAAGATGAACGTCCACCTCAACAAGATGTGGGATGAGGGTATTCTTGACCAGAAGCGTCTTGACGAAATCAACCAGATGGATTTACACGCCTGGCTGCGCGAACAAAAGGCAGCTGAACAAAACAGCTGACCCATTATGCGAATCGTGCTTGACACAAACAGCCTCATTCAAAGTATTCCCGAACGAAGTCCCTTTTTTGAGGTTTGGCAATCCATTCTCCGTGGAGAATCCACACTCTGTGTTACTAATGAAATTTTGGAGGAATATGCTGAGATACTCCAAAGGCTTGCTGGAAAAGACACGGCTGATTACGTGTTAGACGCTCTTATCAAGAATCCTCACACGCAGCTTATCGAGCCTTATTACCATTTTGGTCTGATTGCAGCTGACCCCGATGACAACAAGTTCGTTGATCGTGCCATTGCCGCCAATGCTCGATATGTGGTGACCAATGATCACCATTACGACACTCTCCGCCAGATTCATTTCCCTGTTGTTGATGTTATTGCACTTGCCGATTTTGCGGAACTGTTGAAACAATAATGGACGTGTCACTCCTACCACCGTCAGCAGCATCCGGAAAAAGATGGTAGGGAAGGAATAAAAAAACAGAACTTACCCAGTTACCCACTTACCCAAGTATGACATTTAGGTTTTCACATTGTCTTGTACTGAAATAGGTTGACTCTCATAAAGCCTTAAATGTTAAATTATTAAAGTCATTTAAGATTATGGGAAAACAAAAATTCAGTCGCTCGTTGAAGCGCAGTATTTGCATCGAGTACATGCAAAGTGGAGTGTCAAGGAAGGAAATAGCCCTAAAATACAACCTTCCTAACGTACAAACTTTATCTTCTTGGATAAATTCCTGTCTAAGTCCTTTGGAAATTCACGAAAAATGTGCATCTTTGCCGCCGGTAACGGTTCAAATGGACAGCGATATGGCAAAGGATAAGCAGGAAGAGCCGATGGATGTGGCTGCGATGTCGGCACTTATTGAAGCCCAGCGGAAACAGATTGAGAAGCTTGAAAAGCAGTTGAAGTACAGTCAGGACAAGAACCTGGCTCTGAACACGCTCATCGACATTGCCGAGGAGCAGGGCATCAAGATAAGAAAAAAATCTGGGGCCAAGCAGTAGTGCGCCTGTGCAACAGTACCGACTTCAGCGTCGTGTACTGCTGTGAACTGTTTGGCCATACGAAACAGGCTTATTACAAGAATTGCAAGCGCGACGAGGAGCATGTCTTTCGTGTGATGCGCATTGTGGATGCTGTGAGGCAAATCCGCGAACTGGACCCTGGCATCGGCTACTACAAGCTGTGGCTGATGATGAAGCGCATGTTCCTGTGTGACTGGGTGCCTGGCCGTGATGCGTTCCTCGGGCTGCTGCGCGACTTTCAATTGATGCAGAAGCGTCCGAAGCCTCGCCACACGACGAACTCGAACCACCGCTATCACAAGTACAAGAACCTCATCCGCGGCTTCGTGCCCACAGGTCCCAACCAGCTGTGGGTGAGTGACATCACGTACATCGACCTCGTGGATGGCTGCTGCTACCTGCACCTGGTGACGGATGCCTACTCGCACAAAATCGTGGGCTGGTGCCTGTCAGAGACGCTAGAGGCGGAATACACGCTCGAGGCCCTCAGGATGGCCATCTCGCAGGCTACGGCCGATGAACTGAAAGGACTCATCCATCACTCAGACAGAGGCGTACAGTACTGCTGTAACGCCTATACGGACGAACTGAAGAGGTACGGCATCAAGATCAGCATGACGGAGGACTACAAGCCTACGGACAACGCCATTGCAGAGCGTGTGAACGGAATCCTTAAGACAGAGGTCATCTATCGCGAGCATCGCTTCAAAAGCATTGAGGACGCAAGGGAGCGCATCCAGCGCTTCATTCTCTTCTACAACGACCAACGCCCACACGCCAGCATCGGCATGAAAGTGCCCTCACAGGCTCATCAGGAGTACGGAGCGCAACTGCGCATGTGGTAGTCAACCATTTCAGTACGAAGTAAACAAAATCAGATGAAAAGTAAACAATATCCGTACAAAGTCTACGTTCTTAGGAAAAGAGTCAACCTCTCCAGTGAAAGTGGTCAACTGATCTCAGACGGGACAGTCAACCAAATCCGTACGGGTAGACAAGTGTTAAAAAACAAGGTCTAAAAGGAGTCAACCATATTCAGGAAAAGACAAAGGCAAAGTTCTTTCCTTCGGGCATACCCAATAATGCGACCTTGGAACCGAACTTGAGCCGATAGGGTTTCTTGGGATAGCCCCATGTGGCATTTCCGCGTCCAGCAATGGAAACGCTGACGGGACGCAGCAACGTGTCAGCATCCTCCACCAGGCAAATGCTGGCAGGAATGTACTCAAAACGAGGAATGCCACCCGTAGGAATATCGACTGTGATGAGGCAGACAGGCAAACCCGTGTGGAAGTAAGGCGCATCCTGCTTTGCAAGCACATTCATAGAGAGCAGCAATGCAAGAACAAACAGTCCCTTTCTCCAGCATGATTTGATACGCATAAGCCTGCCTCCTATAAAATGAAACATCTCACCACTCAATCACCTCACCATCATACGCCAAATGGATGCCTGGCGGAAGGGATTTATCTTCTTCTGCATGAGGTCTTGTGTGATGGCTCATGTGGACAAGCCAAGCCTCTTTCACCCCTAACTGCTGGGCGAAAGCGACGGCGTCCTCAATGGATTGGTGGCTGGGATGCTCTTTGTGGCGCAATCCATTGACAATCATATAATCAATTCCCTGCAAATATGCCAGTTCAGAATCTGGAATCGTCTTCATGTCTGTGATGTAGGCAAAGTTGTCGATGCGGAAACCCACAATGGGCAGTTTGGCATGCATCACACGAATAGGAAGGATTTCCACATCATCAAGAATGATGGGAACATGAGGTTCCATTTCGATGAGGTTGAGGGTGGGAACGCCAGGATAACGCTTTTCTTTTGGGGTGAAGCAATACGGAATGCGCTCCATCAGATGGTCGGCACAGAATTTCTCAGCATAGACATTCACATCGCCAAAGACGCTGTAAGGACGCAAATCATCCAATCCTCCCACATGATCATAGTGTTCGTGGGTGATGAGTACAGCGTCGAAGGGTTTGAAGTCGATGCGCAGCATCTGTTCGCGGAAGTCAGGACTGCAATCGAACAGGATGCGCTTGCCCCTCACCTCCAAAAGACTGGAACAGCGCAACCGCTTGTCTTTGGGATCGGTGGAAGTACAAACCTCGCAAGTGCAACCTATCTGAGGCACGCCACAGGATGTTCCGCTACCAAGTATCGTGATTCTCATAAAGAATTGAAGAATTGAAGTTCTCGGCTTAGATCAAGTTCACCTCAGGATGGATTTCTATGCCAAATTTCTCGTACACATCCTTGCAGATGGTGTCGCAAAGCGTGATGATTTCGTCAGAAGAAGCACCACCCAAATTCACCAGCACCAATGCCTGCTTGGCGTGCACTCCTGCCCTACCCAGCGACTTTCCTTTCCATCCACATTGGTCAATCATCCACCCAGCCGGTATCTTCACGCCACCCTCCACTTCGTAGAAAGGCATCTGTGGGTAGTCCTTCTGCAGAGAAAGGAACTTCTCGCGGCTCACCACAGGATTCATAAAGAAACTGCCAGCATTGCCCTGCACTTTGGGGTCAGGCAACTTGGCATTACGGATATCAATAATCGCCTGACGCACATCGGCGATGGTCAAGTCTTTCTTTTCGCCCAACACCGCCTTGATATTGCCGTATTCCAACTTCAGC
>JAGAAZ010000153.1 GCA_017614895.1 Bacteroidaceae bacterium | reverse complement strand
GTGGCTGACCAGATCAGCGACGCAGTGCTGGACAATCTTCTTGCTTATGATTCCGACTCGAAGGTGGCTTGCGAGACGTTGGTCACAACGGGTCAGGTGGTCGTGGCTGGCGAGGTCAAGAGCAATGCTTACGTGGACTTGCAGGAGATTGCTCGTGACACCATCAACAAGATTGGCTACACGAAGTCATCTTACAAGTTTGATGGCGAGAGTTGTGGCGTGTTGAATGCCATCCACGAACAGAGTGGCGACATCAACCGAGGAGTGGAACGTGAAGACCCCGAGGAGCAGGGTGCAGGTGACCAAGGCATGATGTTTGGCTATGCTACCAACGAGACGGAGAACTGTATGCCTTTGTCGCTCGATCTTTCACATCGCATCTTGCGTGTGTTGGCTGACATCCGACGAGAAGCAAAGGTGATGACTTACAGACGTCCCAATGGGAAGGAGGTGACTTATCTGCGTCCTGATGCCAAGAGTCAGGTGACCATTCAATATGGCGATGATAACAAGCCTGAGCGCATCCATACCATTGTGGTGAGCACCCAGCATGACGAGTTCATCGTGCCTGATGCCCAGAATGGACTCACACAGGAAGAGGCTGACGAGCAAATGCTGGCACGTATCAAGCAGGATGTCATCAACATCTTGATTCCACGTGTCATTGCCGAGATTGGTGACGAGAAGGTGAGTGCTTTGTTCAAAGAGGGCATCACTTATCATGTCAACCCAACGGGAAAGTTTGTGATTGGTGGTCCTCATGGCGACATAGGCCTGACGGGTAGGAAGATTATCGTTGACACCTACGGAGGTCGTGGTGCGCATGGTGGTGGCGCCTTCTCTGGAAAAGACCCCAGCAAGGTGGACCGTTCAGCAGCTTATGCAGCACGCCATATCGCTAAGAATCTGGTGGTGGCAGGTGTGGCAGATGAGATACTGGTGCAGTTGAGCTATGCCATTGGTGTGGCACGCCCTGTCAGCATTTATGTCAACACCTATGGTACATCCAAGGTGGCATTGACCGATGGTGAGATTGCCACCAAGATTGGCAACCTCTTCGACTTGCGTCCCAAGGCGATCGAGGAACGTTTCGACTTGCGCAAGCCTATCTACCAGGAAACGGCATCCTATGGTCACTTCGGAAGAAAGACGGAACGGGTGGTGAAGAAATTCACCAATCGCTATCAGGGAGATCGTGAGATAGAGGTGACCCTGTTCCCTTGGGAAGAGACAGAGAAATATCAGGAAGCGATTAGGAGAGAGTTTAGGGTTTAGAGTTTAGGGTTGAGGGCTTGACAGGCGTTATCACGATATTACGTTATCTCGTTATCACGCCATTTTAGTTAACGTTAAGGTTTATAAAGGATAGTTTGTGAGATGGATTTTGATTTGAAAAACTTATTGACCGTCATCGACTCCAGTGCTTTTCACAACATGGAGTTGTACAAACAGGGGATTCTTCTGCCCGACCGCACCGTTCCGATGGAGCAGTGCGACTATGTCCTTGGCAAAGATGACGTGGTTGTGGCTGGCATGACGGTCATGTTCTTTATCCTCGCATTCGTCTTCTACAGGAGTAAGGACTTGTTGCTCTTTCGTTTGAAAGAATACTTCACGTCCAAGCGTGTGTATGTGGAGGGGAATGTGATGGAGGATGCAGGCGAGATGCTGAATGTCTTCCTGCTGACAACCGTCGCTGTGCTCTGCCTGTCCCTTCTTTTCTTCGAAAATCTGATTGCGAAGAGCAACTACATTTCTTCGGTGGGATTTCCTTATTGGTTATATGCTGCCGGATGGTTGGTGCTCCAATTGTTCATCTATGCAAAATCTTGTCTCTATTCAATCGTGAACTTTACGTTTTTCGATCGCGAACCAAGTCGGAAATGGATGTCAGGATACCTGCTGATGACCTCCCTGACAGCCTTCCTTTTATACCCCATTGTCCTGCTGGATGTGTTCTCTCATTTGGACCATGAGATTGTCATCTGGAGTGCCATTTTGGTAGTGGTTCTGTATGAATTACTGCTGTTTTATAAGCTAATAGCTAACTTTAAGGTGAAGAAATATGGCTATATGCTCATTTTTTTGTACTTTTGCAGCGTCGAATTGTTACCGACACTTGTATTTGGGCATCTGGCGGTATGGTATAGTGACAATTATATAGTAAAAAACATTTTATATTGATGGCAAAAAAGATCTTAGTATCTCAACCAAGACCTCAGACGGAGAAATCTCCCTATTTTGAGGTGGCACAAAAATACAAAATAGAATTGGTTTTCAGGCCTTTCATTAAAATAGAGCCCATGTCTGCCAAAGATTTCCGTCAGCAGAAGGTGTCTATTCCAGGTCACACAGCAATTGTATTTACTTCACGTCACGCTATTGACCACTTCTTTGCCCTCTGCAAGGAATTGCGTGTCAGCATCCCTGACGACATGAAATATTTCTGTGTTTCAGAACAGGTGTCGCTCTATATCCAGAAGTATGTGCAATATCGTAAGCGCAAGAACTTCTTCCCAGAGTCAGGACTTTTGACAGACTTGATGCCAATTATCGCCAAGCACGGCAAAGAGACTTATTTCGTGCCTCAGTCATCAGCACACACCGACGATATGTGTCGCATGCTCGACGAAATCGGAGTAGAGCACGATGAGGCAGTGATGTACTATACTGTGGCAAATGATTTCACGCCTGATGAGGCTTTCGACTACAATATGTTGGTGTTCTTCTCTCCTGAAGGAATCCATTCCCTGATGAAGAACTTCCCCAAGTTCCAGCAGAAGGACATCAAGGTGGCTTGTCTGGGTACAAAGACCATCAAGGCAGCAGAAGAGGCAGGATT
>JAGAAZ010000152.1 GCA_017614895.1 Bacteroidaceae bacterium | reverse complement strand
GTGAACTTCGTCGACAACCTCATGGTCATCCAAGACTTCATGACCTTGCCCACAGGCGAGCGTGTGATAAAAGTGGACAACATGATTGTAGAGTTGAGCGGACTCTATGGAGCCATCAAGTTCCAGTGCCAACGCTACTCACAGTACAGCAACTACGACTTCTCGCCTATCACCGACAAGAAGGCTTTCAAGTCGCCTCAGATCGAGCGTGTGCTGACCGATGCGACATTCAAAGACTCCACTTACTGGGCTTCCATCCGTCCTGTCCAACTCACCAACGCAGAGAATCACCTCGGCAATGGTGTGGATAAAATCAACGAAGACTTAGGCGGCATGTGGAAGTTCCTCCTCACGGCTGTGGTAGAGAACTCTATCGAGTTGACACCCAAGCCCAATAAGATTGACCTCATTCCACTCAACTCCATCATCTCCTACAACGATGTGGACGGTATGCGATATCAACTCCCACTTCAGACAACCGCCAATCTCTTGCCCAACCTCTTTGTGCGTGGTTATGGCGCCTACGGAGCCAAGGACAAGAAGTGGAAATACAAGGCAGAGGTGGAGTACTCCTTCAACAAGAAGAAGTATATGGCACATGAGTTCCCACGTCGCAGCATCATTGCCTCCTATATGTACGATGACATGTCGCCTGTAGATAAATTCGAAGGTACCATCAAGGACAACATGTACAGCTCGTTCAAGACCAGCAAGGTGGATCAGATGATGTATGTGACCGACGCGAAACTGAAGTACCAATATGAGACCAACAACTTCATCACTTGGTCAGCTACACTTGACCACTCGAAACTGACACCCATAGGCAAACTCATCTACATGCGCAACGTGGATGGCACATTGCTGGACAACATCAAGACCAGCGACATCAAGCTCGGTTTCCGCTATGCACCTCGTGAGACCTTCATCAACAGTAAGCAGCAACGTATGCCCATCAACAACGATGCGCCCATCTTCACGTTGGAGCACACGATGGGTATGGACGGTTTCATGGGCGGTCAGTACAACTACAACATGACAGAGGCAACAATCTTCAAGAAGTTCTGGTTGCCTGGTGCCTGTGGTAGCATCGAGACTTATCTGAAAGGTGGTGCTCAGTGGAACAAAGTGCCATTCCCCATGCTCTTCACCCCTCAATCCAACCTCTCCTACTTCGTGCAGTTCGACAGCTGGTCGTTCAACATGCTCCGTAACATGGAGTTCCTCAACGACCGCTATGTCTCTTTGTTCATCAACTGGGACTTCGATGGTAAGCTGCTCAACCGCATCCCTCTGCTGAAGAAGATGAAGCTGCGTGAGTATGTCGGCTTCAAGATGCTTTATGGTCACTTGACAGACAAGAACAATCCGTTTGTCAGCACCACCGACAACGACCTCTTCCGCTTCCCGACAAGAGATGGCAACTACACCTCCTTCGTCATGGGTAACAAACCCTACATGGAGCTCTCGGTTGGTATCAGTAACATCTTCAAAATATTCACAGTTCAGTATGTCCGCCGACTCAATTACACGGACTTGCCAGCTGTGCCAGGAGGCGACAAACTGAAGAAGAACGGAATACGCTTTGCAGTGGACTTCAAGTTCTAATTTGCAACATAATAATACGCGGTAGAAAACAAAAGCGGAATGGTATCACGTACCCTTCCGCTTTTTTAAAGTTTTTGTTTCAAAATCTAAAATCCGTGTTACATAATTTATACTTCTTTAACAAGAAAATCCCGAACTTTGCCACGATTACTGACCAGATGCTGAAACGGACGAAGAAAGTTTACCAAAACTATAAATAATTTTATCAACTTTTTTACTAATTAAAACTATTTGTTATGAGAAAAATCTACACTTTGCTTCTGGCATTGGTAGCCACCATGACCGCCTTTGCACAGAACCCAGACCCATCCAAATGGGAAAAGGGACAAAATGTGATTGCTGATCTCGGCATGAAGGATGTAGATCCTACACAGGCCTGGACAACGAAGAGCAATGGTGGCTCCAGCAGTGGTACCGCAAATTATGGTGACTACTGGAAGGGTGTCGGCCAGAAGTTCTTCTTTGACTACATCGATCAGAACGATGGCATGTATGGTGACCACGAGAAGGGTAACACCTGTATGGGTTACTATGGTGATGGCCGTGTGACAGATGATAACCCTGACGTTTATCAGGTTATCAAGATGCCAGCTGGTTACTACACCATCCGAGTACAGGCTTGCTATCGTGACGCCAGCGGTCAGCAGACAACAGACTGCTTCAATGCATGGAAGGCAGGTAAGAGCAAGAAGAATGCATGGGCTTATGTGGAAGCTTTTGCAGACGAGGCAAGTGCAACAGAAGGTACTAATCCTACTCGTACTTTCATTACACCTATTCGTCACATCTTCGACACTGAATGTACTGAGAATCTGTGCTCATGGACACCAAACGGTGACGACTGGAGAAATGACGGTAATTACAAGATCACAAAGTCTGTTTGGGACCCAGATTGGGAAGACTATGTAGAACAGGAAGTAACTTACTACTATCCAAGAAGTATCATTGGTGCAAGTTACTACTTCCAAGCAGGTTACTACTGGAACGAGTTCAAGATCTTGTTGGATAAGGAAACTTATGTACGCGTAGGTTATCGCAAGACTGACTATGTAACTGAGGACTGGTTGGCATTGAGTGAGTGGCAGATCATCTACAACGATGGTTACACAACTGATGCTCAGGTTGACTTCGCTGAAACAGAATTTGAGACTGAGACTGCTACACTCGAAGAGTGGAAGACTAAGTACGAGAACGCGAAGTTTGACGGTTTCGGCGCTTCTTTCACAGCAGCGATTGTTGACAAGATTAGCGACGACATCATGAATGCTGAAGCCACATTCGAAGGATTGGAAGGCGACGCGCTTCTGGACTTCATCAAGGATCTCAAGCAGAGCAACCTCGATTATGAAACGCTGTATCAATATCTCGGTCACCTGTCATTCGTATTGGTGAAGTCAAAGGCTCTTCTTGAAAGCACAGACTACCCAGGTAAGGCTGCATTCCAAAGCGCATACGATGAAATTCTCGGTAAGATTAACGGCTGTACTCCTGCCGACTTCGAGGAGACCACTCCATACGACTTCTGCATGAAGTACTTCAACGAACTGGCTGATGCTCGTGGTGACTACCTCGACACTCAGGCAGCTGACGAGAATGGTGCTAAGGACTTCTCAGCTGTGATCAACCACCCATGGTTCGTGAATGATGGTGTGAAGATTTCACAGGATGAAGAAGGCAACTACTTCATCGACGAGGAAACTTGGCTGAGCGCAGTAGGTGGCGGTGACGGCAACTATGACACCAAGTTGACATACACTCAGGATGATGTTGAGATGCAGCGCACACCTATTGCATCTGACATTACCATCGTGCTGAACGACGAGAACGTGAAGAACGAATGGTTCCAGCGCATCCGCTATGAGGGCAAGACCAACGGTCTCTACCTGTACTATGACGACAGAGGTTTGCTCGGTGCTGCCGACACATGGCACGCAAGCACATTCACCAGCGGTTCTATGGATGTTTGTCAGAACATCGTAGGTCTTCCTTCTGGTTACTATAGCTTGAAGGCTCTCGTTCGTGGTTGGGGTAGCGGTAATGGTAACTTCCACAACATCTTCATGGAGAACAACCAGGGTGACGTGATGAAGTCTCAACTCGCATCTGCTGAGGATGAAGGTTGGCAGGAAGTGACAACTGGTATCATCCACGTGTCTGACCGTCAGCTCCTCATCGGTGGTCAGTCTGACTACACTGCACACTACACTGGTTTCCGTCTTCTCTTCTACGGTGAGGAACCTCCAGTGGACAAGCTCATTCGTCAGGAAATCGCAGAAGTGAAGGAAGCAGCAGAAGATCTCACTTTCGAAGGCGACAAGAAGTATGTGAATGACCTGATTGCTAAGTGCAAGGAGCCATACGAAGGCGTAGCACTCTTCGAGGAATACAGAGGCTATCTGAACGAAGCTCGCGACTACATCAAGGCAGCTAAAAAGGAATATAACAACTACAAGGCTATCGACACTTACGGAGACATCCTTTCTGAGAATAGCGGTGTTGCTGGCGTAACAGATATCATCGGTCCTGCTCAGTTGGCAGCAACTGAACTTGGTGATGGTGCAAACGACACTTACAAGGACATCGCAGGTGCCAACGAACTTGCTACCAAGTATGGTGACTATGTGAAGGTGTATGCTGAAGCGCTCGCACTTGGCGATGCTTCTCTCAATGCAACATTGACAGATCAGAGGGCTGCTTTGACAGCTGCTGTATCAACCACTGAAACTCTTGACAAGTATATCGCAAGTCTTGCTACACCTATCAACATCAACAAGATGTCTGAACTCGGTGCTGCAAGTGCAACTGAAGCTGCTCCTGTTGACATCACTTCTCTGATTGTGAACCCATCCTTCGAACTGGATCAGGTTGACGGTGTTGTAACACCTATCGACGCTTGGGGTAAGGGTCATCGTTATGGCTGGACATTCTCAGGCAGCGGTAATGCACAGAGTAACGAGTACTCTCGTGGTAACTACGAGGTTTGGAATGCAGGTTCTAACGACTTCACATTCTCTCAGAAGCTCACTGGTATGCCAGCAGGTATTTACGAACTCAGCGTTCAGGCTGTTTACCGTGATGGTTCTGCTGTGACTGCTGAACTCGTACAGAAATACGATGCTGCAGGCAATAAGGACGCATGGGAAAATCACAACGCAGTTCTCTTCGCAAAGACTGAATCTGCTGATGAGTCTTCTTACCTCAATGCAGTGGAGACACTCCGCGGTACAGACTTCTCATTCACTGATGTTATTACAGCATATGAGATCAACGAGGATGACAACCAGCCATACGCAACAGCAGTGACAGTTCTTGCAGCTGAGGGCGAAGGCGAAGATGTAGAAAAGTATCCATATCCAGAATTGACATGGACTCACATTGCACCTGATGCAGATAACTTCTATCCATTCGACACAAAGGTGAATGTAGATGGTACAGACTACTACTTCCCATCTTCTATGTACGGCTTCTATGTATGGTGCCAGAAGGCTCCTGAGAAGGTGCTCAACACTGTACGCGTAGAAGTGAAGAACGGTGAAACTCTCGAGATTGGTCTCCGCAAGACTGGTGGTTCAAGTGGTGACTGGGTGATCTTCGACGACTTCAAGCTCAAGTACATCTCTGGTGCAACCTTCAAGGATGTTGCTACTGGTATCGAAGAAGTGAACAACGGACAGCCAGCACAGAAGGTTCTCTACAACACAGCTGGTCAGATTGTTGACGACTCTTACAAGGGCATCGTTATCGACGGTGAAGGCAACAAGTACATCAAGCAGTAATCTAACGAACAAACATATTGAAAAAGGAGGGTGCGGTCAACCGCATCCTCCTTTTTGATTCAACGCTTATACAAGCATCAAATTTATCTCATCACTCCTTACTTTCTCTTACGCATCTTTTGTCTGCCTCCATTCTTCCTTTCCCTCTTAGGAGCCTTACCCGTATGCTTGGCACCACGCTTGGGAGTCGTCTGAACAAATGGTTCATAGAAGACAGGTTCTGCTGTATAGAGGGAAGACTCGTGAGAGACGAGTTCGTAGTCGAGCTGCTTGCGGAAGAGGTCGGCATGGGCCACCTTGATGCGGATGGGATCACCCAAAGAGAAACGATGATGAGTCTGGCGACCTACCAAGCAGTAGTTCTTGTCATCGAAGTCAAAAGCCTCATCACCCAAGAAACGCACAGCAATGAGTCCTTCGCAATGATTCTCATCAATCTCTGCATAGACACCAAATTCGTTCACGCCACTGATGTGGGCATCAAACTCCTGTCCGAGTTTGTCACTCATGAATTCCACCTGCTTGTACTTGATGCTGGCACGTTCAGCACTGGCTGCCAACTGTTCCATTTGCGAGGAATGTTCGCAGAGGTTCTCGTATTTCTTCTGGCTTGCTGAAGCACCACCCTGCTCGTAGCGAGTAAGCAAACGATGTACCATCAAGTCAGGATAGCGACGGATGGGCGAAGTGAAATGAGTGTAATACCTGAAGCCCAAGCCATAATGTCCTATATTAAAAGTGGAATAGACTGCTTTCTGCATGGCACGAAGTGAAGCCATCTCGATAAGGTTCTGCACACGATTACCCTGCACATCCTTCAGGAGTTTGTTCAGACTCTGTGCCACATCCTCCTTCTTTCCTTGAGTCAAGAGTTGGAATCCGAAACGTGATGCCATCCCTGCCAGATTATCCAGTTTGTTGATGTCAGGCATATCGTGAATACGATAAGGGAGTGTCTTCGGCTTTTTATCCAATCCTATACTTTCTGCCACAGCTTTGTTGGCGAGCAACATAAACTCCTCCACCAGCTTGTTGGCATCTTTGGCATGCTTGAAATAGACACGAATGGGCTTGCCCTGTTCATCAATCTCGAAACGTGGTTCCTCACGGTCGAAATCAATGGAGCCTTCCTTGAAACGCTGGTCGCGCAACTGGTGTGCCATACGATTGAGGGTAATGAGCAAGTCTGCATATTCACCCTGACGATGGTCGGCAGGTACAGGTGTGACAGGAATTTTGGCAGGATCAATCGGAGCAAGGTTGTCACGGAAGGCATTAAGTTCCGTATCAGGCAACACCTCCTGTGCTGGAATGGGCTGCGTGGGTTGCGCCTTCCCCTGACGGATGAGTTCGCACTCACGTGCCTCACCATTCTGTTCAAGCAGATACTGCACCTCCTCGTAGGTATAGCGACGACAACTCTTGATGATTGTATGCTTGATGCGACGATTCAGCACTTCCGCGTCATCATTCATCTCGAAGATGACGGAAAAAGTGAGTTTCTCCTCGTTGGGACGAAGCGAACATAGCATATTGCAGAGATGTTCAGGCAACATCGGGATGGTGCGATCCACCAAATAGATGGATGTGGCACGTTGCTGTGCCTCTTGATCAATGACAGAGCCTTCGAGCACATAATGACTCACATCGGCGATGTGTACACCCACTTCCCACAATCCCTTTTTCAACGGTTTGATAGAGATGGCATCGTCGAAGTCCTTGGCATCACGAGGGTCAATGGTAATGGTGAAGGTGTCGCGGAAGTCCTCCCGTTGGGCGATCTCTTCAGGCGTGATGCCAGCGTCCAACTGATTGGCTGCAGCTTCCACTTTCTCAGGATATTTGTAAGGCAAACCAAACTCTGCGAGGATGGCGTGCATCTCTGTGTTGTTATCACCCTCGTTGCCCAACACATCTATCACCTCACCAATAGGGTTACGAGCTTCCTTCGGCCAGTCGATGACCTTCACCACCACTTTCTGCCCATTCTTTGCCCCCTTCAATTTCTCCACAGGGATGACAATGTCGCTTTGCAAGATGCCAGAGGGCACAGACAAGAACGCCACACTGTGCTGCACATCCAAGGTACCGACAAAAGGTTTCTCTCTACGCTTCACTATTTCAATGACTTCACCATGCAACTTGTGGTTGCCATATTTCTTGGCATGAATACCAACCTTGACACGGTCGCCAGGCAACGCATGGTAAGTGTCTTCGTCGTAAATGGAGATGCCCATGCCATCATCGGTATCCACATAGTTACGTCCTCCTGAGGTGCGATTGAAAGTACCCTCCACCACATGGGCTGTACCTCGATAGATGAAGTAGCCATCATGGTTCTTCACCAAATCTCCTGCTTCGAGCATCTCATTCAAGATATCCACACACAGCATCCTCAATGGATGTTTGGATATCCCCATCTCACTGAACACATTCTTCAAAGCGAGCTGCCTACCTTTATTTTTTTGCAGATAGTCGCCCACCATTTCTCTCATTTCACGCTTGTTGATGCTGGACTTCACCAGCCTTGATTCTTTCTTTGACATAGCATCAGTCTTTTTTTATTTGGTTGCAAAGATAGCGAATTTAAATTAAAATCCGTACCTTTGCAGTCAAAATTCATTCTGCATGAAGATTTTAATTACTGGAGCAAGCGGTTTTATCGGCAGTTTCCTTTGCGAAGAAGGACTAAAACGAGGTATGGAAACATGGGCTGGTATGAGAGAACATTCCAGTCGCCGATGGCTGACAGACAAGCAGTTGAAGTTCGCCACGCTCGACATGACGAATGCCGTTCGGCTGAAAGAGCAACTGAGCGCCTATCAGCAAGAAGTGGGACGATGGGATGTCATCATCCATGCTGCAGGTGCGACAAAATGCCTGAAAAGGGAGGACTTTGACTTGCACAACTTCCAATGCACGAAGAATTTTGTCAACACACTCAAAGAACTGGGCATGATGCCTGACCAGTTCCTCTATGTGAGCAGCCTTAGCGTCTTAGGACCTATCCGCGAAGAACAGAATGCTGATGGCACGTACAATGACATGATGGCTTCGGACACGCCCAAACCCAACACAGCATACGGAGAGAGTAAAGTAAAAAGTGAGGCTTTCTTGAAAGGCATCGAAGGAGTCACCATCTTCCGTCCAACAGGTGTGTATGGCCCTCGTGAGAAAGATTATTTCATGATGGCGAAATCCATCAAGCAGCATATCGACTTTGCAGTGGGGTACAAAAAACAGGTGATCACTTTCGTGTATGTACGCGATTTGGTGGGGGCTATTTTTGCAGCCATCGGCAAAGCAGATGTGGCGAATGGGAAAACCTATCTGGTGAGCGATGGGCACAACTATAACAGCCGTGCTTTCAGTGACCTCATTCAGAAGGAATTAGGCATCAAGAATGTGCTGCACATCAAGGCACCCTTGTGGTTGCTGTGGGTCATCAGTGCTGTGGCAGAAGGCTTTTCAAAACTCACCCATCAACCCAGCACATTAAACGGCGACAAATACCGCATCATGTGTCAGCGCAACTGGCAATGCGACATCACCCCTTTGAAGGAGGATTTGGGTTTCACACCTTCATGGCCATTAGAACGAGGGGTGAAAGAGTGTATGAATTGGTACAAAGAAAATAAGTGGATATAGAAGAATGACACTGAAAGAATATTTCAAGAAAGACTACGAAAAGGAACTTTGGAGCATGGAAAGCATCACGTTGATTTACATGCTCTTCACCACTATCCTCATTGGCATCTATTGGAGAGGACTAGCCGACCCGATGAGCATGATTGTCACACGATTGATCATGCTCGCAGCAATGGGAGCAATGTATGGGATTTACCGTTGTTATCCTTGCCGTGCCTTGCGCATCCTACGAGTTGTCCCTCCTCTGCTGGGCTTGATTGCATGGTATCCAGAGACCTACGATTTCTGTTCTCAACTCCCCTACCTCGACCATATCTTTGCAGGGATAGACCAAACACTTTTCGGATGCCAACCAGCATTAGTCTTTAACACAATCGTGACCAGCACCTTCTGGAGCGAAGCTTTCAATATGGGTTATTATGCCTATTATTACATGATGGGGGCAACGCTCATCTTCTATCTGCTGTGCCGCTATCCTGAGGCAGACAAGGCTGGATTCGTCTTCCTTGCCTCCTTCTTCATGTTCTATTTGATTTTCGAGTTTCTGCCTGTGGCTGGACCTCAATTTTACTTTAAGGCAGTGGGTACAGAAACAGCTGAGACAGGTATATTCCCAGCCGTTGGCTACTATTTCCAAACCCATACGGAAATGCTGATGCCTGAAATCAAAGGTATCTTCAGCCAACTCGTGTTGGGCGCACAAGAGGTGGGCGAACGCCCCACTGCCGCCTTCCCCAGCAGCCATGTGGGTATGAGCACCGTGACGATGCTGCTGGCATGGCAAGCAAAGAATAAGTGGCTATTCTGGATCATGATGCCATTCTACTTGCTGCTATGTTGTGGAACGGTCTATATACAAGCGCATTACCTTATTGACTCCATCTGCGGATTCTTCACAGCCATTTTGTTCTTTGGCGTGACAAGTTGGCTCTACAAGAAAATCCATCGTACCCAACAAATATAAATTTTTTCACTCTTCACTTTTCACTTTCTATGACCATCATTTATCCTTCTCCTATATTTGGCCCTGTACGTAGTCGCCGTTTGGGCGTTTCGTTGGGCATCAATCTCTTGCCAGGTGATGGCAAGTGCTGTTCGTTTGACTGCATCTATTGTGAGTGTGGTTTCAACCACGATTTCATACCACAACAGAAGATGCCAATGCATGACGAAGTGTTGCGTGCGCTCCAACATCAGTTGCGCAAAATGAAAGAAGAAGGACCTGCACCCGATGTGCTGACCTTTGCAGGTAATGGTGAACCGACACTTCATCCCCATTTCCCTGAAATCATTGAAGGCACTCTTGCCTTACGAGACAAATACTTCTCCAATGCCAAGGTAAGTGTTCTGACCAATGCCACCCAGATTCACAAAAAGCCCGTGTTTGATGCTCTCTGCAAGGTGGACAACAACATCTGTAAACTCGACACCATCTCTGCCGATTACATCGGGTTGGTGGATCGCCCCAACGGCACGTATGAGGTGGAAAAAATTATTGAGTATCTGAAAGAGTTTGGCGACCGTTGTATCATCCAGACGATGTTTATGAAAGGGGAACACAAAGGGCAATCCGTTGATAACACTAGCGAGGCATTTGTACAACCCTGGCTGAAAACAGTCAGCGAGATACGTCCACGCGAGGTGATGATCTACACGATTGACCGAGAAACCCCTGCACACGGACTGAAAAAAGCAGAACCCGCTGTGCTGGATGCGATTGGCAAACAAGTAGAAGAACTGGGCATTCCATGCAAGGTTGCCTATTAAGCTATCATAACACCTAAAAACCATCATAACCGCATGAAAAACTTAGTATTCCTGACCGGTGCAGGTATGTCTGCAGAAAGCGGCATCAGCACCTTCCGCGACAGCGGTGGCCTCTGGGAGCAGTATCCTGTGGAAGCAGTAGCGAGCATTCAAGGTTACGAACGTGATCCCGAACTCGTACAGAAGTTCTACAACGAACGACGTCAGCAGTTGAGCAGTGTGGTGCCCAACGAGGGACATAAACTCGTGGCGAGCCTTGAAGACCAGTTCAATGTAACCGTTATCACACAGAATGTGGATGACTTACATGAACGTGCTGGTTCTCACAACATTATCCACTTGCATGGAGAACTGATGAAAGCCACTTCTTCACGCAATCCGAACGACCCCAACTGCATCGTCACCTTGCCCGAAGACAACCCCATTATCCGAATGGGTGACAAGGCGAAGGATGGCAGCCAACTGCGTCCGTTTATTGTGTGGTTTGGCGAGAGCGTTCCCATGATTGAGCCTGCCATCGAGAAGGTCAGCAAAGCAGACATCCTCGTGGTCATCGGCACCTCTCTCAATGTCTATCCAGCAGCAGGTTTGCTGAACTTCACGAATGAGCATTGTAAGATTTACCTTATTGACCCTAAAGACGTTCCTTACAACCCCAATCTGGGCATCCGCCATATTATGAAGGGAGCCAGCGAGGGCATGAAGGAGCTGGTGGAATTGCTCAAAACAACCTAATATTTACTTAATATAGCATAAATTCCGTTAAAATCGGGCTTAACACTTCGTAGATGCAAAAATTGTTCGTAATTTTGCACCGTTTTGTATATTGGCTTATTGCGAACAATGAAGAAATTAGATAAGAAGCATACATTCAGAAGCATGACTGTGCTGATGATGACAGTGTTTGTACTCGCGTCATGCTTAGGCAGCGATGATATTGAAACTACACCACAATGTGCCATCACCAGCTTTGCAGTCAACAGCATCACCTGCGATGCTTTGGCGAAGAAGTATGACCACGAGGGCAATGCTACCGACACTATTGTCTCAAAAACGATGTACGGCAGTCAGATTTACTTCAACATCGACCAACTGAATGGACATATCTACACCGTCGATTCATTACCCAATTGGGTAAATTTGGAGAAAGTGGTTCCTGTCGTCTATTCTCAAGGCGATGTGTACTACAAACTGCAACCCGAAGACGAACTTTATTACCCATTAGAGTCGGGTCAGACCATCATTGATTTCAGCAAAACGGTGGAATTGCTGTGTTCCTCCACCGACGGTCTTTCCAAAAGAATCTACACGGTGGATATATACAAACATGTGGGCAACACCGACACGCTGGAATGGAAAGCCACTACCTCTAATCTGGCCATCACAGGAGCCAGCAAAGCGTTCTATGTGGACGGCAAAGTATTTGTTTTTGCCCAAAATGATGACGAGCAGCCAGTGATGACTTTTGCTGAAGCAGATGATGCCCAAACATGGAGCAAGCCTGTAAGCATTCCTGTTGAAAGTGGATCTATTGTGCTGTTCCAAAATAATTTCTACGGAATAAGCAACGATGGCTACATCTATCGCAGTGCACCAGCGCAACTGGGTACTACATGGGACAAAGCCTCTGACCAAAAGGTGGAACGTCTATTGGCAACTGACGCCTTCTACCTCTATGCATACGACGGCACGGCCATTATCGGCTCTTCCGATCTCAACACCTGGACTGTGGAAGGCACAGAAGATTTAGATATGTTGCCTGAAACCTCCATCAATTCCATTGCCAACCCCTCAAGCACCAACAACAAATTACAGGTGACGGTGATGACAGGAATCTCAAGTCAGAACACTCAGAACAGCGTAACATGGTGCAAGAGTTCCTCTATGGACGCCAGCATCAACCAGCCTTGGGCTTACATACAGGTAACACCCGACAATGCATACGGAATGCCTCACTTCGACCATTCCAGTGTGACCTACTACAATGATGCATTATATGCTATTGGTGTGGAAGAAGATGCGTATAACGAATTGTATCGTTCGGATGACAACGGCATCACATGGCATCCACAATCGAAGAAATACCCCATGCCCACGGATCTCAAACCTGCCAACGGCATGGCAAGCATCGTAGCGGTGGACAAAAATCTATGGATTATCCAAGAAAACGGTAAGGTATGGCAAGGCTCTATACAATAATCGTAACCCTCCTCCTCGCAGTGGGTGTGCATGCGCAAGAACTGGAATATGCGCTGGAACTCGGTGCGATGGGCGGTCCCAGCTTCTACATGGGCGACGCCAATCTCAACGGCTTCTATAAGGACGTGACGATGGCGGGCGGACTGATGGGACGATACAACATCAACCCACGTCAGGCGCTGAAATTTGACCTCGGTTTCGGAAGCGTGAAAGGCAATGCCAATAAGGGTAAGAACAAGTACCCCGAAAAGACGGGACAGAAATGGGACTTCAACAACTCATTGGTTGACTTGGGATGCCAATACGAACTCAACTTCTGGGGTTATGGTACGGGGACTGGCTACAAAGGACACAAGCGACTCACGCCCTACATCCAGATGGGACTGGGCTTCACTTATGGCAATAAGGAACTGACCATGAACATTCCTGTAGGATTTGGTGTGAAATATAAATTCAAACCACGCTGGAACGTAGGACTCGACTGGTCCATGCGCTTCTCTATGAGTGACAAGTTGGATGGCATCGAAGATCCCTACAAAGTCAAGAGCGGTTTCTTAAAGAACAAGGATAGCTACTCATGGACAATGATATATCTCTCCTACGACCTCTGCCCGAAATATCGCAAGTGTGCTAACGATTAAAACATAAAGAATATGTATAAAGAACAAATAGATATGACTCGAGTGCCACGTCACATTGCCATCATCATGGACGGCAACGGACGTTGGGCCAAGGCGCGAGGAAGAGAACGAACATACGGTCATCAGGAAGGTGTGGAACGTGTGAAAGAGATCATGACCGCAGCCGTTAATCTGGGAGTGGAATATCTGACGCTATATACATTCTCTACTGAGAACTGGAATCGCCCTGCTGACGAGGTGGCTGCGTTGATGGCATTGCTGATGAAGCACTTGGAAGAGGAACTCTTTGTCAAAAATAATGCTCGTTTCCGTGTGATTGGCGACAAAAGCCGCTTACCCCAGGGTGTGCAGGATGTATGCAATTATATGGAAGAGCGCACCAAAAATCACACGAAGACTTGTATGGTCTTGGCACTCAGCTATTCTTCCAAATGGGAAATCACCAATGCTGTTCAGAAGATTGCACAGGAGGTGAAAGAAGGCACGCTGGCTGTGGATGCTATCAACGAAGAGACCATCAGCCAACATCTTGCCACTAACTTCATGCCTGACCCAGAATTGATGATTCGCACAGGTGGCGAGGAGCGTCTGAGCAACTATCTGCTGTGGCAGTGTGCTTACTCTGAGTTCTATTTCACCAATGTCTATTGGCCTGATTTCAAGGAAGAGGAGTTCCATAAGGCCATTGTGGATTATCAAAGCCGTCAACGCCGTTTCGGTAAGACTGGCGAACAAGTGACTGAGAACAAATAACGATACATTATATACTATATACATGAGGATTCTAAGATTCATCATACTCACATCCGTCTTTCTGCTGTCTTCACTGGCAACCCTCAAAGCGCAAGTGCAGACTGAGCCCAGCGTCGTGTATGGACAGGAAAAGAAATACGAGATTGGAGGAATCGCTGTGGAAGGTGTCAAGAATTACGACGACTACATACTGATTGGACTCTCTGGACTTACCGTCGGCGAAATGATTTCTGTGCCTGGCGATGAGATTACGGCTGCTGTGAAGAGATACTGGAAGCAAGGGCTCTTCTCTTCTGTGAAGATTTCAGCAGATAGCATCGTAGATGAGAAAGTCTATCTGAAAGTCTTTCTGACTATGCGTCCACGTGTGTCGCAAATCAACATCAATGGTGTGAAGAAATCGGAGCACGATGACCTGCAGGAGAAGATGGGCATTGTGAAGGGTAACCAACTCACACCCAATATGGTGGACAAGGCGAAGATTATCGTCAAGAGATACTTTGAGGAAAAGGGTTTCAAGAATGCTGAAGTGAACATCTTGCAGCATGATGACCTTACTCAGCAAGACCAACTCATTGTCGATGTGAACATTGACAAGAAGGAGAAGGTGAAGGTCAACAAGATTCACATCACGGGTAACAATCATCTTGCCACCAAGAAGTTTCATGGTGGTTTCTTCTCTGGCGGTATTTTGAAGAAAACCAACGAGAAGGGCTTCAAGAGTTTCTTCAAACCTAAGAAGTTTGTGGCCGAGAAGTTTGAAGAGGACAAGAATCGCGTCATAGAGAAGTATAACGAACTTGGTTATCGTGATGCTTATATCTATGCCGATAGTGTGGTTAATGTGGGCGAGAATCTCGTGGATGTATTCCTCCATATTGACGAAGGTGACAGATATTATATACGCAATATCAGCTGGGTGGGTAACACGCTCTACAAGACAGAAAACCTCAACCGAGTGTTGCAAATGAAGCGAGGTGATGTCTATAATAAGACCCATCTCGAGAAACGTCTGCATTCGGATGATCAATCCGTCGCTAACAGCTACTCCAACGATGGTTATTTGTTTAATCGCGTGCAAGAAGTGGAAGTGGATGTAGATGGTGACTCCATTGACCTTGAGATCCGCATTTCTGAGGGAACCCAAGCTTCCATCAACAAAATCAAGATTTATGGAAACACCCGTGTGTATGAGGAGGTGGTGCGTCGTGAGTTATTGCTCAAACCCGGTGACCTCTTCGGCATGGATGCCTTTAAAGAGACAGCTATGCGTATTGCACAGATGGGACATTTCGACCCTGAAGCCCTCAATCCTAACGACTGGATTAAACCAGACCCAATCAATGGAACAGTGGACCTCGAGATTGGACTGACTCCTAAAGCCAGCGACCAGATTGAGTTCTCACTCGGATGGGGACAGACAGGTGTCATCGGTAAGGTGGGCTTGAAGTTCACCAACTTCTCCATGCGTAACCTCTTTGGCAAGAACCGAATCCATCGTGGCATCTTCCCACAGGGCGATGCACAGGAACTGGAACTCAGCGCCTCCACCAATGGTTCTTATTACCAGTCGTACAGCATCTCGTTCTTCGACCCCTGGTTTGGTCGTAAACGCCCTAATCAGTTGTCTATCAGCGCCTTTTTCTCTCGCCAGACAGACATCAGCAGCAGCTACTACAACAGCAGCTACTACAACAACTACTACTCCATGCTGTATGGTTATGGCAACTACAACAGTAGCTACTACAATAACTACTCCAACTACTACGACCCTGACAAATACATTGAGCTGTTTGGTGTGAGCATCGGTTTCGGAAAGCGCCTCTCATGGCCAGACAATAACTTCCGCTTCACAGCATCACTTGGTTACACCCGTTACATGATGAAGGAATGGGAATATTTCATCATCCAGAACGGTAACTGTAACAACATCAACCTGACGCTCAACTTGACACGCTCCTCCCTCGACAATAGTATCTTCCCACGAAGCGGTTCACAGGTCAGCGCGTCTGTGTCTGCCACTCCACCCTACTCGCTCTTCGATGGAATGGACTATGAGCACATGGCAACCAATACCCGTGATGCCAACTACCAAAGCGACATGAGCCGCAAGTATAAGTGGATTGAGTACCACAAGTGGAAGTTCAACTCTCGTTTCTTTGTTCCGCTCAGCGGTGCCAAGAGGTGCTTTGTGCTGATGTCTCGTTTCGACTTTGGTCTGCTCGGCAACTACAACAAATTTAAGAAGTCGCCCTTCGAGACTTTCTACGTGGGTGGTGACGGTATGTCGGGCTACTCTTCCACTTACTATTCAGAGACTATCGGCTTGCGTGGTTACGACAATGGAGCTCTCACGCAGGGTTACAACTATGGCTATGCCTACGACCGCATGACCCTCGAACTTCGCTACCCACTCCTGCTCCAAGGCTCCACCAACATCTATGCTCTTGCATTTGCAGAAGCTGGTAATGCGTGGTCAGAGATCAGGAAGTTCAACCCCTTCGACATGAAACGTTCGGCAGGTTTTGGTGTTCGCCTCTTCCTCCCGATGGTAGGTTTGATGGGTATTGACTGGGCATACGGATTTGATAATATCAATGGCTCAAAGAGTTACAGCGGAAGCCAATTCCACTTCATCCTCGGACAAGAGTTCTAATCAGCGCTGATTCTTCAGACATTTCAGAATATCCAGAAAACAACAATAAAATATTAATATGAAAAAGCTTTTATTGACCATGACCGTGCTTTTGGCATCCATCGCTGCCAACGCACAGAAGTTCGCACTCGTCGATATGGAGTACATCCTCAAGAATGTGCCTGCCTACGAACGTGCCAACGAACAGTTGAACCAAGTATCCAAGCAGTGGGAAGGCGAAGTGGAGGCATTGCTCAACGAAGCCGAAACTCTCTACAAGAAATATCAGTCAGAGTCAGTGTTCCTCTCTGACACGCAGAAGACCAAAGCCGAAGAGGCCATCATGGCGAAGGAGAAGGAAGCCAGCGACCTGAAGAAAAAGTACTTCGGTGGCGAAGGCGAACTCTACAAGAAGCGTCAGAGCCTTCTTGCTCCCATTCAGGATGAAATCTACAATGCCGTCAAGGACATCTGTGACCAGAAAGGCTACCAGCTTGTTCTGGATCGTGCCTCTGGTGGCAGCATCATCTATGCCTCCCCCAAGATTGACATCAGCGAGGAAGTCCTCCAGAAACTGGGCTATGCCCATTAATCAGCCCACACGCTGAGCGATAAGAAACAAACAACTAAAAACCAAATAACTAAACAACAATGAAAAAGATTATTTTTGCGATGCTCTTGGCTTTGCCAATGACCATGTTCGCACAGAAGATTGGACACGTAGATGTAGATGCAGTTGCTAAAGGTATGCCTGAAGTTGCTGCTCTCCAGACAGAAATTCAGAATCTCCAGAAGCAGTTCGACGATGAACTGCAGCGCAAAGAGACTGACATCCGAACAAAGAGTGATGCTTACGAAAAGGAAAAGGCAACCCTCTCTGAGACCCTCCGCAACTATCGCGAGCAGGAGATCCAGAAAGCCATTCAGGAATACCAGCAGTTTGGTCAGACCAGCGAGCAGGAACTCCAGAACACTTATCAGACCAAGATGAGTGCCGTTCAGGAAAAAATCATGAAGGCAGTGGAAGAAGTGGGTGCCGCTGGTGGCTATACCTATATCCTTCCTGCTGGAGCCATCGCTTACATTGGTGCAGGTGCTACTGACATCACCGACCAAGTGAAGGCAAAGGTGGGTGCTAAGTAATCCTCCGACACATGAAAAAGATTCTTACATTCATAGCACTGTTTGCTTGTGCTGGCATCATTGCAGCACAGGAAACAGTGCTTTCCTCTTCTGACACCCCTCAGCAGGTGCTCATCCAGCCACAGCACTTCGGCTACCTCTCCTACAATGACGTGCTTCACGCTATGCCCCAATATCAGCAAGCGATGAAGAGCCTGGAGGAACTGAAGAACACCTACGACCAAGAGATGGAACGCTCAGAACAGGAATTCTCCAAGAAGTTCACCGAATACCTCGACGGACAGAGGACCTTCCCTGAGAACATCATGCTCAAGCGTCAGAAAGAGTTGCAGCAGCTGATGGATCAGAGCCTCCAATTCAGGAAGGAAGCACAGGAATTGCTCACCAAGGCTGAGGAAGAACTGATGGAGCCCGTCCACGCATTGCTGAAAGAGGCTATTGATGCAGTCGGAAAGAATCGCAACTATGCCTACGTGCTCAACACCGATGTCAACGCCTATCCCTACATCAGTGGCGATGGCGAGAACTGCACCGATATGGTTCTCACCCAACTAGGCATAAAATAGGAGCAAGATACCTCTTGCCCCTTGCCCCCTGCCCCTAAAAACTAAACAAAATATGGAACATGGTACATGCATCGGCATCTTCGATTCAGGCTATGGCGGCTTGACCATCCTCGATGGCATCCGTCAGCGTATGCCTGAGTACGACTACATCTATCTTGGCGACAATGCGCGTGCCCCTTATGGTACGCGTTCCTTCGATGTGGTGTACGAGTTCACCCTCCAGGCAGTCAAGAAACTCTTCGAGATGGGATGTCCGCTTGTCATTCTGGGGTGTAATACCGCCTCTGCCAAAGCCTTGCGTTCCATTCAGCAGAAATATCTGCCCACAGCAGCCCCCGACCGTCGTGTACTGGGTGTCATCCGTCCCACAGCCGAAGTGGTGGGCGAACTCTCCCACACCAAACACATCGGCGTGCTGGCCACAGAGGGCACCATCAAATCCCAATCCTACAATCTGGAGATAGAGAAACTCTATCCCGACTGCACCGTTGTCGGTCAGGCCTGCCCCATGTGGGTACCATTAGTGGAGAATAATGAATTCGACAAACCTGGTGCTGATTACTTCGTCAAGGATTCCCTCCAGAAACTCCTTGACCAAGACCCACTCATCGACACCATCATCCTCGGATGCACCCATTTCCCCCTCCTCCTCGACAAAATCAACCAGCAACTCTCCACCCTCACCTCCCAACAATCTTGCCCCTCGCCCCTTGCCCCTTGCCCCATCAAAATCATTCCCCAAGGACAATACATCGCCACCAGCCTTGAGGATTATCTTCGCCGCCATCCAGAAATGGATCAGCGCCTCACTCGTGGTGGCACCTGCCAATACCTCACCACAGAATCAGCCACCAAATTCCGTGAAAGTGCCAGCCTCTTCCTCAACGAAGACGTGGAAGTGGAGCACATCACCCTCAACTGAAAAAAGGAATATAGGCATTCGCATCCCTCTTCCCCTCGTATCCACAAAATTTTGAAAGTTTCAAAATAAAATTCTAAAGTTTAGAAAAATATTTTGAAACTTGCAAAATATATTTCTAAACTTTCAAAATGTTTCGGATAGCCTAGTCTTCCTGAAGCGGATAGCCTACAAGTTTTTGCGCCCCTACGAGGGAAAAAGTTTTTCCTAACTAGGCAGCGAATTTTGTTACCCTTAAGGGCCGCAAGTTTTCCCCTTAAGGATTCAAAATTTTCTCAAAAACGATGACACCGATGACGATGACACCGATGACAGTGGGGGCATTTATTTTTTTTCTCACGCCAAGTAGGGGTATTATTTATTAAATCTAATTATTTAAATATTAATAATAATCAATACATTTTCGTAAACGATGACAAAAATAGCCCACTGTCATCGGTGTCATCGGTGTCATCGTCATCGATAAGGTCGCCTTGTCTTTTCCTGATTTCGGTTGACAGTTTTCTACTCTTTTCCTGATGTGGTTGACAGTCGTTTTCCTGAACAAGTTGACACTTTCCTGGAATCGTTGACACCTTTACTGAAAAGGTTGACTTTTTCCTGAAAGAGTTGACAACTATGAAAAACACTGCGGTGGTTTGCCAAGCGGCTGGAGGCGCAAAGCCTCCAAAGAGCGTCCGCAGACATTCCGCCTGCAAAGTTAGGGATTAATCTGCAAACCCCGCTCATTCCTGCGATAAATTTTGTTCTTCCACATCTTTTTCTGCTCGCCAGTCTGCTCATGGACAGCATTGGGTGTCTGCAATCCGATGCTGTAGTGAGGACGCCTGCTGTTGTAGAACAGAATGAAGCGCCTTATCTGCTCCAGAGCCTCCTCGTACGTCTCAAGGCGCGTTTTCTGGCGATAGGCACTTTCGTACTTGATTGTTTCGTTCACACGCTCCGCAACACCGTTGTCAGTAGGCTTGTAGTCCTCCGTCATCGATATCAGGATGTTGTGCTTCTGCAGTTCCTCGACATAGAGGTCGCAGCAGTACTGCACGCCACGGTCAGAGTGATGGATGAGTCCTGAGAGGTCGCCACCGCCAGCCTGTTCTATGGCCATGCGGAGCGCCTTGAGCGTGAATACGGCTGCCAGCGATTCAGCCAGACACCAGCCGACGATCTTCTTCGAGTAGGCATCCGTAATGAGATGCAGATAGCAGCATCCGCCATTGAGCTCGATATAGGTGATATCGCTCACCCACAGCTGATTGGCACGCGTTGGCACAAATCCCTTGATGAGGTTCTTCCACTTGTGGTACCGGTGGTTGGAATTCGTCGTGGAGCGGCTCTTGCGAGGCTTCTGCATCAGTCCGTGCTGGCGTAGCAGGTTCATGAACTTGTCGCGCCCGGGCATCCATCCCGTATTGAACATCACGCAGAGCATCAGCCAGAGTTTTACGCCGCCGATACCTGGATCTATCTCGCGTATCTCACGCACTGAATTAAGAATGCGGATTTCGCGAGCCAACTGCTCCGCCTCGTCCGTCTTCTTCTTGTAAAAGGCCTGCCTGCTATGGCCAAGCAGATCACAGGCAACAGTCACCGTCAGGCCGTGCTGCCCGTGAAGTTCATCTACTGCTTGGCCCCAGATTTTTTTCTGAT
>JAGAAZ010000151.1 GCA_017614895.1 Bacteroidaceae bacterium | reverse complement strand
GGATGCTCCCATTCTTGTCAAGGCTCTTCTCAACGAGAAAGAAGCGACTCTTCCCATCCCCACTGACCAATACCCTTATTACAAGTGGGATGATCTTCGTGCCTACTATCTGAAGAAACTGAAAGAGTTTGAAAAATAACAAAAAAAAAGTGGGATGCACAAAACGATGTGTGTCCCACTTTTTTTATTTCTCTAATAACACTACGGCGTAGGCACTGATGCCTTCTTCACGTCCTGTAAAGCCAAGCTTTTCCGAAGTGGTGGCTTTGATGGATACGGCATCGGGGTCGATGTTCATCACCTCTGCAAGCGTCTGTTGCATCTGGGGAATGTGAGGATTGAGCTTGGGACGCTCAGCACAGACGGTGGCATCAATATTGCCGATGGTGTAGCCTTTGGTGGCAACAATGTCGATAGTCTTGCGAAGAAGAATCTTGGAGTCGATGTTCTCAAACTCATTACCCTTCTTAGGTGGGAAATGATAACCGATGTCACGCATGTTGGCAGCGCCGAGGATGGCGTCGCAGATAGCGTGAATGAGTACGTCGGCATCAGAATGACCGAGCAAACCCAGGGTGTGTTCTATTTTAATACCACCAATCCAAAGATCCCGTCCTTCGGTGAGTTGGTGGACATCGTAGCCAAAACCTATTCTAAATTTCATTTTCTACATTGATTAGAGAAAAAATCGCCTAACGCGTGGGCTGGTTATCTTCTTCTACGTCCACTTCTGTTCTTGCCTAAGAGGTCGCTGATGCCGTCCATGTCGAAGGCAAGCGAGAAACGGATGGTCTGGTCAAGTGGGTTGCTGGGGGCTGCGGAGATGACGTAGCCTGCATCGAGTGAGAAAACGTTCATCTTGAAACCTGCACCCACGGTATAGTACTTACGATTTCCCTTGTTAGGATGCTCGTAGTGGTAACCAGCACGGAGGAAGAACTGATTGTTGTAGGCATATTCGAGACCCACACTCCACTGGATTTCCTGCAACTCTTCCTTGAAGCCGTTGGGGGCATCGTGGAAGGACTTGAAGATACCTGATATAGGCGATACATTGTAATAGCCTTCTCCTTCGAGCCATGTGCGATAGCCACCATAGTCGTTTTCGTAGTCCTTGGCTTCACCACCTTCGGTATCTACCATGTGCTTCACATACTGATCCATCGTGGGACGAGTAGGCACTAACAGCTTGTTGGCATCAGCTGCGATGGTGAGGGTATTGTATTCGTCAAAAGGAATGAGCAAGGAAGTACCGAGTCGCATATTAGTTGGGATGAACTCGGAGGTGTTGCCTTCATCGTAAGAGAGTTTGGAACCGATGTTGGAGATGTTGAGACCCCATCCGAGCTGGCTCTCATGACCACCTAAGTTAAGGTATCCGTTGTGATAGAGGGCAATGTCTGCTGCAAAGGCTGAGGCTGGTTTCAGTTCGTCAGAGCCTTCCCCTTTGAAGGCGAGGTCTGAGTAGATGTAACGGAGAGCCACACCAGCAGAGAACGTTTCGGAGAGCATGCGTGAATAGGCTACATCAACAGCCATCTCATAAGGGCGAAAACTCTGTGCATCCGCATCCATGCTTTCATACACTTCACCTAATGAGAAATAACGAAGTGAACCTGACAGGGCATCGTAATCACCCAGACGATAGTAACCTGTGATGTTGGCAAGGTCAATGTCATCGACGAGTTTGCGAAGCCAAGGGGTGTAGTTGAGTGAAACTCCTGAACGGCTAATGCAGAACGGGTATTTTGCAGGGTTCCAGTACTGCGAATTGACATCAGGGTCGGTGGCAGCACCGACATCACCAAGACCACCAGCTCGTGCATCGGGAGCGATGGCAAGCGAGTTGGCGCCATGATAGACAGGGTTGAGTTGATTCTTCACATCTTGTGCCTTTGCCGAAAGAGCAAGGACAAGGAGGGTGAGTATGAATAGCGTTTTCTTCATCTTTATTTGTTTTTTTATAGGGTTGCTAAGGCTTATAGGACATATAAGTCATATAGGTCTTATGGGACAACCTCTTATAGAAACGAGAGAAGGGCGTGTTTATTGTGTGCTGATGAACTTTTCTGACGAGGTGGAGATGTCACCCTTGGGCGATGTGAGGCGTGTCTGGCGCACATAGATGCCTGGTGGCAGTGATGGCTTCTGCTCACTGCTACTATAAACCTTGCGCCCAGTCATGTCGTAGATGTCATAAACCTGTGTGAGACCTGTCACCACCTCGAAGGAGTAGGCTTGTGAACCCATGTTGTTGAGGGTGTCGAACGCACGGATGACGAGGCTGTGCTTACCAGCAGGGAGAGTGGGGAGTGTGTAGGTGACCGTGCCAGAACGGTAGTCGCCCACAGCCTGTGTGTAGTAGCTGTTGAGGGTATATGTGGTTGCCTCGTTGTTGTCGATGATGGCAACGATGTCGTGCCCGAGTCCATTGCCAGTGGTGTTGATACCGCTCTCGTCGCTCAGTTCTATGCGGAGAGTGGGTGTCTCATTCGTGTAACTGATGTCCTTGATGTTGTGTCCGTTGGAGAAAGCGGCAATGGAAGGACCAATCGTGTCGGTCTGCTCTTCGGTCGATGTTCCACCAATGAGGAAGTCTTCGAAGGTGCCGTTTGCCTCGATGTCTTTCTTGGTGTTGATGGCATAGAGGTGGATAAGTCCAGACAGATTGGAGTAGTTGATGTCGAGAGGCACAGGGAAAGTGAACTTGAATGTGCCAGCTTTGACGGAATCGGTGCCTGAATAGAGGACACGCGTGCGGTCATCGTATTCGTATGGATCGATGTCGATACCTGAATTGAGTTTGCAGACGATGTGCTGCTCGCTGTCATAGATAATGGCAGAGATGGTGCCTTCGAAATCGGAGGTTGTCTCCCCTTGGGTGTTGGCAATGTGACCTTCGACCGTGATGGTCTCACCTGCGG
>JAGAAZ010000150.1 GCA_017614895.1 Bacteroidaceae bacterium | reverse complement strand
TAGATTTTTTCAAATATTCTCACTTTTTTCAAGAAAACAATCTTCTTTACACTCATTGCTCAACACAAAAGGCTGTTTTCAATAAAACTCATTATATTGTAAAATGTTTAAATACCTAAAAAGAGGACGGTTATAATATGGTCTGTACTTACTACTATGCGATTAGATGATCATTATCACAAATTTAGTAGGACACGAACCAATTTATACCAACAAGAGAACTGACATTTTACCATTGAGACCCTTTCTCTTTTATCAAAAAAATTACTAATATGAGAGGTTTTGGGGAGAAAAATGATATGTGAGTCGGAATTTTTATGTAAATTTGCAAGGCTAAAGGAAAGAGTTATGCAGAAAATCATTGAAGTGAAAGGTGGAGTTGTGCGTCATCCGCAAATGAGGATGGGGGCACCGATTGACTTTGAGTTGCTGGCTGGAGAGCAGTTAGCAATTGTGGGCGATAATGGCAGTGGAAAGACGCGATTGGTGGATGTGTTGACGGGCAAGTGCGCTTTGATGCCGATGCAGGAAGTGAAGTATGATTTTGTACCCAGCAGGGCAAAGATGGTGAGTGACAATATCAAGTACCTGACGTTCAAGGACTCTTACGGAACAACGGAGGGAGTGTATTACTATCAGCAGCGATGGAACCAGAATGATATTGAAGATACACCGTTGGTGAGGGATTTGTTGGCCGAGTCCTTCCGTATGGCAGAGGAGGGATTGACAAGGAAAACAGTGTTTGATAAGTTTTTGGTGAGGGATGAAACGCCAGAACAGGAGGCTGCGCGATTGCAGCAGGAAGCCGAGGATAAGAGGATGATGCATCAAGAGTTAGAGAAGGTAAGGAAGCATTTGTATGAGATTTTCCATTTGGAGCAATTATTGGATAAACATATTATTTTGTTGAGTAGTGGGGAACTGAGGAAGTTTCAGTTGACGAAGACGCTGTTAACCAATCCGAGGGTGTTGATTATGGATAATCCTTTTATTGGACTGGATGTAACGGCTCGTGGACAGTTGGCTGAGTTCCTGACATTGTTGACGAAGGAAACGAACGTATCGGTGGTGTTGGTGTTGTCGAAGACAGATGATATTCCTGGGTTTATTACGCATGTGGTGCCTGTGAAGGAGCTGAAAGTGGGGAAGAAGATGACGTTGAGGGAGTTTCAGGAGAGTCAAGTGCCTGTGCCCGCACGTATGTTGACAGAGGAGAAAGAACGGGCGATTTTGGAGATGGGGGGAGAGAGTTTCGATGACATTGCAACAGGAGGAAGAGAGGAGACGGTCATTGAATTTAGGAACGTGAGTATTCGATATGGGGAACGAACAATTCTAAAGGATTTGAATCTGAAGGTGAAGCAGGGGGAGCATTGGGCGTTGAATGGTGAAAATGGGGCTGGAAAATCGACGTTATTGAGTATTGTGTGTGCTGACAATCCGCAGAGTTATGCGAACGACATCGTTCTGTTCGGACATCAGCGGGGAAAAGGCGAGAGCATCTGGGATATAAAGAAACATATTGGTTATATCTCACCAGAGATGCATCGTGCTTATATGAAGGATATTCCTGCCATTGATATTGTGGCGAGTGGACTGAGCGATGTGTCTGGATTATATAAGAAGCCGAAACCAGAACAAAGGGAAGTGTGTGAGTTTTGGATGGACATTTTTGGTGTAAAGCAGTATGCTGACACGACTTTCTTGAAACTTAGCAGTGGGGAACAAAGGTTGGTGTTATTAGCAAGGGCATTTGTGAAAGACCCCTCTCTGCTGATTTTAGATGAACCATTGCATGGATTGGATTTGAAGAACCGTCGATTGGTGAAGGATATCATTGAGGTGTTCTGTCGTCGGAAAAACAAGACGATGCTGATGGTGACACATTATCGGGAGGAGTATCCGAAGAGTATAGATCACGAAATTTATTTGAAGAAGATATGAAATTGGTTTATTTTCATGGTTTTGGTTCCTCACATGCTAGTGGAACCGTAGAGACGTTGCGTAGGGAACTTCCGAATGATGAAGTGGTGGCACCAGATATCCCTGTTGATCCAGTGATAGCCTTGCCCTACCTGAAAGAGTTGTGTGAAAAGGAACAGCCCGATTTGATTTTGGGTACGAGCATGGGAGGAATGTATGCCCAGCAGATGCGTGGGTTCAAGCGTATTTTGGTGAATCCTGCTTTCACGATGTCCACTAATTCAAAGGTGATGAAAACAGGTGAGTACCATTTCTTCAACGGAAGATATGATGGAGCAAAGACGTTCAAAATCACGAGGGACATCATTCAGCATTTCAATCAAATGGAGCGCCAGCAATTCAAGGATATCACGGCAGAGGACAAGGAGAATTGCTGGTGTTTGGTGGGACTGCACGATACAACGATAACGAACGCAGAATCGCTCTTCAAGAAGAACTACCTAGCTGATCATGTCATCCGTTTTGATGGGGAACATCAATTGACGGAGAAGGTGATTAAGAAGGTGGTGATGCCTTTAATCGGAAGATTAAGGTGAATTCTTCTCTTTTCACTTGAAATTGGAGTAGATCACTTCCAATTTCACTTTGTCTGATTCGCCTCCCACGAGTCGAGCACAGTTCATGCTGAAGTCGTGGTTGAGCTTGACAATGTTGCCACTGGAGTCTTTGGTAGACTCGACAGGAATGATGAGCACCTTGTTCCAGTTTTCAGTCGCTGTGCCATTTTTCTTTTCTTTCGCCATACGGGTGACGAGGCGTGCGATGTTACTGAACTGATAGGTGTTGGTACTACTATTGAAGGTGGCAAGGTAGGATTCTTTGCCATCGTTTATTTGGTAATTCTCGAAGAATCCATTCAAATAATCATCCAAACGTACCATGAGCACGGTTTGTGGAATGTTCAATTTGAAGGGGCTGTCTACCACGTCGTTGTAGCGCGTGAGTGTGAGTTTTGCTGAATTAATGGTGTCGTTCACATCAATTTGGTCAGCAGGTAAGGTGGCCAAGGTGAAGATACCTGCAGGGCTCTTGAGGTAGGTAGCACTCTTGTCGGCAAGCAGTTTTTCAAGGTTGTAGTTCTTGAAATGGCTGGCTTGCACCACAGCATCTGTGGCAGCGAAGGATGCCATACTAATGGTATCTCGATTGATGTAATCGTCGTAATAACGGAAGAAGATATTGAGCTGTACGAGGTCAATGTATGCCATCGCGCCATCACCATATTCCAGCTTGAAATAGAGTCCCTTGCTACAAGGATTGCCACTCTTCTGCCAAGTAGATGTGTTGGCAAAGTGCTCTGGATGCTCCTTGTAGTCGCGAATGATGCGTGTACCAAGGCTGTTAGGCAGACTGATGCGTATGTTATTAGTATAGGATGATGACCATCGGTCTGCATCTTCAATGGTTCGGTCGCTAAGGGTGAACCATTTGGTGGCGATAGGTTCCGAGTTGGGGTCGTAATAGTCTGTAGGGTCAATGTCTGTGTAGTAGTCAGCATTAGGATCGAGGGTTTTGTCCAACTCATAAACGCTGATTTTGAACCGCTGAAGGGAATCGCCTACAAAATCATCGATGAAAAGTCGGAGATCGAAGCGCGTGCAGGAGTCGTTGCGCACCGTGGAAGGAATGGAAAAACCTTCATCACTATGGAACTGTGCCATGAAGTCGCTCATGACGGTTGTATTGGTCTCAGGATCTGTGAAACGTCCTAAATAAGACTTGGTAGTTCGTGCCAACACGGAGTCGCCTACAGCATAAGATTCTGTAGTGACATCATATATTTTATAGTTCTTGGTCACAAGGTCGGGAGCTGGCATCATGTCAACCCCAAGGGTGGAAGTGCTTTCGTCGCACGAAACCAGTACGAGCAGGATGACCATCCCAACAAATAAATGTGTGAGCTTAAACATGAAAATCAATTGTTTGACTCTTCAACTATTTGACGATAGAAAGTGTTGTATGCCTCATTAAAAGAATCACCCTCAACAGGATTGAGCACAGGACGACCTAACGATTTGGCGTATTCTATGATAGCAGGGTCAACGTCTTTGCTCTCGATGATGACACCATCGGCAAACTTCACGCCAATCTTCTCCAGTTCTGTGTGACCGTAAGTCTCAGCACAAATGTCCTTGATGTCAGCATAGTGTGCGTCTTTGTATTCTACGAACACGGCATTTTCAGCACCAAGATCTTTTTCAAATTCTTTGGCAGATACTTCCATCACCACTTTCGCATCGCGGAAAGAGGGCTCATCATTGTACGCCTGTTTGATATAAAATGGAGCCAAGGCTGCAGCCCATCCGTAGCAATGGATGATGTCAGGACGCCAACCAAGCTTCTTGACCGTTTCAAGTACACCACGAGCATAGAAGATGGCGCGTTCACCATTATCCGCATATTCCTTACCCTCCTTGTCGGTGAGGATACCACGCTTCATGAAGTAATCGTCATTGTCGATGAAATAGATTTGCATCTTTGACGCAGTCAACGTGGCCACCTTGATAATGAGTGGGTGGTCGGTGTCATCAATGATGAGGTTCATACCCGACAGGCGGATGACCTCGTGCAACTGGTTGCGACGTTCGTTAATGGTACCCCACTTCGGGGAGAATGTTCTAATTTCGTGTCCGAGTTCTTGAATGGTTTGTGGCAAAAGGCGACCTTTCCGAGAAGTTTTGTTCTCTGGAACGAAAGGTTCGATTTCTGTGGTGATAAAAAGTACTTTCTTTGCTTCCATGCTTTGTTATGCTTTCCGATAGTGTACGAAAAGTTATGCAAAGGTACGAATTTTTCTTAAGAAAACGGGCGTTTTTTTGTTTAATTAAGAAATTTCTCCCTCAAAAGCAAGGCTGTATTGGCGGTTTGCCACTTCTCCGAGTTGGAAAGGACCCGTGGGAATCTTTCGACGCAACACGTCGAGTGTGAAGTCCACACCAGCGATGATGCCATAACTGCGCAATACAGTTTCAATGGTCTTACGTGCTAATTCTGGGTGATTGTTCTCTTCACTCAGATGACAAAGCCATACGTTTTTGATTTCTTCGTGGAAGTTCTCTGCTAGTGCTGAGGCAGCTTTCTTGTTTGAGAGATGTCCGTGTCCACTGACAATGCGTTCCTTCAGAATCTCAGGATAGCGTCCCTGACGCAGCATCTCTTCGTCGTAGTTAGCTTCGAGAATAAGGTGTGTACTTTTCAAGATGTATTCTTTGACTTTTTCCGTTACATCACCTACATCGGTCATCACGGTGAAGCGGTAGTCGCCCACTTCAATGTAGTAGCCAACATTCTCTGAGGAATCGTGGGGCAGAGGAAATGCAGTGATGCGGAAACTGCCAATCTCGAAAGGTTCTTCCTTGTCGATATGGTGGCGATTTTCTACAGGAATTTTTACGGAATTTTGCCAGTTTTTGTCCATTCCTTCGTGAATGAGCGGTGTGGCAAAGACGGGGAGGTTGTACTCCTTGCTAAGTTTTCCGGCAGCTTTGATGTGGTCTGCATGGTCGTGGGTGATGATGATACCCTTCACCTTGCCAATCTTCATCCCATATTCCTGCATGTTTTTCTTGAAACGACGAATGCTGACGCCACAATCAATGATGATGGCGTCAGATTCTGTCGCAAGATAATAGCAATTGCCGCAACTGCCGCTGCCGAGGCTAAAAAATGTTAGTGGCATCGGTTATTCTTGTGGCAAATTAAGTGCAATGAAATCTTCGTCAAGTTGTTTCTGGTCAACGAATGATGGTGCATCGAGCATCACGTCACGTCCGCTGTTATTCTTTGGGAAGGCGATGCAGTCGCGAATGGAGTCGAGACCTGCAAAGATGCTCACCCAACGGTCGAGTCCGTATGCGAGACCTCCATGAGGAGGTGCACCATATTTAAAGGCATTCATCAGGAAACCAAACTGCTCTTCCGCCTTTTCGGGGGTGAAACCCAAGATTTCGAACATCTTGGCTTGCAGTTTGGGATCGTGAATACGGATGGAGCCACCACCCACTTCGATACCGTTACATACCATATCGTAAGCATCGGCACGTACAGCTGCAGGGTCGGTGTCGAGCAAATGAATGTCCTCGTCCATAGGGTGTGTGAACGGATGGTGCATTGCCATCAGACGCTGCTCCTCATCGCTCCACTCGAACATCGGGAATTCTGTCACCCAAAGCAAGGCAAACTTGTTCTTATCTCTCAGACCGAGGCGTTCGCCCATCTCCAAACGCAGTTCGCAAAGTTGCTTTCTCGTCTTCATGGCATCAGCACCTGAGAGGATGAGGATGAGGTCGCCTGGCTTGGCATTCATCTTCTCCTTCAATGCCTGCAAGTCTTCAGGGGTGTAGAACTTATCCACGGATGACTTCACACTACCATCTTCCAGTACACGGGCATAGACCATGCCCTTCGCACCAATCTGAGGACGCTTCACCCATTCAGTCAGCTTGTCAATATCCTTTCTGGTATAAGAAGCACAGCCTTCAGCACAGATACCGCCAATGTAGGCAGCATCATCGAATACGGCAAAGGTGCCTTTCTTCAGCACATCGTCCAGCTCCACAAACTCCATACCGAAACGCATATCAGGCTTGTCGGAACCAAATCGCTTCATACACTCAATCCAAGGCAGACGGAGGAAATCACCTTCAATTTCTACGCCACGAAGTTCCTTGAACAAGTGCTTTGCCATTCCTTCAAACGTTTGGATGATGTCCTCCTGGGTCACAAACGACATTTCACAGTCAATCTGTGTGAATTCTGGTTGACGGTCAGCACGCAAATCCTCGTCACGGAAGCACTTCACAATCTGGAAGTAGCGGTCGAAACCAGCCACCATGAGCAACTGCTTCAGGGTTTGTGGAGATTGTGGAAGGGCATAGAACTGTCCTGGATTCATGCGTGAAGGTACAATGAAGTCACGTGCTCCCTCAGGCGTAGAACCAATAAGCATAGGAGTCTCTACTTCGAGGAAACCGAGGTTGGAAAGATAGTTGCGCACAGCGATGCAGAACTTGTGTCTCAACTCCAGATTCTTGCGAACTGGGTTGCGGCGCAAGTCCAGATAGCGGTACTTCATGCGCAGGTCGTCGCCACCATCAGATTGGTCTTCAATCGTGAAGGGTGGGGTGATGGATTCGTTCAGCACCGTCAGTTCACTCACTTCAATCTCGATGTCACCCGTTGGGATGTTCTTGTTCTTGCTGTAACGCTCAGCTACAATGCCCTTCACCTGAATGACAAATTCACGTCCCAATTTGTTGGCACGTTCGCACAAGGGGGCGTTCGTCTCCTCATTAAATACCAGTTGCGTGATGCCGTAGCGGTCACGCAAATCAACAAAGGTCAGCGCACCCATCTTTCTTGTGCGCTGCACCCATCCTGCAAGCGTCACTTGCTTGCCTGCGTCGGAGAGTCTCAACTCCCCATTCGTATGTGTTCTATACATATGATATATGTGTTTTGTTATTTCTTTTGCAAAGATAGTTACTTTTTTCCAAATAGCGGTCATCTGAATGCAATAAACAGCAGTTTTCCGCTTCTGTCCTCCTTAGAACGGCAGTCCCACAGCGAAGTGGAAGGCAAAGTCGCGGTCGAAGTTTTGGTGGAGGATGGGGTAGTGGTTGCGTCCTGTGTAGGCTGGGTCGATGGCTTTCATGCCGGCATCGAAGCGGACAATGAAGAAATTGGCATCCATGCGGAGGCCGATGCCATAGCCTACAGCGATCTGTTTCCAGAACCTGCCGAATTTGAATTCGCCTTGTGGCTGATCCTTGTAGGCACGGATGGTCCAGATATTACCAGCATCGACAAAGGCTGCTCCACTGAATTTCCAGAAGAGTTGGGCGCGGTATTCGAGACTGAGATCCAGTTTGAGGTCGCCCGACTGATTGAGGAAGTTGATGCCTCGGTCTTTACCGTTGTAAGCACCAGGGCCGAGGGAACGTACAGACCATCCTCTCACGCTGTTGGCACCACCAGCGAAGTAGCGCTTCTCGAAGGGAAGCTGGTTGGAGTTTCCGTAGGGATAGGCGATGCCCAATGCTCCGTGGAACGCCACAGAGTTGTTCTTGTCGATGCGAAAACTCTTGGAGAAGTCGAAGTCGCCACGTACATACTGGGCAAAGGCAATGCCGCAGAAGGTGTATTGGTCGTCAGCGTTCTTCTTGCCATTCAGCACGTGGTTGGCGAGGCTGAGGACGTTTCCTGAGGTCTCGATGTTGAAGCGGATGGTATAGGCATTCTTGCCGTAGGTCTGTTCGCGTGCTCCTAAAGAATTATAGGAGTAGGTGTAGCCCATTTTAGTGATGAGCAGGTTTTCGTAGTTGTACTTCAGGATGGCGTTAGTCTTGCCGAGGGAATCCAGATATTGCTCCTTGAAGGTCCTTGAGATCCAGGGCATATAGACGTAGTTGACTTCCAGCAGGTCGAAACGGTGCTGGTCGTGCTGGTTGATGCCGTTCCAACGGTAGCGCCATGCTGCAGTAAGGACGCGACGCTGAAACTCGGGACGGTTTTGCAGGTTGTATTGCAGGGCAATCTCGGAGGTGGCATGATGCTCTGTACCCCATTCGCGTTTTACGTAGGGGAACAGGAAGGCAGGGAAGCCCAGGGTGGATTCAGCGCCTACCTCCGCATAGTTGTTGCCCTCGTATCCTTCGAGTCCCGTGATGGCTTCGTAAGCACCGCGAATCTTGAACATGAACGACTCGGAGCCACGGAACAGGTTCTTGTTCTGGTAGGAAGTGGAGAGGGCGGCACCCAAGTCGCCTGCGGAGTTGGTGGCTTCCACATCGAAACCGAAAGAGTGGGGCTTGGCGTGATTGACCACGATGCTGCAATCGAGCGTGTCCGTGCCTGGACGTTCTGTCAGGTTGATGTTGGAGAAGGCGATGGCACCCAGACGTGTGTAGTTGGTGTAGGTGCGGCGATAGTGGCTGTCATTATACAGCTGGTTGGGCTTGACCAATGAATGGCTGATGAGCAGGCGCTTGCGGAAGTGCAGGTCGTCCTGATACAGGAAGTCGTAGCCCTTATAGCGGATGCTGTCAATCGGTTCGTTGGGGTTGGTCACGTCTGTCAGGAATTTCACCGAGCCAATGGTGTACTGCTTGTGTTCGGTTGCAGCCGTGCGTCCATTGTCCTGCTGAAGGGTCACACGCATCAACACATCCACCTCCGTCGAGTTCCGAGCCGTGTCGGCACTGAATCGGATGTCTTCCTTCGTGAATTTGTAATAGCCGTTGTTCCGCAGATGGGAGGCGATGCGGTTCCGTTCTCCGTTCAAGGCAGTCACCTCGAACGGCAAGCCTGGTTTCAGCAGCGAGTTTGCCGTGTCCTCCACCAAGATGAAGTTCCTGAGTCCCTTGTCCTCCACGATGCGCTCCACCCGTCGCATGGTGTAGCGTTCCTTCGGATGCACGTTGTAGAGCACCTTCATCTTCTTGCCCTTGATCATCTTGAACTCCTCCACCTCGGCCTTCATGTATCCCGCATTGTGCAGCACCTGCTCGATGTCGTTCATCGTGCGGTCAGCCTTCACGCTGTCGTACAGCACAGGTGCCTCGCCCAGTTTTCGCCAGAATCGGCACGAACGCTTGGTCGTGTCCGTGCCCGAGAGCATGTATATTTTCAGGGGCACACGTGCTCCGAACCATTTCGAGTTCGTCTGCTGCACCACATAGTCGCCCAGCAGGTAGGTCTTCATCACCTCCTCGTCGTCGCACGTCACTGCCACACCCGTCAGCATGTGCTCCCCATCGGGGATATACTTTTCCACCGAGCACGATACCATCACCATGCTCAGCAGCGCTATATATATATATATAATATGTATAGGACGGGTTTTCACAGGGGAAATGTGGAATTTGAGTGCAAAGGTACGAATATTTAGAGAATTATTTCCTACCTTTGCCCTGAAAATTCATCATGACATGATTAGCAAGAACAGAATCAAGTATGTGCGTTCGCTGGAGATGAAGAAATATCGGAAGGCGGATGGCGTGTTCGTGGCAGAGGGTCACAAACTGGTGGGCGATTTGCTCGGAGCCTTCGAGCTTGTGTATGTGGCAGCCGTGCAGGAATGGGCTGACCGTCATGCCGATGCGCTCAGGGGTGTGGAGATGGACATCGTGACTGACGAAGAACTGAAGCGCGTGAGTCTGATGGAGGCTCCCCAGCAGGTGCTCGCCGTGTTCCGTCAACCCACGTATGAAGTGAACGCAAGCGAGGTGGTGAAGTCCCAGCTTTGCCTCGCTCTTGACGATGTGCAGAACCCTGGCAATCTCGGCACTATCGTCCGTCTGGCAGACTGGTTCGGCATCGAGCACATTTTCTGTTCGCGTGGCTGTGCCGACCTCTACAATCCCAAGACCGTGCAGGCGACGATGGGCGCGATGGCTCATGTGCAGGTTCACTATGTCGATTTGCCCGAGCTGTTGGGAGAATTGGATAAAGATGTCCCCGTCTATGGCACGTTCCTCGATGGTGAGAACATGTACGGCAAGACGTTGGAGAACCGTGGGCTCATCGTCATGGGCAACGAGGGCAAGGGCGTCTCCCCCGAGGTTGAGGCTCATGTCACCGAGCGCCTCTACATCCCCAACTATCCTGCCGGCCGCGAAACCTCAGAGTCGCTCAACGTCGCCATTGCCACCGCGATTGTCTGTGCCGAGTTCAGGCGATTGAGCAACTGGACACGTCCGATTGAACAACTGGACACGTCCAATTGATCAACTGAGCTGCTTGATTCTTAAAGTGAGATTAATGATTGTGCGTCAATGGCTTCCTCGGGGGAGAGGACTTGGGGAGAATGGAAGGCATGGCGGTCGCGGATGATGATGGTGCCGCCGAGCCACTCGGTCATGGGAAGTTCGCCCTGGAGGGGATAGTGATTGACGACGATATGTTCATAGAGTTCCACGACATGGTTGTTGTGGAACTCTTTTTCGTTGATATAGACTCTGGATGCTGCAACGCGACGCATGATAACCTTAACGATAACCTTAACCTCTTACCTCTGGCGGCGTCGGGGCCCGATGCTGTTCGGGGTGCGGACAGATGGGGCTCGTTGGATGTTGATGTGCTCGTCCGACTTGTTTTGCTGACGGAGTTCTTCGGGGGTGAGGCGGCGCTCCACTGGCTTCGGCATGGTGTCGGTGACGAGGATGTCGGCCTTGACGCTGTCGGTGGCTTCTGCTGTTGGCTCGGCGACTTTCTCGTGCATTCGGACGAGGGAGATGTTGTCGATGAGGCAGAGGTTGCGCGTGGTTTTCTTTCCTTTATAATAGAAGAAGCCGGTGACGCTCTTGATGTCTTCGTCCTTGCTGGTCTGGAGGGTGAGCTGCTGGAGGCCGTTGTTGTTGATGAGGCGCGTGGTGCCCACGTGCTTGCCGCTTTTGTAGAGGACGCTCAGACCGACGTGGAGCTGGATGTCGTAATCGACTCCCCCTTCCTTGATGAAGACGGGCTGGAGGGTGAGGATGAACTGGTCCTGCCGACGGAAACTGGTGTCGGCATGGATGGTGAAGCTCTCTCGGTTGAGCAAGTCCTTGTTGCGCAGGGTGAGGAGCTTGGCGGAGTTCCACAGGTTGGTGGTGTCGCCGCCCGTGGCAAAGATCGCCATCATGTCGTTGTTGCCGTTGACAAGCTGAATCTCGTCGTTGACGGTGGTGTAGCGCTCCTTCAGATTGCTGTAGATCTTGTAGAGCTCCTTCGTATGGCGGTTGTAATAGACGATGGACGAGTCGAACTGCGCCTCGGTGATGCCGTGCTTCTCGAAGACGGCGTTGATGTAGTCTTGCGCCTTCGCCTCCCGCTCCTCGCTTGGCAATTCGTCGATGATGCCCTGCATGATGTGGTAGTCATACAGCACATCCTCCATCTTGCCACGCGACAGGACGTCTTTGGGACGGTCGTCACATGCCACAAAGAGGAGCATGAGCAGAGAGAGTAGGGGCAGGATACGTTTCATTGATGGAACTGATAACGGCTGACCAATTTGTGATAGAAGAGCAGCAATGCCACGATGCCGCACGAGATGGCTGCATCGGCAAAGTTGAAGATGGGGGAGAAGAACACGCAGTGCTGACCGGAGTAGATGGGCATCCATGTGGGCATGTCCCATTCGACGAGGGGGAAGTAGAACATATCGACCACCTTGCCGTAGAGGAATTCGCCGTAGCCATATCCGTAGGGCACGAGCTCTGCCACCTCAGGATAGGGTGGGTTGTTGAAGATGAGTCCGTAGAACATGCAGTCGATGATGTTGCCTGCCGCTCCTGCCGCGATGAGGGTGAGGCAGACGATGTACCCCGTCGGTCTTCTGCGCTTGATTTCGCTGTGGATGAACCATCCGATGAGGCATACCGCCACGATGCGGAAGAGGGTGAGGAAGAGTTTCCCGCCCCAGAGTTCCCAACCGAACGCCATGCCGTTGTTCTCCACAAACAAGAGGCTGAACCAGCTGGTGATCTCGATGCGCTCTCCCAGATGCATGCCCGTCTTGACATTGACCTTGATGATCTGGTCAATGACAAGAACGGCCATGAATAGGACGATGGACAGAATATATTTGTTCTTCCTGCTCATCTGCAATTAGTCTTTCTGAACGGTGATGACTGCCTTGAAGTCGTCGAAGTCAATCGCGTCGCCAGCAGGATTGCCCAGCTCGATGGAGTTGGCAAGCACCTGAGCCGCGATGTTCTCCTTGAAGGATGCCAAGACTTCGGCAGTTTCAGGTGTATCGGTGATGACCACACGAATGCGGTCGGTAATCTCGAAGCCTTGCGACTTGCGGAGACCCTGAATCTGCTTGATGACCTTGCGGGCATTACCCTCGGTCTTCAGGACTGGCGTGATGGTGATGTCAAGAGCCACGGTCGTGGTGCCTTCGTTCGCAACGCTCCATCCAGGGATGTCCTGCGACATGATATCGACATCAGCCAATTCAATCACAGCATCCTGACCTTCGGCTTGCAATGTCACCTGTCCGTTGGCTTCGAGTTCGGCAATCTGTGCCTGCGACATCTTTGCCACCGCGTTGCTCACCGCCTTCATCATCTTACCGAACTTCTTGCCCATCACACGGAAGTTGCACTTCACGTTCTTCACGAGCATCTTGCCGTCCATCAACTGGAGTTCCTTCACATTCAGCTCCTTCATGATGATGTCCTTCATGCGCTCGATGCGTCCGCTGAACACGGTGTCGGTGTCAGGAATAGCAATCGACTGCAAAGCCTGAATCACAGGAATCTTCACCTTCTTGCGGATGGAAAGTCCCATCGAAGTCACCTTCATGGCTGCCTCCATTGCTGCCTCCAACTCGGAGTCAATATAAGCCTCGTTAAAGGTTGGGAATTTCGCCAGATGTACGCTCTTGGAAGTGTCCTTGCCTGTCACAGCATTCAAATCGCGGAACAGCTGGTCGGCATAGAACGGAGCCACAGGAGCGATCAAACGGCTCAAAGTGTCGAGACAAGTATAGAGT
>JAGAAZ010000149.1 GCA_017614895.1 Bacteroidaceae bacterium | reverse complement strand
TCCTTTCAATCTAAAATCGACATTCCACTTTCTGGTTATAGACACTCCTCCCCAAACGAACAGCAAGCAGAAGATGGCTAAGATGGTGGGCACAAAAGGAAAGCCTGGCGCTTTGGCGTAGTAAATCCAATAGCCGAAGTCAAGCAGATGATACAGCAAGAGCGACGGAATGATCAGTGCCAAGAAACTCCATTTGTTGCTGAGGCCCAATATCCAGATGGTGATCCAATAGATAGCCACCCAGAAAAGAATGAGTATGGTGCTGCCCAACCAGGGATAGTAGAAGAATTGAGTAAGGTAAAGCGATATCCATGTTCCCCAACCACCTCCATGCTGGACGGTATCCATCATGAACGTGTGCCCATTGATAAAGACATTGTTGTCTTGAATGGTGTACAGATAATCAGCATTCATCACCGGCAACAAGATGTATGCAACGGTGATGAAGGCGAGTAGGTATATGTATTTCAGATACTTTTTCATTGAGCTGCGTACTTGGCAGGAACAGCGTCTTCTTTTGCTTTGGCGGCAAATTCTCGTGGTGTAATCTTCACTGGTTCAATCATGAACTCAGGACGGTTGAACGAGCGCAGGTAGAACGTGTAGAAGTTCGGATCTTGCTGAGGAAGCAGGAATGGCTTGTGTGCCTTCCCGTTCTTGTCGAAATAGGCGATGTAGGGGCGTGTGTAGTTCCCATCGTCACGTCGGGAGTCAACCATGATCCATCTGCCGTTGCTCGACCAAGTGGGGTAACTCTCTGAACGATTACTGTTGACCGCATCCAACTTCTGTACCTCCTTGGTCTGCAAATCCATCATGTAGATGTCGGCATCAGCATGCCACACGTGGAAGCAGCCAAATTCTGCCTGTGCAAAGAGGATGTAACGTCCATCTGGACTCACACGGGGCAGGGATACACTCTGATGAATGGAGTCGGAAGCTGCATCATAGACCATCTGCACATTGTCGAATTCCTTGGTGTCGGGGTTGAAGTCAACGGAATAGAGACTGTATTTCACCTCCTTGTATCGCTCAATCATCTCAGCAGACTTCTCGATGCTGTCGTTGTGGTATTCAAAATGAGCCGAACAGAAATAGAGTTTCTTACCGTCAGGACTCCAGGTCGGGAACACCTCCAGTTCATCATCCAATTCAGAGATGATGCTCACTTCGTTCTTATCTACATCGTAAAGAATCAGGTCACTTTCTGTGTCCTGCACCTCAATCTTGTTCAGGTCTTTGGTGTGGAATGATTGTCCCGTCTTGTTGGTGGAGAAAGCGATGAGATTGTGGGTTGGATGCCATGCAGGATAAACACCAGCACTGAGGGTCTCGTCGGTCTTGAGGTCAATCTTTTTCAGTTGTCCATTTGTCACCAACATGGTGCCACCAAACCCTTGACGCATGTGGAAGAGCATGTTGTCTGTCTTGAAGTTCTTGTAGGAGTGGCAGTTGATACACTGACCCACTTTCTCCGTACTGACGGACATATTATTGTAAATCTCCCTTACATCGAAGTTTGTCAGATTTCGCTGGTTGATGCTCAGCCTCTCGTATGCCACGTATGAGGGCTGGATGGCACGATAGGAGATGTATTCGTCAATGGAATCTTCAGCTACATAGAAATTGAAGGGCTGGTAACCTTTCCATGTGTCACCAATTTTGGCGAATACTTCCACCTTGATGGTCTGTCCTTTGGCAGAATCCAACATCTCTTGCCATTGTGTTTCGTCAATCAGCACCTTCTGTCCCTCGCCATAGATGTATTCTCCACCAGGGTAGGTCAGTCTTGCTCTCACTTCACTTTCGCCTTCCTGCACGATAAAGTTCATCGGGCAGATGTTAGCAGGAATGGTCACTTCCGTGTAGTCAGGATAAATCTTTGGAAGACGTGACTCCATCTGAACATCGGATGGAACGGTGAGGTGCTGTCCACACGCTGCCAACAGTATGGCGATAGTTGCTATCAATAGGATATTTTTCAGTTTCATATTTTTATCTTTCAATTGTCAATTATCAATTAATACGAATGTACATCTCGGCAGAAGAAATAGAACCAGTAGAAGGTGTGGCCGTAGGAGGCCTTCATGGCTTCACCTACTTCCTCAGCGCTCAAACCTGTCTGAAGCAGCGATTGCGACATCTGGTGGAAACCCTCGTAACTCTTTCTCACTTCGTCGTCGAATGGCATAGAGGAAATGTCGGCACTTTCAGGCTCCAGGTTTCCATACAGGATGGCTGCCTCTTGATAGTGTATCGGCATGTGCTCGCCTGCATGCAATTGTGCATAGAGGAAAAAGCGTGGCCAGAACAGCTGGATGTCCTTCTGTATCAAAGAGTAGTCCAAAGTCACCTCCTGCAAGGTTTTGCTGTCTTTGTTCATCGTCTGACTGAAGTAGGTGATCAAGTACATCTCACAAAGGCCGTTGTCACCATCAAGCACAGTGCCCATGTGGTCACGCAGTTCACGTACATAGTTAAACTCTGGATATTTCTTGATGAGTTCAGGATTCTTGGTGATGGGCATCAAGTGCTCTGCCCAATCGCGATAGAAGATAGTGGTATGCAATAAGTCCAAATAGCGCTTGGCCATTTCCATCTCCCCGTTCAACAGCGCACAACGTGCCAATATCTTCAAGTTGTCGTAGTCGTAGCCAAACTCCACGCTGTTCTCGATGCTCCAACGCAGGGCAAAGTTGGTCTTGCCATGATAATAATAAATGAGTGGCGCAGCCGTTTGTACCATGTGAACACGCAAGGTGTCGAAGCCATTGGTAGGCGGCTCACCCATATTGTTGTATTTGAACATCTTCGTACCCATTTCTCCCTTGTTCATCAGGGCAATGTTTTTCAATACCACCATTTCACGAGAGGCATCACCAGGAATGTTGCTCATCTCGTCAAGCACTTTGTCCCAGTCTTGTTCCTCAGTTGCTCGATACATACGCATCTCTGCGTGATAGTTGTAATTCTGGAAGTCGCTCTTCTCCACCCAGAACCACGAAAGTGCTAACACAACGATGGTGACGAGGGAAACAACCCAAGCCATGACCGTACTGTCCTCCACTTTCTTGGGCAAGAAGGGAAAGAGTAGGGGAACGGCTGCCATCACGATGAATGGAATGGAAGGCGTGAAACTAATCATATCGCCGTTGGCGAAGATGGGGAATCCTATTGTCCACACATCTTCTATTCGAATGCTGCTGTACAGGTTGTAGCACAAAGGAGGCACAACACCTACCAGCACCAATGGTATCAAGGGAAGCAGAATCTTGCCAATCAGAGAGTCGTCTGTTTTCTGACGTGAAATATTCAGCGCTGCCACATACACTAATGCCAAGAGGGTGTACCATCCGAAGAATGGATACGTGCAGGCAATCAATAAAATCGACAGAATGCGATCAGTCTTCTTCTTGAAGGCGGCATTGAAAAGCACCAGCAAGATGCTGATAAGATAGCCAAGGGTGCCGAAGAACCAGTAACCCGTTTGTTTGTTATAGTAGAGCCAGTAGCCTGTGTCGATAGTGCTGACCAGCAGACATACGATAGGAATGGCCAATATAGCCATCCATACCATCTTGACACGGAATACAAATTTGCTCATCCACATGCTGATAATCCAGATACCAATCATGATGGCTGAACCCCATTTGGGATAATAGAAGAACTGGGTCAGAAACGAACCAGCCCAACTGAGAAAGCCGCCAGGATGGTGCATACATACAGAAATAAAGGAGGAATCGGGTGTGAACCAGTCCTTGCTCTGTGCCATATACAGCATGTCGCTGTTACGTACAACTAGATAGTAGGCTCCCAATACAACAATCACCACTGTGGCAAGGATGGCGATGCACAGTGATGCTCCTTTTGTAATGCTGATTGTTTTTTTCTCTTTCTGACTATCTTCTTTTGTCTTTTGTGCTAATGGGGGCTTTTTCGTCTCCACAGATACATCTCTTCTATGATTGTTTTTCTTACTCATGGTTGATTGTGTAAATTTTGGATGCAAAGATACCGTTTTTCTCCTTCTTTGCAAAAAAATATAAGGCATTTGAAAAGATTTTTTTCATTTTCTGCTCTCTTCTTATTTTTTATTAGTAATTTTGCAAACTTTTTGATGAAAACACACATATTTTATTAATTAATAAATATTGGTTTACAATTATGGTTTATTCAAAAGAAGTACAGGAAATGTGCTGTGTAGCCAAAGGCCCTAATCACGGACCAGCTCCAATTCCAGAAGAAGGAAAGTGGATTCAGGCAAAGGAGATTAAGGACATCTCAGGCATGACACACGGTATCGGTTGGTGTGCACCACAGCAGGGTTGCTGCAAGCTCTCTCTCAATGTGAAGGAAGGTATCATCGAGGAATGTCTCGTTGAAACTATCGGTTGCTCAGGTATGACTCACTCTGCCGCTATGGCATCTGAGATTCTTCCTGGCAAGACTATTCTTGAGGCGCTCAACACAGACCTTGTTTGCGATGCTATCAACACAGCTATGCGCGAGCTCTTCCTCCAGATTGTTTACGGTCGTACACAGTCTGCTTTCTCTGAGGGTGGTCTCGTGATTGGTGCAGGTCTTGAAGACCTCGGCAAGGGACTCGTTTCTCAGTGTGGTACACTCTACGGCACGAAGCTCAAGGGCACTCGCTACCTCCAGCTCACTGAGGGTTACATCACCAAGATGTTCCTCGATTCAGACAATGAGGTGTGTGGATACGAGTATGTTCACATGGGCAAGTTCATGGAGGCTGTCAAGAAGGGCATGGACGCAAATGAGGCACTCAAGAGCGTGACAGGCACTTATGGCCGCACGAAGCCAGAACAGGGAATTGTTAAATCTATTGACCCACGTAAAGAATAATAAAGGAGGAAACATACTATGATTAGAGAAGTGAAATTCGAATCACAAGACCGTCGCATGAAGCAGATTTTGGCTGCTTTGAACGAGAACGGCATTTCCTCTATCGAAGAGGCTAACGAAATCTGCGAAAAGGCAGGTCTCGACCCATACATCACATGTGAAGAAACTCAGCGCATCTGCTTCGAGAACGCAAAGTGGGCTTACGTGGTAGGTTCTGCTATCGCTCTGAAGAAGGGTTGCAAGAACGCTGCTGACGCTGCCGAGGCTATCGGTATCGGTTTGCAGGCATTCTGCATTCCTGGCTCTGTGGCTGACGACCGTAAGGTTGGTATCGGTCACGGTAACCTCGCTGCCCGTCTGCTCCGCGAAGAGACTGAGTGCTTCGCTTTCCTCGCAGGTCACGAGTCTTTCGCTGCTGCTGAAGGTGCTATCAAGATTGCTGAGATGGCTAACAAGGTACGTAAAAAGCCACTCCGTTGCATCCTCAACGGTCTTGGTAAGGACGCTGCCATGATCATCTCTCGTATCAATGGCTTCACTTACGTGCAGACTCAGTTCGACTACTTCACTGGCGAACTCAAGGTGGTGAAGACGAAGGCTTACTCTGATGGTCCTCGTGCAAAGGTGAACTGCTATGGTGCTGACGACGTTCGTGAGGGTGTTGCTATCCTCTGGAAGGAGAACGTGGACGTTTCCATCACAGGTAACTCTACCAACCCAACTCGTTTCCAGCACCCAGTAGCTGGTACTTACAAGAAGGAGCGTGTCCTCGCTGGCAAGCCTTACTTCTCAGTAGCTTCTGGTGGTGGTACAGGTCGTACACTTCACCCAGAC
>JAGAAZ010000018.1 GCA_017614895.1 Bacteroidaceae bacterium | reverse complement strand
TACGTCGAAGGCGGAGATGCGGTCGGTAGCGACCATCACCATCAGGTCGTCGTTGATGTTATACACGTCACGAACTTTGCCGTGATACACTTCCTTCTGTCCTGGGAAGTTAAAATCCGTTCTTGTTAAAGCTTTCATATTTCTGATGATTATTGATTATTATTGTTCTCATTAAATAGCGGGTACTTCGTCTCGCTCTCGTACTTGTGATACGCATTCACAATCCTCGTCACCAACTTGTGTCTCACGATGTCTCTTTCGTCCATCTCCACAAAGGCAATCCCCTTCACATCCTTCAGCACCTCCTTCGCCTCCTTCAGACCGCTCTTCACGTTGCGTGGCAGGTCAATCTGCGTCAGGTCGCCCGTGATGATCATCTTTGTGTTCTGTCCCATACGGGTGAGGAACATCTTGATCTGCTGTGTTGTCGTGTTCTGCGCCTCGTCAAGGATGACCACAGCGTCGTTCAGTGTCCTACCTCTCATGAATGCCAAAGGAGCAATCTGAATCACGTTCTGCTCCATATATTCCGTCAACTTCTGTGCAGGTATCATGTCCTGCAAAGCGTCATACAGCGGTTGCAGATACGGATCGATTTTCTCCCTCATGTCGCCAGGCAGGAAACCCAGCTTCTCGCCAGCCTCCACAGCCGGACGGCACAGAATAATCTTGCGAATTTCTTTGTTCTTCAGTGCCCTTACCGCCAGAGCGATTGACACATAGGTCTTACCCGAACCTGCAGGTCCTACGGCAAACAGCATGTCATTCTCATAGTAGGCATCCACCAGTGTCTTCTGGTTCTCTGACCTCGCTGCAATGGCTTTGCCCGTCACGCTGTAGCAGATGGCGTTCCCGTCCGTTGCATGACCCTGCGGCACCTCACCCTTCACAATCTGCAAGATGTCCTCTTCATTCAGCGAGTTGTACTTCGCACAGTGCTCCTGCATCTTCAGGATGTTCTCCTCAAACGCACACATCTCCTCTTCGTCGCCCATCACCTTGATGATGTTGCCACGAGCCACAATCCTCAGCTTCGGATACAGTGCCTTAATCATTTGTAGATGGACATTCTGCACCCCATAGAACGTCACGAGGTCAATGTCCTCCAGAACAATCATTTTCTCAATCATGGTGCAAAGTTACAAAATTGTTAGGAGTTAGGAGTCAGGAGTTTGGGGATTTTTTGCGAGATGTAAAAATATTCTCGTCATTTGTGTTCTATTCGAAAATAATTATGCCTTGTTGGCGATGCTGAATTCGCAGCCGCAGTATTGCTGGTTGTAGAAGTTGTATTCGCGAAGGAGTTGGTTGCGGCGGTCCTGGAGTCCTCCTTTCCGCCAGTTCTGTGCCCAGAAGGTGGTGCCTGGGACGGCTTGTTGGGCGGCGAGTCCTGCCTGGCTGATTTGCTCGAGGCTTTTCCAGCGGGAGGAGGCGAGGGTGGTGGCGAAGTGCTGGATGCCGATTGCTTGTGCCTGGAGGGCGGTGGCGGTGAGGCGGATGCGGAAGCATTGGAGGCATCTGGACCCTCGTTCGGGTTCCTGTTCCAGTCCTTGTATCTGCTGGAGCCAGCCTGCATGGTCGTAGTCGCCGTCTATCCATCGGATGCCGAGGCTGTCGGCATGTCGTTTGCTTTCGTTTTTGCGGATGTCGTATTCCTGACGGGGGTAGATGTTGGGGTTGAAGTAGAAGATGGTGGGACGGATGTCGTGCTGGAGCATCCATTCGACGATGGCGGAGGAGCAGGGTGCGCAACAGGCGTGGAGAAGGACTTCGTGGAGCCCTTCTGGTATTTGTATGTCGTTCTTTTTCTTCATTTGGTGGGGTTTCTGTGGGCAAAGTTACGACTTTTTCGTGAATAATGTGTAACTTTGTGGTCGAAAATGGGAATCAGATGAGGTTGTTGACTCTATTGAAGAATTGGCTACGCCGAGCTAAGAATTGGATGTTGCCGATCGCGATGCTGGTCGGTGTGGCGGAATATTATATTTATGTGAATATTCCTGCGTTGGACGGGACACATGCTGTGGTGAATCGTGCGATTGGTTACGTGCAGCCGGCTTTGCTGTTCTGCATGTTGTTTGTGAGTTTCTGCCGGATGAGCATCAAGGAGCTGAAGCCGAGGGCGTGGATGCTGGAGCTGTTGGCGATTCAGGTGGTGAGTTTCGTGGCGATGGGGCTGCTGATTGTGTGGATGCCGGATGTGGCGGGCCGTGTGGTGGTGGAGAGTGCGATGATCTGCATGATTTGTCCGACGGCGACGGCTGCGGCTGTGGTGACGACGCGGTTGCATGGGAATGCGAATGTGGTGGTGAGTTACACGTGTCTGATCAATATGGCGGTGTCGCTGGTGGTGCCTGCGATGGTGCCGTTTCTGCATGAGAGCAACGTGCCTGGCATGACTTTCGAGGTTTCTTTCCTGTTGATCTTGGCGAAGGTGTTTCCTTTGCTGATGATGCCGTTGGTGGTGGCATGGTTCGTGAGGCATTTGTTCCCGAGGTTTCATGCGTTCATCTTGCGTCAGACGAATCTGGCGTTCAATCTGTGGGCGGTGTCGCTGTCGCTGGCCATCGGGGTGTCGGTGAAGGCTTTGGTGCATAGCGAGGAGGGGTTCTGGACGATGTTGGGCATTGCAGTGGCATCGCTCATCTGTTGTGCGGTGCAGTTCGGATTGGGACGGCTGATCGGACGGAAGCATGGAGAGCCGGTGGCGGGTACGCAGAGCCTGGGACAGAAGAACACGGTGTTTGCGATATGGATGGGCTACACGTTCCTGAATCCTGTGACCGCATTGGCTGGTGGATTTTATTCGATTTGGCACAATGTGGTGAATTCTTGGCAGCTGTGGAGAGAAAGAAAGTGATTACTTTTTCCCGAAGAGCCGTTGGATGAGGTCGGGGCGGTTCATCTGGCGGAGAAGGCGTTGGATTGCTTGACGTTCGGAAGGCTTGTACCAGAAGAAGAATTGGCGCTGGGCAAGCTTTTCTTTTTGTGTCTTGGCTGACCAGACGGGTTGGAGGGTGTAGGGATGAAGCCCTGTGTACCAGGTCTCGGTGGAGACGGTCATGGGGGTGGGGGTGAAGTCCTGCACCTGTTCGAGCTGGAAGTTGAGGTCTTTGGTCAGCGTGGCGAGTTCTGCCATGTCTTCGGCTGTGCAGCCAGGGTGAGAACTGATGAAGTAGGGGATGATTTGTTGGCGCAGGTTCTTGCGACGGTTGAGTTCGTCGAAGATGCGCTTGAAGTCGTAGAAGAGTTGGAAGGAGGGCTTGCGCATGAGCGAGAGCACACGGTCGGAGGTGTGTTCTGGTGCCACTTTCAGACGGCCGCTGACGTGTTTGGTGATGAGTTCCTCTGTGTATTGGCGGTTGATGCGATTGATGCGTTCATCGCCTGTGTTGTGGAGCAGCAGGTCATAACGGACACCTGAACCAATGAAGCTCTTCTTGATGCCAGGCAGGGCGTCAACGGCGTGGTAGATGTCGAGCAGGGCAGAGTGGTCGGTGTTGAGATTCTTGCAGATGTTGGGATGGATGCACGATGGACGTTTGCATTGGTGGCAAAGGTCGAGGTTTTTGCCGTGCATGGCGTACATATTGGCTGAGGGACCGCCCAGGTCGCTGAGATAGCCCTTGAAGTCGGGCATTTGTGTGATGGCCTTGACTTCCTTGAGAATGCTTTCCTTGCTGCGAGAAGTGATGAATTTTCCCTGATGGGCAGAAATGGTGCAGAAAGCGCAACCTCCAAAACAGCCTCGATGCAGACAGACGGAGAACTTGATCATCTCGTAGGCAGGGATGCGTTTGCCCTTGTATTTCGGATGGGGCAGACGGGTGTAGGGAAGGTCGAAGGAGTGGTCAAGCTCGTCCTGTGTGAGGGGTTGATAGGGAGGATTGACGACAGCAAAACGACCATCGACCTCCTGAATGATGCGCTGGGCGGAATACTTGTTTGATTCTTCCTCGATGTGACGGAAATTCTCTGCTTGCGCTTTCTTGTTGTGGAGGCACTCTTCATGGCTATGCAGGAGGATGTCATCAGGACGGATGCCGCCAGGGATTTCGTTCTTGGAAAGAAGGGAAACGGTCTGTCTCTGAGGAAATCGTGCCATGAGGTTGCGGAACATCTTGACATCTATCTCACAATCCTGTTCCACCAATAACTGCGCCAATGAGGTCATGGGCTTTTCCCCCATGCCGTAGATGAGGAGGTCGGCACCAGAAGGATGCAGGATGGTGGGCAGGAGTTTGTCTTGCCAATAGTCATAATGAGTGAGACGACGGAGACTGGCTTCGATGCCACCAATGACCACAGGCACATTGGGGAAGAGTTCTTTGAGGATGCGTGTATAGACAATGGTGGGGTATTCAGGACGAAGGTCATGGCGACCATCTGGTGAATAAGCGTCTTCAGAACGGAGGCGTTTGTTGGCGGTGTATTTATTCACCATTGAATCCATCGCACCAGGGGCAATGCCGAAGAAAAGGCGAGGACGGCCGAGTTTCTTGAAGTCGCGATAATCCCCATGCCAGTCTGGTTGAGGAACAATAGCTACCTTCAGTCCTTCCGCTTCCAGAATGCGACCGATGACCGCCGCTGCAAAGGAGGGGTGGTCAACGTAGGCGTCGGCAGAGAAGATGATGACATCGAGGGAATCCCAGCCGAGGCGTTCGAGTTCTTTCTTGGTGGTGGGTAGCCAGTTCATTGGTGAATTGAAAATTGAGAATTATTCGAGGAAAGCGAGGAACGCTTTAGTGAGTGCATTGAGTTTCTTGTGGTCGGTGATGCTTTCGAGTGGGAAACCGAGACGGACAAAACGCTGCTGCTGGGCGATGGCTGCACAGTTCCCGTTGGAGTAGGTGAGGATGGCAAAGGCCTGACCTGATGGGGAGAGAACAGAGGGTGAAGGTACACAATAGCTGTTCGGATTCATGCTACGATAGATGTCGAACGTAAGTCCGCAACCGGAGATGGTTGACAGTTGAGCGTTGACAGTTGACAATTGAGTTGCTATGGTGCCACCGATGGAAGGACAGCCTTTATTGGCTGCACTGAGAAGGACCTTTCCACCTTGGTTGTAATAGTTTTCAACAAGCGTATTGGTGCGAGGGTTGAATTGCTTTTGTGTGCCGTAAATGAGGTCAATGATGGGATAGTTGGAGAGGGATACTTTGCCATCAAGGAGCGCCTGTTCGCTACAAGAAGTGAAGGAGTGGCTCCCTGTGAGCATGATGGCACGTCCATGGATGACGGGGTAGTCGAAGGTGTTGCCCATAAAGATTTTTCCTTCCAGTTCCATGCCGCTCATGCCAAGTCCGTCAGAGGCTTCACTACCTGCCTTGGAACGGTCAAAGTATTTTTGTCTGCCACAGAACCCCGTGTAGGCGCCATAGGGCACACCAGGGTCTGCATCGAGGTCGAAACCACAGGTGGTGGCGGTGTTGATGACCTGGGGCCCTTCAAGTCTTGTGAAGGCATTGACCACCAGCACTGTCCCCTTGTTTTGGGAGGAGATGCCACAGGAAAGCACTTCTGAAGGGAAACTCTCGCCACCTTCATTCAAGGCTGTGATCTTGAAGGAATATACCTCGTCAGGATTCAGCTCGATGGTGTGGGATGTCCCCTTGACAACGATACCATTGTCAAAACCCTGATGAGCACGTCGGGTATAGATGATATACTCCTTGGCTTTCGCTGTCGGTTCAAGTGGATCATCCACAGGTGACCACGAGAGGGTGGCTGTGTTTTTCTGCTCGTTCAATGTGATGGCGAAGTCCTCGACAGGCAGCGGTTGGATGACATAATCGCGTTGGTAGAGTGTGGCGATATATTTCACGATGGTCTTATAGACGGACCGTGAGAGGTCGAACTTGAAGTGAGGATCGTATGCCAATCGCATATCGGCAAAGTTCTGGTGGGAAAGCATCTCGAGGATGCAGGCAGGAGGCATTGGTGCTCGTGCTTCGCCATAGTTGCGGTTCCAGAGTTGGCGTACTTGCCAGTTGTATTTCTTCAGGTCGGTGGTGAAGTTCGTGAGGAACATGCTGATGAGGTCTCGAGAAACGAATCGGTCCATACCTGCTCCAGTCTTTCCTTCATTGAAGTCAGTCATATAAACTCCTAAAGAACCTACAAAAGCATCATCCGTCTTCACACCAGCATCGGTGTGGAAGGCAACCGAGATGTCGATGGGCACTTTGAGACCATCCTCCCGTTGGGGATTCGTGATGGAGCCACCCGACAGATAGTTGATGGCTGCAGAACGTGCGTTGATGTCGTTGTTGTAGTCGTTGTCACCAAAGGGTTCTGTGTGTATCTTGTATGGGAAGCCGTACCACTGCACGCTATATTTAGCAGCCTCAGCCCATCGTGGCAATCCCGATGGACGTACACTGCCGTTGTGCCCTTCAGGAACGATATTGCCCATGCCCCCACCGAAACGTACGGCATCGGCACTGACCACTCCCTTGTGGCGGCTGTAGTTGGACAGCAACACCCTGCCTGTATTGTGCTCTCCCTCATTAAACTCGAAGGTGCCGAGATACACCCAAGTGCCACCACCCATTTGTTGGTTCACCTTGAATTGGGTGGTTCCTCCTTTGTGATAGACTGTGTAGGTGGCATCCTCCACGGCATCCTTGCAGGTGGGGTAGGTTACATACACCGCATATTTTCCCTCTTCTGGGATGTTGGGAATCCATTGGGCAAAACCCTCCTCCTTGGTTGAGGAGACGGTGGGTGTAAATCGGGCACTGCCATCCGTGAAAGGCGAGTCGCACGACTCATATATCTCTTTGTATTGTGCAAATCCGCGTCCTTCCACCGTTTGCCACTTGAGATTCTTCCGTATTTGTCGGAATGACTCGAGGTAGGAACCTCCCTTTTGGGGTTGGTCATTATCCACGATGACCTCATGCGTCTGGTAATCACGTTCACGAGGGGTAAACACTACGGCACCAGCATTTTGTAGCATGGGGATGATAAATGGAATGACAAACGTTTGTGAGAAAAGGTCCTCCGTCGTGCAGAACAGGCGGGGGCGTTGCCAGTACCAGTCATCCTTTTCTAATCGGTAATAGCGTCCATGACTTTGCCATAGGGCGATATGGTTGCCCTCCAATCCTTTCTCCGCAATGTAGGGACGAGAGATATTCTTGACCCAAGGTTCTCCCTTATAGGTGTCTTTTAACAGCCTTGTAGGGTCTTTCTTCCCCTTTCGGAAGAAATTGGGTACAAGGTCTTCGATTGCCCGTCCATCCGTCTCCACTACGACATCATATTTTTTTTGTTCTACAGGCAGAAAAGAGCGGATGTCATGATACACGCGCTCCACCACCTCTGGCGTGAAATGCTGTTCTTGAAAACCTCCACCCAACACGATGCGGATGCGCTCATTCTCGCTGTCTATGTCGCACGACACCACAGTGGAAGGTTTGATGTTTGCATCATAACGTGTATAGTTTTCTGCCCATGCGGTCAGTTGGCTTTGCAGGCTCTGTGAATTGCCGTAGCAAGGTAGTGCCAGTAGAAGAATCAGTAAGATGGTCCTCATTGACGATATCACACTTAATGTCCTTTATAATTGAATTTCTGAAATCCCACCAGTTTGTCGTATCTTGTTCCGAAGGGACGATGATAGACATACACCTCATACTCATTCTCTGTCTGATGAAAGTCACCTTCACAGGGGCGTGTCTGTCCCACTTCTTCTCCATCCCGCAGAAAGAGATACATGTAATTGTAGGAACCCGTCTTCAGTGGGGTCATCAGTTCATACTGGTGGTCAATAAGATTATATTCCATTTTGTAAGCCTCCTCGATGCGGTTATTGGTCAGGTTGCCAAAGAGATATACGTCGCCTCCAGCTACCTTGGGCATCTGCAACGTGAAGTGCGTGAAGAAATAGTCGCTTTCTGTGTCGTTGTTGTAGTTCTCGTCGTTACGTATATAGTAGCGTCCATTCTTGTCTTCGTCATACAGGTAGTTAATGCGCTGTTCATCGGTAAAGAGCACAGCATGGTAGTAGGTGTTGTCATACTCCATGTGTTCCACGTGCATGGTGGGCACATACTCATCCAGTATCTCAAAACGCCGGTATTCATTGCCAGCTGGGAAGATGAGGGAACGGTTATGGTTGAAGATGAGTTTGTCTACCTGCATCAACGTAGGGCGCAAGTCTTCCACGTGGTTGTCCCAACGGCGATTCTGTCGCACAATATATTTGAACTCAGTCACAGGATTGCTTACTTGATAACCTCTGTGGTTGACAGAAAAGTTCACCTGTTGATGTGCTTCATAGGTGTCGATGTCTGTATTGGAAGTCACTTCTATTTCCACACCCACACGAGGTTCCAGTACTGAAAAACATGCCTGTGCCACAGGTTCGTCCTCCCCATCCTCGAAGATGTTCACGCGGTAATTGCCAGACACCAGCAATTGTGTGTCCTCATTCGGAAGGATCAGACTATAGTGACAATAATGCATTTCCGTACCGATGGCAGGTTCATAGTCATCGAGACGTTGCTCTTCAAAGCCCGTCATGTACTCGCTGGTCAGCAGGTCGCTGGGTGTCCAATCGGCATTGCAGTGGGATATGGTGTAGGTGTATCGCTGATACTGTGCCTGCAAATCATCAAAGCTGATCTCCACGTGATGTCCCCGACTCAGCAGCACCACAGAGGGCGAATCCCATTCACCATCCACCTTCACCTGCATCGTCTTGATACGAGGTGAGAAGGTGATATTCTCTTGGGCGAAAAGCGCTACGCTAAAAGAGAAATGAAAAATGAAAAACGAGAGTAGGGAACGGAACATAGGAAGTTGATAACTATAAGTTGATAGTGACTTTACCCTTGATGTCATTCACATTCGCACCCACCTGGAAAGTGTAGGTGCCAGAAGTCAATGCCCATCCGTGCTTCTCCTCATCGTAGTAGTTGAGTTCATCCTTCGGAATGGTGATGCGCAAGGTTTCGCTTTCCCCTGGTTCGAGAAGCTTGGTCTTGGCAAAACCCTTCAGTTCCTTGGATGGACGTGCTATCTCGCTTTGAGGTGCAGAGGAATACACTTGTGCCGTTTCTTTGCCAGCCACCTTGCCCGTGTTGGTGATGGTGGTCTGCACGATGATGTTGTTACCTTCTATTGTGGCTGTAGGCTGACCATAGGCAAAGGTGGTGTAGCTCAATCCGAAGCCGAAGGGGAAGAGGGGCTTCACGTTGTTAGTGGCGAAATGGCGATAGCCGACGAAGATGTCTTCCTTGTAGTACACCTCTTTGTTCACACCAGGATAGGCTTCCTTACCGTATTGCACGTAGGGATAGTCTTCATACTTCTGGGCAAAAGTCACAGGCAGTTTTCCGCTTGGGCAGACCTCTCCACTCAGTACCTTTGCGAGTGCTGTGCCTGCCTCACTGCCTAAATACCAGCAGTGAAGTACGCCTGCCACTTCCTTCAACCATGGCATGGCGTATGGGTTACCACCAAAGGTCACCACCACGATGTTCTTCTGAATCTTCGCCAGTTCTGAGATTAGTTCATTCTGTCCATAGGGCAGATCATATCCTTCGCGGTCACCATTCTCACAGTCTTGACGTGTGTTCTTGTTCAGACCGCCGATGAAGATGATAAGGTCGGCACACTTTGCCAATTCCAGCGCCTCAGCTTTGAGTTCGGCTTGTTTTGTAGGATCAATTCTGTCCACATGGTCATACATGGCACGCCCTGAATAGTAGCCCTGTGCATAATCCACCATCTGTTCATAATATTTTTTCAATGCTTCCAGTGGACTGATGTCTCGTAAAGTTTTCAATTCGGAAGAACCTCCACCTTGTGTCAGTGAACGTGTGGCATTTTCGCCCACCACCAAAATATTGTTGTATTTCTTATATTTCTCTGGCTTCAATGGCAGGATGTTTCTGTCGTTTTTCAGGAGCACGATGCCTTCTTCACCAATCTGGCGGCATACATCGTAGTGTGCCTCTGAACATTGATTGCCAATCACTTTCTTCGGATTCATCGCGGTGCGGAAAATGGTTCGCAATACACGGCTTGCCTTCTCGTCCAACACAGACATGGGCACAGTCCCGTCCTTGATTAGTTGTTCGAAAGGATCGCCCAAGTAGTATTGTTCATAGCCAAATTCACTCTCCTTGGTCTTACCATCGGTGAAGGTGCCCATCTCAATGTCCAAACCACCAGTGGCAGCCTCCATGGTGTTGGTGGTACCACCCCAGTCGCTGATGAGGGCACCATCCCAGTTCCATTCTTTTTTTAAGATACCGTTTAGCAGTTCATCGTTATGGCAGCAGTGCACACCCTTCCACTTGTTGTAGGAGCCCATAATGGTATAAACATGTGCTTCATCCACTGCCTTCTGGAATGGACGCAAATAAATCTCACGCATGGCACGGTCAGATACATTCACATTGATGCCGAAACGATCCGTCTCCTGGTCATTCAGAACGAAATGTTTCAGACAGCAAGCAATGCCATTTGCCTGTGCTGCCTTGATGTAGGGTACCACCATCTCGCCTGCCAAATAAGGGTCTTCACCCATATATTCAAACGCACGTCCATTCAAGGGGGTGCGTTGGATGTTCACACCAGGCCCCAGCATGATATCCTTACCTCTGAAAGCAAACTCCTCACTCACAGCATTGCCATAAGCAGATGATAGCTCTCTGTTCCAAGTAGAAGCCAGGCAAGTCAATGAGGGGAAGGCCACCACATAGTCGTTGGTCCATTTGGCAGGATTCCACGTATTCCATTCCAATTCCTCACGCACTCCATGAGGACCATCGTCCATGTTCAATTGACGGATACCCAGCCGAGGTACACCTGCACTGGTAAACTTACTCTGTGCATGCAGGATTTGAATTTTTTCATGTGTAGTCATGTGACTCAACGCATCCTTCACCCGTTCCTCCAGAGGAGCATTGGAATCCAGATAGGTTTGTGCTTGCGCTGTCATTGCTGTCATCGCCATCAGCACTGCCAAGATCGTTGTCTTCTTCATATAGCCAGTCTTTGGTTTGATGCTTTTTTCTATTTCGGGTACAAAGATACGGATAAAAGTGAAAAGTGAAAAGT
>JAGAAZ010000017.1 GCA_017614895.1 Bacteroidaceae bacterium | reverse complement strand
CTGTGGGGCGAGTTCGACACGTCGCTGGTGAGCCTGAAGGATGTGCAGCTCGATGTGAAGAAAGTGGCAGGAGTTCGTGTGCCTGTGCTTCAGAACATCGAACTGGACGTGAAACCTTTCGGACTGTTCTCAGCTCCGAAGTGGTACTTCGACGGCATCAATCTGTTGCAGGGACTTGCCAAGACCGCTGTGGAACGTGAGTTCGTGCTTGCCAAGTTGGGACTTCTCGACCATGCACGTAGAAAGACCACACAGAAGGTCAACCTCTTCGAGAAAGTCCAGATTCCAGGCTATCAGGAGGCGATACGTAAGATCAAGCGATTCATGGAAGACGAGGAGAACCTCTCCAAGTCTTCACAAAAGATTCTGAAGTCTCTGCAGGAGGCGAGGAAGAAAGGGGAGGAACAGGATGTTTCTCTCGAAGGAAAGGAGGCGGTTGCTGTATGATACAAGACATGAAGAAACTCACGTTCCTCATCACCAGTGGGGAATATGACCAGTTCATCAGCGACATCCGCGAGCTGGGTGTTATCCATGTGGAGGAACTGCAGCAGGGTGCCACCAGCGACGAACTGCAAGCAGGTCTCGACCTTGCCGTGCGCTACAAGGAGGCACTCAAGTCCCTTGACTATGCCGCTGAATCCTACGAGCCTTCGACCACCTACACGCCTCAGCCTGCCGATGCTTCCAGAGGATTGGCGCTGATCGAGACGGTGGAGCGTCTGCTGAAGGACGAGAACAGCGTGAAGCACAGCATGGATGCCACAGAGGATGCCATTCAGCAGCTGGAGCCATTTGGCGAATTCAGTTGGGATAGCATCCGGCAGTTGGAGAAGTCGGGCTACAAGCCTTACTTCTATGCTGTTAATAATAAAATGTATAAGGCAGAGTGGGGCGAGAAGTATTTTGCCACACCTGTCAACGAAATCAATAAGAAGACCTATTTCGTGGCGTTCTCCAACGAGGACACCGAGCCTGAGATTACGGCTGAACGTTTGTTCTTGCCCGAGGAATCGCTCTCTGTCTATCAGGAGAAGCAGAAGGTGCTCAGCGAGCAGCTCGCCAGCATCCACGAGCAGATGTTGCAGGTGAATGCGGTTGACCGTGCTTCCATCGAGGCAGGACAGGTTGCGAATGAGAACGACATCCAGCTCTCGAAGGTGCACCTCAGCAATGAGAGTCTGGTGGATGGTGCCGTGAAGCTGATGATTGGCTGGACACTGAAGGAGAAGGCCGATGGGGTGGTGGACTACCTCGAAAAGCAGCACATCTTCTATGAGATGGAAGACCCTGCGTTCGATGACAATGTGCCCATCCAGATCAAGAACGACAAGTTCTCGTCACTCTTCGAGCCGATTCTGCGCATGTACTCCCTGCCGAACTATCACGACATCGACCCGCTGCCGTTCTTTGCCCCCTTCTTCATGCTCTTCTTCGGACTCTGCATGGGCGATATGGGCTACGGTCTGCTGATTCTCGGTGCCAGCATCGCGCTCATCTTTGCCAAGCCCAATCTGGCAGCATACGGCAAGCTCGGTGCATTGCTCGGCGGCATGACCTGCATCTGCGGATTCGTCACGGGAACCTTCTTTGGCATCGACCTCTCGACGGTTGATTGGGAATTCATAAAGCCCATCCAACCATACTTCATCAACGACTCCATGAAGGAGAGCTTCTTCGGCTACTCGCCCATGATGGTCATTTCCGTCATCATCGGTCTCATTCAGGTGCTGCTCGGTATGACGCTGGCAGGATGCAAGGCGGTGAAGAACTATGGCTTTGTCTATGGTGTGGGCAAGTTCTCATGGGTGGTGGCGCTGCTGAGTGCGACCATCCTCTTCGGACTTCCACTCTTCGGAGCAGAACTCTCACAGCCCGTGCAGTATGTGCTCTACGCACTTATCGCACTTTCAGCCCTTGGCATCTTCTTCCTCAATAGCCCGAATGCTTACAAGAAGAATTCCGCCCTCGGCAAGGCTTTGGGAGTGGGCAGCAATCTCGGTGCAGGACTCTGGGCTACATACGGCATGTCCACCGGACTGCTCGGCGACCTTCTCTCCTACATTCGTCTCTTCGCACTCGGACTGACGGGTGGAGTGCTCGGTTCGGTCTTCAATCAGTTGGCGACGGAAATGAGTCCCGATATGCCTGTGGTACATGAGCTCGTGATGATCATCATCCTGCTCTTCGGTCACGGCATCAACTTCGGCCTCTGCATGATCTCCTCCTTCGTCCATCCGATGCGACTCACCTTCGTCGAGTACTTCAAGAATGCCGACTTCGAAGGAAATGGTACCGAATACAAACCCTTTCAGGTGAAAGCTTAATACATTATATTAATATTATTAACTCGGGTTCTCCGTGTCACACAAACCCTTCTCATGGGCGACAGAGTTAACCCACAAAACAAAATTATTCAACATTATGTCTCCAGTACTTTTAGCGTACATCGGTGTAGCCCTCGCAGTAGGACTCTCCGGCATCGGTTCCGCCTATGGCGTGACCATCTGTGGTAACGCCGCTATCGGCGCATTCAAGAAGAACCCATCAGCCAGCGGTTCTTACATCGGTCTTGCAGCCCTCCCATCTTCTCAGGGTCTGTACGGCTTCGTGGGCTTCTTCATCCTCAACCCACTCGTGACAGCTGAAATCAGCATGTTCGCAGCATGTGCCGTTCTCGGTGCCGGTCTCGCACTCGGCGCTGTGGCTCTCTTCTCAGCCATCCGTCAGGCAAAAGTTTGTGCAAACGGTATCTCAGCCATCGGTGGCGGTCACAACGCATTCGGTACCACGATGGTGCTCGCCGTGTTCCCTGAGCTTTACGCCATCCTCGGTCTCCTCGTGCTCATCCTCATCGCAGGTTCCATCCAGGGATAAACAGACCGACATACTGATATTGATGGGAGCGTACCAACATTTGATACGCTCCCATTATTTTCATCTTATTTTCAAAAAAACGACAGAGAAACAAAACGTGCTCATCATAGACGATGTGACAACCAGTGGTTCCACGCTCAATGAAATTCTCCGAACCCTCCGAATCCTCAATGAAGACAACGACATCACCATCTTCAGTCTTATCGGTCGAAAAGACTTGATGGCAGAAGCATTCTAAAAACCGCGTCAGCGGACTCTCTTGAAATGATAGGTGATGCCAAAGCTGAAGACGCCCTCCGTGCCATAGCCCAGTTCGGTAAAGAAACGGAAGTTGTGGCGTCCTACCTCGATGGCTATAGGAGAAAACTGAAAGGCTGGGAGCCATTTCTTCTCATCGAAAAAGCGGTTGTCAGCCCGATTATCGTATGCACGGAACAAGAGTTGGCGGCGCTGTGCTCCGATGCCACCCTTTGAGTAGAGCGACACAAAGCCCGTTGGTTTCCAATAATATTTGGCCGTTGCCATCAGGTAGGGCGAACGCAACAAAAGCTCAGCGTCTTGTACTTTCCCGTCAGCACCTGTCTTGACGTAAGGAGTATAGTCTCCCACATGCCCCAACTGCAATCCGACCGCCCAATGCTTATCAATGTGATAATAATAGCGCAGTCCCACAGATGCCGCACCCAGATACATGCTTTTAGCTTCGGATTCATATCCCAACCCTTGTGTAACTACATCTTCCATCGTGTGGAATCGGCTCTTATTCTCGTATGCGACCACCGCCAATCCACCGCCAATCTCATGACGATAGAAATTGGCAGGCTTCTTCACTTTCGGAACGTATTGCACCACGATGCCCGATTCTGTCCTGTTCAGCACACACACATCATAGGCAGGCTCATAGATGCTGCCCGTAGCCCAATCTATTCCCATGCCTACGGCACCAGCGAATGCCAGATTTCCCCAAAAGTAATCATTGATCTTTCTTCCTGGAAAAACTTGTGTCACCTCAGCACTGTCCTTCAACACCCGAATGGGCTCCTTCAAATGTCTCCGCTTCACCTCCACCTGCTGAGGAAGCACCACGTTGTCGTAGGTCGTCACATCGGTCTGGATAGTCAGTGTGTCAGGCAACTCTCCATCAAGCAACACGGTGGCTTTTGAACCCGTCACGATGCTGGCGCAAGAGGTGAATGCCATCGCCACCAGCATTCCACATACATTTTTCCCAATATTCTTCATCATACATACATCTATTAGAATGCGACGACAAAATTACGGAAAAGGATTGGAATGAACAAAGAAAATGGGGGAAAAATGAAAAAGAGGGTGAAAGGGCAGAAGGTGATAGGCTTCAAGGATTGGTGGCATTACTATCAATTTTTCCTTTCTCTACGGAAACTTTTTCCTTTCTCCACTGATTTTTCTTTTTCTCACCACATTCAATTCTTCATTCCAAAGTGTGGAATATATATTCTGCACTTTGGAATATATATTCCACACTTTAGAATATATATTCTATAGTTTAGAATGTAAAATTCTTAGTAGATAATTTGGAAATTTGATAGGGAGATTGTAACTTTGCAGCGTTATCAAAGAAAAAAGTATCAGTAGCAACTATTTGGTTCATCAGTATCAACGATAAAATTCATCAGGGAGTATGGCACAGTACATCAAAAAGGAAATGGCGGATTTGCATAGGAATGGCGTGAAGCAGGTGTGTTACAGACTGAAGTCGAACGGGACGGTGGAGCTGGGGGAACTGGCTCAGGAGTGTACGCGGGGCACGACGTTTGCGGAGGGGGAGATTAGGGGCGTGGTGATGACGCTCTTGGAGGGGATGGTGAGGAATATGTCGAGGGGATTCAGTGTGCACATCGACGGGTTGGGGACACTTATGCCGAAGATTGGGCTGCGGGAGGATGCGGAGAAGGAGTCGCTGGACGGTGAGGGACGGAAACGGAATGCGCAGAGTCTGCATGTGACGGGCGTGAGTTTCAGGGCGGATAAGGAGCTGGTGAAGCGGTTGGACTTGAGGTGCAAGTTGGAGAAGGGGTCGGTGTCGCGGATTCGGAAGTCGAAATATACGGAGGAGCAGCGGCTGGAGAAGGCGAGGCGGTTTTTGCAGGACCATACGGTGATGCGGCTGGGTGATTATTATAGGATGGTGGGATTGTCGCGTACTGCGGCGTCGCTGGAGCTGAGGAAGTGGGAGAGTGATGTGGCGACGGGGATTGCGTCGGAGGGTAGTTATTCGGCGAAGGTGTATGTGCTGAGAAAATGAAAAGAGAGGGATGCGATGGTGCGTCCCTCTCATGGTGATAGGCTGTGTCCCGATGAACACAGGGGTGTGGATTTACATTTACTTCAGTCGAATCACACGACCCTTCTTCAGTCGGATGACGCGGCTGGCGAACTGTCCGCTGAGGGTGGCGTCGATGCCGGTCTCCATGAGGAACTTGCCGGAGAAGGTCTTGCCCTCGAAACTGCTGCTGCGACGGTCGGTGCTCCCGAACTCAGTGAGCTGGTAGGTGGCGTCGGGGTCAAGACCTGCCATGTGCCAACGGGGGGATTCCAGACCGATGTAGTTCTCGAATTTGTAGCAGAAGAACACCGCCTCGGACTTGTCTTCGGTGACGAACATCTCGCTGCAGAATCCCTTGTTGTCGTAGGGAGAAAGCAGGCGGTAGAGGTCGCCCAACTGGATGATGGGACGTATCTCCTTGTAGAAGGCAACGGCTTTTTGGGCATATTCGCGCTCTTGGTCGTTGAGATCGCTGGGCTTCATCTCCATGCCTAAGCGACCCGTCATCGCCACGTCGAAGCGGAACTTCAGGGGAATGACGCGACCCGTCTGGTGGTTGGGCGATGCGCTGACGTGCTGAGCCATCGCCATCGGTGGGAAGAAGTGGCTGGTGCCCCACTGGATGAAGAGGCGCTGCTGGGCATCGGTGTCGTCGGATACCCAGAACTCGTCGAAGTAGGGCAGGGCACCCCAGTTGACACGACCGCCACCGCTGGAACAGAGCTGGATGACCAGATCGGGATGGGCGGCACGAATGCGCTCGAGGGCATTGCGCAGCCCCAGATGATAATCGACGAAGAGGTGGCTCTGCTTGTCGGCAGTCAGATAGCTGCTGCCGAAGTTCTGCATGGACATGTTGCAGTCCCATTTAATATAATGTAGGGTAGGATTCTCCTTCACGAGATTGTCCACGATGCCGACCACGAAGTCCTGCACCTTGGGATTGGAGAGGTCGAGCACCAGCTGTGTGCCACCACGTCCCTTCGACAGTTCGCGTGTGGGATGAGCCACCACCCAGTCGGGATGCGCCTCGAAGAGTTCGCTCTCGCTGTTGGTCATCTCTGGCTCAATCCAGATGCCGAACTTCAGACCACGATCCTCTGCCGCCTTCACCAGGGCAGGAATACCGTTAGGAAGTTTCTCCGTGTCGGTCACCCAGTCGCCCAAGGCTTTGGTGTCATTGGTGCGGCGGTATTTCTTGCCAAACCATCCGTCATCCACCACGAAGAGTTCGCCGCCCAGGTCTTTGAGGCCGTCCATCATCTGCTCGCACACTTCCTGGTTCACATCCATATAGACGCCCTCCCACGAGTTCAGCAGAATCTCGCGGAGTGCCTGCCCGTTGTGCAGCTGAACGTTGCGTCCCCAGCGGTGGAAAGCACGGCTCACGCCTCCCTTGCCCTCGTCGCTGAAGGCCAGCGCCAGCTCTGGTGTCGTGAACGACTCGCCCGATTTCAGCGTGTAGGCCGTGTGGAGGTCGTCGATGCCTGCCAAGAGCGTGTGGCGATTCTTGCCACGTGTCTCGATGCGCAGCTTGTAGTTGCCTGTCCAGCAGAGCGCCGCACCAATCACTCGACCACTGTTCTCCTGAGGCTTCCCGTCGAGCGAAATCATCACCTCGGCACGGTCGTCCATCGCCGTACGCACACCGTCGTGGTTCACGATAGTCTTCAGTCCTGCCGTCAGAGGCTCCTCGGTCATGCCAGCCTCCTGTCCCCACGACCCGTGGAAGTGAGTCAGCCAAGCCCCTTCCTGACGCAGCGACATCACGCCACTGGCATACTGCTCCAGCTTGATGGGCTTTTTCTCGCCATTGCGAATCACCGTCCACGTCACAATCACGTCGCTCTTGTCGTTGGCCTTGTAATAGATGTCCACGAAGAAGTCATATTTCTTGTCCTTCAGCGAGATGATGGTCTCGTCGCCTTTCTGTTGACAGCCCGTCACCACCAGCTCCGTGCTCATGTTGCCGTCGGCATGGGTGACGCTCAGTGCCGTCTCGTCGAAGCTGTCACGACCAAAGGCAGGATAGGCATCGCAGTTCAGTCCCCTGGCATCATAGACCTCATGCGCCTGTTCTGGCTTGATGCGCGAACCATAATATTGAATACGTGGTGTCTGACCCTCGTTCACGGCGAGCATCAGCGTTGTCTTGGGTGTGTTCACAAACACGTCCTTGGCACTGGCTCCTAAGCTCAGCGTCAGGGCAAAGATGGAAATCAGCAAATGTTTCATGTCTTAATAGGTTTTGATTGTTTTCTTTTGCAAAGGTAATGCTTCTCAGCGAGAATACCCAACATTGCCACACAATTTTTCTTCTTCTCATGCGTTATTACATACAAATCAGCATCTTCACCAATGAAAACGATTCTGCTTGCCATCTTTGTCCTTCTGTGGCAATCGCCTCTTCTGGCCGAGAACTGGATGAGCCGACTGCCCGATGACGCTTTTGTGGCAGCACTCTCCATACCGGGTGCCCACGATGCGGCAACAGGCTATGGGTTCAGTGGCTTCATCGGGATGTTTGGCAATCGTTATGCCCGTACCCAAGACCTCGACATCAGCCAACAATGGACGATTGGTGTGCGAGCTTTCGATCTGCGCCCCAGCGTTTACAAGGACTACATCAACATCCATCATGGCATCATGCCCACCAAGATGCGGTTCGATCATGCCCTCCAGCTCCTGTGTGACTCCCTAAAAAAGAATCCTTCTGAGTTCGTCATCATCCACATGCTTCATGCTGCCGATGGCGACAAGGTGAAGGATGCTTACAACACACGTATCCAGCAGCTGCTCCGGCAAGAAAGATTCAGACGCTTTCTCATGGACTATCGCCCCGACCTCAAAGTTCGCGATATGCGTGGCAAGATACTCATCCTCAGTCGCGACCATTACAGCACCACACCCATCGGAGGCATCTTCACAGGCTGGACTGGCGGTCTCAACTGGCAACGGCAAACCGCTGGAACCATCATCGGTCCTCATGGCTCGAAAGGCAAACTCTATGTGCAGGACTTTTCAGCCACCCACTTCGCAAACGGTGTCACCCTCAAAGTCAATGCCATCACCCAGATGCTCGACAGTAGCACCCGTATGAATCCATCCGATGCTCACAACCTCTTCTGGGTCTTCAACTTCGCCTCTGCTTACTCCAAAGTTGAGACCCTCTTCGGACGCAAAATCTCCCTCAGCAATGGCTATCGCGACAACGCCACCCACACCCACCAAGCCATCCTCGACTATCTTGCCACTCATCCCGCAGGTCCCACCGGCATCATCCTCATGGACTTCGCTGGTACTGACCATACCAACGGCTACCACACCCGAGGCTCCGAACTTGTCCAAGCCATCATCCGCAACAACTTCCGCTATCTCACTCCCAAGAAATAATTACCAATTCAAAATCGTCATTTGGTATGTTTTGGTGTAATTAACAAGTGAAATCGTCAAATATGCAGGATGATGTATGCGTTATGAAGGAAAAAAGTTGTATCTTTGTGGTCGCAAAATATTCATTCTATCTCAAAACCTTTAATAAATAACATGATGAAAAAGATCTTTTCTTTGTGCGTGTTGGCGTTGTTCCTTGTGTCTATGAACGCCAGCGCTCAGTGCTCATGCAAAAACGGAGGCATGAAGCGCGAACCAGTCAAGATGATTCTTGACGCAGATTTCGGTAGCTCTACTGATGACCTTTTCGCTTTAATGATGCTGAATCATTACATTGACGAGGGTCTCGTGGATTTGCAGGGTATTGTTGTTGACCGTGAAGGCGAGAAAAATGCCGGAGTGGTGGACATCTTCAACACGTATTATGGTCATCCTTACATTCCAGTGGGTCTGGAGCGTAATGGCGTGAAGAACCCTCGTTGTTTTATCCCTTACAATGGCATTTGCGACTTGAAGGATGCGCAGGGTAATCCTCTCTTCAAGCGTACTTTCGATGCCAGCAAGTGCATGGATGGCTACAAGCTCTATCGCAAAATTCTTGCGAAGGCTGAGGATAAGTCAGTAGTGATTGTAGCGATCGGTTTTGCTACCACACTGGCACAGTTGATGGAGTCAAAGGCTGATGAATATTCCAAACTCGCTGGTGCAGACCTCTTCGCTCAGAAAGTGAAAGCTGTGTATGTGCAGGCTGGTCGTTTCGAGGAGGAGGACAGCCTTTCTGGTTACAATATGCGTGCTGCATCTAAGCAGTCTGCTATTTTCTATGACAAGCTGCCTGAGAGCGTTGACATCATTATGTCACCAAGTAACATCGGCGATGCCATGAATTATCTTCCAGAGGATGTGTTGGCAGACCTCTCTGGTGTTGAGGTGAATCCTATCAAGGCTGTCTATACGAACTACACTTGTGACACTGGTCAGCGTATGTGGGACACCAACTGTCTTGTGAACGCTGTGATGGGTGACCGCCAATACAACATGTCTCCACGTGGTTGGGTGACTTTTGTTGACAAGGGCGAGGAATCTTTGATGCTCTTCAAGGTTGATCCTTATGGCAATGCGCGTTATCAGTTACCTGGCGATTCTTATCAGAGCATGGAAAAGTTGATGGACATCCGTCGTCACAACCGTATGCGTTAATCTATCGGCGTCCCAAGATATTCATCTATCGTATCATCTTAATGAGACCAATAATAGGGCGAGAAAGTGAGATTTTGCTACTTTCTCGCCCTATTATATGTTATTTTTTGTTAAATGTATGTAATAATGGTATCTAATATTTGCTTATTTATATTAATAATGTGTAAATTTGCAAAAAATATAGACATGGTAAATGTCATAAAACAAAGTAATTAACCTCAATTCTATTAAAAACATATGAAAAAGATCACATTCATTCTTTCTATCAGTGTATTAGTTTTGACAGCTTGTCAAGACTTTGATTATGGTGATTTGCCAACACCTGTAGACGAAAATGCCATCAGAAATGCAGTTCTTGCTTTGGGTGTAAGTATTGACACGTCTCATGATTGGAGCACAACAAATAATGGTTCCATCACAATAATAGCTGATGCAGACCTCGAAGATGTGGCTAAAGTTCAAATTCTGACAGAGTCGCCATTCTATAATGTAGATGCCAGTGTATTGGCAGAGGTTAATGCTACAAAGGGGGAGACTGTAACGCTTACCTACGATGCTCCTAAGACCTACACTCGACTCATAGCTGCTTGTCGTAGCAGTAATGGCGTATATTATATCAAGGGCTTTGATGTGGGTACTGAACAGCTCAGTTTTACTAAATCTACTCGAGCTGCAGGCGATGTTGCATCAGATGATTACCCAGATCTGAGTAAAGTGAAGTTGGAATATCAATATTCCACTCCATCTTATAATGCTAGACGTACTATTTTGGCAAACGAAGCTGCAGCTTCAGGTGATGCTACTTTACAGAAATTTGTAAATGACAATCACATTAATCTTTGGGAAGGTAAGCTGTGGGAGAAAGAACGTTTGTGGGGAACCCGTGATGGTAATCGTGTAGAGTTAGATGGAGGATGGTATTTTGAGAATAACACAGTCGCGCGTGTCATCGATGATATCGACGAAGATGAGGCAGCTACTCTGAAAGATATTTTTGATAACTATTTGGGACGCACAAAATTCAAAGTGAATGGACAGGATAGAAGACAGGATAATATGGCATCAGTACGTAATAGTGATCAAGTGAGTCTTAATAATAACTATCTGATTAGTACAGGCCAAGGTCCTATTACGATTACTCCAGTGCTGATGGCATCAGCCGATATCTATAGTTGTCATCTTTACTACTATTACTATAATCCGTCAGAAATTCCTAATAATATGACTGAGGATGAGTATCTGAAAACATTGCCTAAGTTTAGAGCTATGAGGGGGAGACATACTTTTGAGGCTGCAGGAATTGACAAAAATAAAGGTAGTGAGAATTTCTTTAAAAAGCATGAATATCTTCTGCCGTATTATGGTGAGCCCAATAAGTTAATCGGAGTAGATGGCGTGTCTAAAACCCTTTGTCAGACAGATGGAAAATTATATCGAATTCGAAATGGACAGGCTCTGAAAAATAATTATTATTACATGACCTATGTGAATAATAGAATTGATAATAACTCAGATAAACTGGACATCATTTACAATGACAATGATGATAAAATTGCTAATCAATTATGGCAAATTTTCAAAACGCCAGACGGACTTGTAATGTTGTACAATGTGGGTAGTCAAAAATTCCTTTGTCAAGATGGTACTTATGCTACAGTCTTAAGTGATGAAACAGCAGAAAAGTCAACCTATGTGCTGAACCAATATGATGGTGACTATTGGCGTATATGGTCTAGTAGCAGCTGGAATGACAGTAAGGGCGAATATACACAATGTTTGGGTACAGACCTCACTAAAAAAGATAGTAAGCGTGTTTCATACAACAAAGGTGCAGGAGATGGCGAGCGTTCAAAATGGTATTTAGAGCCTTATGTAGGTTCTAAGAATGTCGCAGTTAATGACGTGCCTGTTTATTATACAGGGTCACTGGTGATTAAAGCTGTAAGTAATATCATTCCGAAAGGCTATAGAATTGGATTTATGCTTAGGAAGGCGAAAGGTAGCCAAAATGAGGCTGACAATAGCATTGCTTCTGCAATTTACAATGGATGCTGTTATGGTGACAGACGCCTGAATCAGGAAATCAACCAATTCCCTGGTCACTTTGGCAGTACGACTTCTATTTATTCAATGGCGGTAGATGATCCTCGTATGGCCGTGTTCGAAGCAAATGGTAATGTTTATATGACATTCGAAGATGGATCTGATTGTAACTTTAGTGATTTGATTATCCAGTTGGGTGGTTCTGTTTCACCTATTGGTTACATCCCAGATGTGTTTGGTCAGGTGTATACTTTCTGTTTCGAGGACCGTGAGGAAGGTGACTACGATATGAATGATATCGTCATTAAAGCTGAACGAGTGGATGCGACCCATGTGACTTATAGTATTGAGGCATGTGGTGGTACGGATAAGGTATATCTGCGCAATATTCATGGAAATATTCTAAATGAAAAAACGGAGCTCCACTCTTTGTTCAATGCATCAGGAACAGTGAATGCGGGTTCAGCACATCAAGATGCTGTTCATGAAACGATTGAGGTTGAGCCCTCATTTAGTTTTGCAGACGAAAGCCAGATGTTCTACATTTATAATGCTACGACAGGTAAAGAAATTCATTTTTCAAAACAGGGTGAAGATCCGCATGCGATCATGATACCTGAAGATTTCAGATATCCACTGGAAGGCGTATGTATCAAGGATGCTTATCCTGCATTTGTTAACTGGGCGAAGGATAGGACACAAAACACCAATTGGTATCTTACTCCGGAAATCGAATCTGTTACCTACAAACAATCGGTCTTCCAATTGGAGAAAAGGTAATAATTTATCATTGAAATAAAGGATGGCGTTCCGAAAGAATGCCATCCTTTTTATGTGGATACGATTGTTGTCTTTTGAAGCTTATTCCACTCCTTTCATCATCTTCTTCAGCAATGGGCAGAGGCAGAAGAGGAGGACTGCTGCGGCTCCTGACATGATGGCGAAGAGCATGAAGAATTGATCGAGTGTGGCGATTTCGAAGCCGAGGAATGATTGAGCTGGTTGACCTTCGATGGGAAGCAGTGCTGCTAATTTACCTGCAAGAATGTTGGACGCCGCATTCGACATGAACCACACACCCATGAGCAATGATGCCAGATGGGCAGGCGAGAGTTTCGTCACCATCGAAAGACCGATTGGTGAGAGGGAAAGTTCACCCAATGTGTGAATGAAATAGAGTGTCAGCAACCAGAACATGGACACCTTGACACCAGGAGCAAGGTCCTTGGTGGCAAAGGAGATAATCAGGTAACCGATGGCCAGAAGCAACAGACCGATGGACTGTTTCACGGGGGAGTCTGGCTCACAGTTATGCTTCCCTAAGAATTGCCAGAGTGCAGCCATGACAGGAGCAAAAATCACCACGCAAATCGCGTTGACCGACTGGAACCATGTGGTCTTTACCTCGAACGAACCGATGTTTCTGTCCACTTGTCGGTCGGCAAACAGTGTCAATGATGAACCTGCCTGTTCGAAAGCCGACCAGAAGAAGATGACGAACAGAGCGATGATGTAGATGACACCGATACGCATTTTCTCCGTCTTGGTCAGCGTGCGGTCTGTGATGATGAACACTGGAAGCGCAATGGAGATGGCATAGATGGCTCCAGAGATATAGTCGTTGAAAGATTCAGCACCTTGTATGAATAATACGAATAAAGCAATGGCACCCAATATACAACCCCATAGACGAAGAGGAGAGTTCTTGCGTGTGGACTGTGTTGTCACTTCTGCCATATGGGCAGCTGCTTCAGCAGCATCTTTTTCGGCACGCAACTCACTTTCTTTAGGTGGCAGACCAATACCTTTACCATCAGGAGTGACAAGGTATTTGTTCTTCAGCACCCAGAAAACAGCCACAGAAAGCAACATGGCGATGCAAGCGCAGAGGAAACCCCACTTGAAAGGTGCAAGGTTGTTCCATGCGCCTTCACCTAATGTACCACAAACAAATGGTGCGATGGTTGCACCAACGTTGATGCCCATATAGAAGATGGTGAAAGCAGCATCGCGACGCTTGTCTTCCTTTGTGTAGAGGTCACCTACCATGGTGGAGATATTAGGTTTGAAGAAACCATTACCAAAGATAAGAGCCGCCAAACCACAGAACATCAGCGTGAGAGCGAGTGTGTTGTCAACGGATGCATCAATGCTTCCTCCTTTGGTCGGGTCGGCGAAGATGCTCTGTTGCACGAAACATGCGCTGAGGAACATCAGGAATTGTCCGACAGCCATCATCAGTCCACCGGCAATGATGCTGCGACGATTACCCCAGTAGCGGTCGGCTATGTAACCACCCAAGAGGGGAGTGAGATAGACGAGGCCCGTATAAGAGCCGTAGAGTTGAGAGGCCATGCCTTCGTTGAAGAATGCTGCCACGAGATACAGCGTGAAAAGCGCTCTCATTCCGTAGTAGCTGAATCGCTCTGCCATTTCGGTCACGAAAAGCAGGTAGAGCCCTTTAGGATGTCCTTTTTGTTCCATGATATGAGGTGATTAGAGAATTGTTACGTTTTTATTTCTTTTGATACTTGCCTTCCTGTTGCTGTTTCAGTATTTCCAGCTGCTTCTCCTGCATGGCTTGCAGACGTTCCATGATGCTGGAGGTCTTTTTCTTGTCTCCTGCATTAGCCTTGCGTTCAGCATGACGCTTTTCCAGTTTGCGGAGCAATTCGTCATCATCCGTAGTCTTGCGGAGGAACCACATCATGATGATGCTTACCAGACCTGAAATGAAGTAGTACCAGTTCAGACCTGCGCTGTAGCTGTTGAATGAGAAGAAGAAGATGACAGGCATCAGGTAGGTCATCCATTTCATCATGCCCATCTGCTGCTGTTGCTCTGGTGTCATGGCATATTGCTGCTGACGTTGTGTGATCACGGAGTTAATCACCGTTGACAGACACCACAGGATGCAGAACAACGACAGGTGGTCACCGATGCCCCAAATGTTGAAGCCCCAGTTGATGATGTCATCATAAGTGGAGAGGTCATCAGCCCAGAGGAAGGACTCACCACGCATCTCGATGTAGTTTGGAATGAAGTTGAAGAGCGCGATCCAGATAGGCATCTGTATGACCATTGGCAAACAGCCGCCCATAGGGCTTACACCATATTCGCTGTAGAGTTTCATCACTTCCTGTTGTTTCAGCATGGCGTCCTCCTTTTTGGGATATTTCGCGTTGATTTCATCCATTTTTGGACGCAGGACGCGCATATTCGCTGAAGCGATGTAACTCTTCTTCATGAGTGGGAACACCAGGAACTTCACAATCAACGTGAGCAGCACAAGCACGATACCCATGTTCAAGCCCAGGCTGGTGAGGAAGTCGAATGCATAGAGGAAGATGAAACGGTTAATCCACTTGATGACGGGCCAACCCATATACACCAGCGATTGCAAATCAAGGTCATCACTTGATTCCAACAATTTCTCGTTCTCTTTCAATGTTGAGAACTTGTTAGGACCAAGATAGAGATGGAAGCTTGTGGACTTCACACCCTTTGTGTCAAATGGTGCTGCAAATGCCGTCTTGTATGTTTTCAGGTATCCTGTACCTTTTTCCAGATATTCCGACGACATGTTGCTAATTGTCAATGGCTCATCGGCAATCAGCACTTGGCTGAAGAATTGTGTCTTATAAGTAATCCACTTGACTTTCTCCTCAAATTCATCCTCTTCCTCATCACCACCACTCACAGAGAGTTCGTGCGTATCACCATCTGCATCACGATAGGTTACTGTTGAATAGCGGTTTTCAAAGTCATAACCTTTCTCTTGCTGCTTCATGTTTTCCGTCCACTCAATCTGCATCTCCTGCGTTTTCGATGGGAAGAAACCTTCCAGACCCGTAGCCTTCACGTCCATGTCGAGCAAGTATGAGTTGGGCTTGAGAGAATAGGCAATATCAAGCGTGCCAGAAGCCACAGGCAGATGCATTGTCACGCCATCCTTAGTCACATCTGTTGGCGTGAAGAATAGTTCATCCGTCACGATGTTCGCCGTCTTGCCGTCCAACATCAACTTCATATTCTGGTCATCACCGTCGAAAAGCACCACGTTGCCACCTTCGCGACTCTTGTAGGTGCTGTCCTTCAATTCCACTTTCTTCAACTGTCCACCCTTGTTCGAGAGGGTCACACGCAACAGTTCATTCTCGATGACCGTTGTGCTTTCCGTTCCCTTCCTGACCTCGAACAGCGGATTGAGTGTGTCAGCCTGTTCTTCTGCTTTCTTTTGCTGCTCCTTCAGTTTTACCTTAGCCTCCTTTTGTGCTTCCACCTGAGCGATGGAATCCAGCACCAGTTGCTCCGCTATCTGTTCGCGACGGGCATAGTTCTCGTAAGCCATAAAGCCGAAAACCACCAATGCCATCAGCACAAAAGCCGTTAACGTGTTTTTATTCATTTCTTATGTTCGTTTAGTTTGATTTACGTTTTTAAGTTTGCAAGTTTGAGAATCACCCAGCGTGTAGGCGGGTTAAATAATACAAAAATCGTGCAAAGATACGAAAAAATTAGGAGTTGGGCGTCAGGAGTTAGTAGTTTTTTCTTACCTTTGCATCAAAATCAACATAAATACAAAGAATATGAGAACGAAACTCTTACTGTTCATTGCCGTTTTCACGATGGCACTTGGCATGGATGCCAAGAAATTCCCTGAAATCAAGTTCGAGAAGACTACTGTTGATTTCGGTACCTTCTCTATGGACAATCCTGTGCAGAAATGCACCTTCAAATTCAAGAATGTGGGTGATGCCAAACTCGTTATCACAGCTGTCCATGCTTCTTGCGGATGCACGGTTGCTGACTATCCCAAGGACTTCATCGCTCCAGGTGCCTCTGGTGAAATCACCGTCACTTACGATGGTTCCAACAAGATGCCCGGACGTTTCAAGAAGAACATCCAAGTCTTCTCCAACTGCAAGGAAGACATGACGCGCCTCTTCATTCAGGGCGATATGACAGATGTTCCTGTCAGCAAGAAGGATAATAAAAAATAAGACTCTTCAAACCGTACATAAAACCGTCGAGAATCCATGCTTTTCGGAATCCCGACGGTTTTGTTTTTATTCATTGGACGAGGATGTCGCTTAGAAATCTCTATAATCGTTCTTAGCCTTCTTTACAGCCATACATTCCATCTCAATCAGCCATGTGGGACGGCATACAGGTGCCAGCGTGATGACGTATGGCATATTGGGGAATTTCTCGTCAAACATCTGTTTCACAATCTGATAGTCGGCGCAGTCACGTAGATAGACAATGATTTGCATCACGTCATCATACGTCATTCCACCTTCTTCAAGGAGCTTCTCGACGTTTTCCCACATACGTTGCGTCTGTTTCTTCACATCGCCCACATGGAGCACTTCGCCATGATTGTCAATGGAGGCTGTACCAGAAATATACACGTGGTCACGGTCTCCATATTGTATGAGGGTGCCACGTTCAAAGGTTACACCATATTCGATGGTGCGGTTGAGGTGGGTGAGGGCATGGAGATAGCGTTGCTGTTCGGGTTCAAAGCCAGTGATGGCATAGCTGCCCATCTGTATCAGCGCCTTGGGGTCGGCAGGTGTGCCGCCGATGCCTGTCGAAGCGATGAAATGTGTGTTGGGCGTGAGTCCTTGCTCCATGAAGCATTCCCGACGGGACTTGACGAGTCCATTGTATTGTGTATCAACATCGCGTACAAAAAACCATGTGCGGATGCAGTTGCGTTCGAGGGTGGCACCAAATTGCTTGAGGGTGTCAATGTAGGCAAGCATGGTTTTCCATGTCTGCATGTACGACGAGTCCACACTGCTGTCCATCAGCCCCATTGTCCAGATGTGCTGATAACCATTGTGGCTGACCACAGCGGATCCGTTCGAAAAACTGACCTCTGTGCCACGTTGCAAATAAATCCATACAGCCACTTTCGACCCGTCGAGCGGAGGTTGCTGGATGTAAGAAATGGTGCAGTCATTTTGCTCGTCGAAGAGTGGTGCCTGATTGGTGGCATCGCTGAGGAAGTAACGCTTGAAGACAGTCTTGGCATCCTTCACCTCGTCCATCTCCATCAACGCCTTTTCTCCCTGTTGCAGGCGTGCCAACTGTTCCTTGAACATATCGCCACGAGGCTCCACGTGCAGGATGGCATGCAGTTCGGTCACTTCGCCAGCTGTGAAGTGCGTCAACTCAATCTTGATGCCTAATTCTTCTATGTTGTTTGACTTGTAATCCATAATCGGCTGCAAAGGTACGAAATAAAAGTGAAAAGTGAAGAGTGAAGAGTGAAAAATTTGTTTACCATTTCAATTCGCATAGCTGTGCAACCCTCCGAGGAAGAAATTCACGCCAAAATAGGTGATGAGTACGGCGAGGAACGCCACGACCATGAACCAGTGGTAGTGTGATGGTTTTCTCATCCATGCCAATGATGTGCTGTGCATGGGGATGGCATAGACAAGCATTGTGATGAGCGCCCACACTTCCTTCGGGTCCCATCCCCAGTAGCGTCCCCAACTGACGTTTGCCCAGATGGCGCCGATGAAGATGCCAGCCGTGAGCAGGAATTCGGCAGGGTAGAGGAAGAGCTGTGAAAGTATGTGCATCTCCTCCGTTTTCTTCCTGATAATGAGGGCGTAAATGCCGCACATGAAAGTGATGCTGAAGAGTCCGTAAGCCATCATCACGCAACTCACATGCACGCTGAGCAGAGGCGACGCGAGCACGGGCATGATGGGCGTGATCTGCGGGTCCATCTGTCCGAGATGACTCACCAAGAGCAGGAAACCGGAGAGCAGGAGTCCGAAAGTGAGGATGATGGGAAACTTCCGATACACCAGCAGGGATGCCAACATGATCATCCATGCCATGATGAGCATGGTCTCGTAGCCGTTGGTCATGGGGATATAGCCGCTGATGATCCATCGGAGGGTCAGGCAGAGTGTGAGTGCTGCGAACGAGAGTGCCAGCACGGTGAACGACACCCGCTTCATCCACTTCCAGCGGAGCAGACTCAGCAGGGCGAATGTGAGGCACACCATGAAGAGAATTGTGGCGAAGGGGATGCTGTTGTAGAGGCGTTCCGCTTTCAGTCGGGTGGGGGAAGGCATGTCGTTCGCCCCGTATGTCCGCTGATACAGCGCAATCTTCTCGAGCATCTCGTCAGCATCCGCCAGTTCCTTCTTCTGCACCAAGATGCCGAGCACCTGCAGGGCATATTGGAAGTAAGTCTTGCGGTCTATCATCATCTCGTCGGGCACGCTGTCGGTGGGCGAATACCATTTCCCTTCGTAGGGGAAAAGCCTAATGTTCTCGCCTTGCGTCACTTCGAAGATGAGCATCGCCTTGTCGTCCACCTTCATCACCTCCTCGTGGAACTTGTCGTTCTTGCCCATGTAGTATTCCTCTATATAAGGTCCGAGCACATACACATCCTCTCTCACCAGGGAGGTGAGCGACGTGTATTCGGGCAGGTGGAGGCGTTCGCGCATCTCCTTCGACTTGATGTGGATGATGGGTTCCTCGCACCATGCCTCACGGTAGAAGATGAATCCGCACAGCACCTGCTCAGCCGTGTAGCCCTTGTAGGACGACTTCCCGTAGAGCTTGCGGGTGAAGTCCAGCGCCATCGTCTGCACGGGGCAGATGCGGTCGTTCCAGTTGATGCACAGATGTCCGAACGCGTCAGCACGCTCCTTCGTGAAGGTCTCAGCGGCACGTCCCTGCATCGGCAGCAACAGCAGCACCACAACTGCCATCTTCCTGATGAGACTGCGGAAACGTCCTTTCGGGTCTATCAGCACAAGGAGCATCGAGAGGAACAGCAATCCGTAGCCGAAGTACGTCACGGGGATGCCCCAGCGGTCGCAGTTGATTGCCAGCGTGCTGCCCTTCTCGTCCTCGTCATAGCTGCTCTGATACAGGCGGATGCCCATGGTGGAATAGATGTTGTTCATCGAGGTCATGCCCCTCTCCGAACCCGCTTCCGTCTGGATGGTGAAATGCGACTCGTAGTCCCTCACCGCTTCCGTGCCCTGATGATAACGGATGTTGAAACTGTCCAGCGTGATGTCGAAAGGGAGGTCTCGAATCATCCCGTCCTCCGCCAGGCAGATTTTTGTCGTCTGCCCCTTGCGCAGATGCACCGTGCCCTGCCAAGCCGTCAGATGCGTCAGCAATGCCCCCAAGAGGATGATGACCAGTGCCCCGTGGAGCATCCACACGCTCATCCTCCTCACCTTCCGTTGCAGCATATACGCCACACCGCCCACGGCCAGAACCGCCCATAGCCCTGTGAACCACCACGAGCCATACACCTCGCCGAGCACAAACTCCGTGCCCTGCGTCTTCTCCATCACTGTCGCTAAAGCCATCACCATGACGACCGCCACATAGACCATGCCTGTCAGCCTCTTCAACATTCCGTCTCTTACTATTATATATATGTGTGTATAGAAGTTAGCGTCGGCAAAGTTACGGCTTTTTCCCGAAACCAATCCCATCATCCGCATATTTCTCCTCATCAATAATCATAAATAGGTATGTCAACCCACAAAAAACTTCGCATGAGGGGATAATCCCAATCTTTCGGACAAAAGAGATAAGTAAGAGCCTGTGCGATTGTGCACGGGCTCTTGTGTTGTAAGATGATGATTGGGAAAACACTTAAAAACTTTGACTCTTTAACTCTTTGACTCTTTAACCCTTTAACCTTAACGATAACCATAACAAGGAAGCCCTCCATGTCGGAAGGCTTCCTTTCTTCATTTCTTCTTCTGCCATTCATTCTCGCCATGCTTCACGATCATGCCGAGCTTCTTCCAGTTGCAGATGACAGCTTTCACGGGCGTTTTCAGTCCACAGCGTCGCACCACCGCATCCAGTTCTCCACGTGTGAACCTGTCGGGTAGGGTGTCATACACCGACTGGCCAACGGAATAGGTCTTCTTGCCCGATGCCTTGTTCTCATCGCCCCGTTCGTTATACTTCTGCCCGAACGCCATGAGCGAGTTCCGCAAGTCCGTGTCGGCAAACCACAGAGCAAAGTCCCTGATTACCACCTTCTCCTTCACTCCCACCTTCGGATAGAGTGCCGTGCAGAGCATCGCCAGTCGGAACGCCTTCAGGGATGCCCTCTTTCGGAACATGTCACGTGCCTCATTCAGCTCTTTGGCAGCCTCTTTGCGCTGCACCTCCAGCCAGTTCAGCAGCGGCTTGTACATCCATTCCATGTTGATGTGCTGGTGGGGTTGCCATTGCACCTCCCATGGTGCATCCTCAATGAAGTCCTTCTCCTTCATGCCCTTGAAGTCCTTGGGGTCAACCTTCAGCGGAGTCGTGTAGTTCAGCATCTCCAGCCTGTTCAGGATGTTCTGGATGCGTAGCTTCTCCTTCTGCGGGATCTTCTTCCAGGGCTGATAGGGAGCATACAGCTGGTTCTCCACCTCGCAGAACGAGAATCGGCTCACCAGTCCGTCCTCCACATTCTTGAAGAACTTCGGCATCTGGTCGGGGGTGCAGGTGAAGAGCATGTTCAGGTAGAGGTTCGTCTCCCCCTTGTAGGTGTGCACGCTCTTGTAGTACTGTCCATACTTGTCGTTGTCCCATGCCACGCGCCACATGTCGCTCTTGTCACCGCCCGTGGTGGTGTTCGCCTTCTTGAAGGTGTCCAGCTCCTCCGCCATGATGAACATGTGGTGACCTCGGTTGTCCTCCATCTTCTGCAGAAACTCGGGGATGGAAATCATGGGCTTCACGATGCGCACACTCACATGGGGGTCATCCAGTCCCTTCTCGTTGGCACCCTTCTTCGCCTCCGCCTTGGCATAGATCTGTTCACGGGCGCGGTTAAGTTCGTCACGGTCGGCGATGTTGCTCAGCAGGGGCATCAACCGCTTGATGAAGCCCTTACCGCTGCTAGGTGGTGCGAAGATGAGCGAGGTGAAGGTGGTGCTTTGCTCCATGTCATCGAAGTAGGCAGCCCTCAGGTGGCTCGTCAACGTGCCCAGAATCGGCAGCAGGGCAAACACACAGGGTGTCTTGAAGTCAGGCGGAGCTGCCTGCACATATTGTCTGAAGATTGGGGGTAGGGCAGGCATGGGTTTCACTTGCTCCTTGCCCCTTGCCCCTTGCTCCTCCTGCTCCTCCATTTCTTCCTCCTTCTTCGCTTTGGGGTCAATCCAGTAGCCCTTGTCTGCCAGAAACTTCCAGAGCCTGTAGTCAATCTTCGTGCACTTGTTACTCAGCGTCAACCCCACACACTGCTCCCACGTCTCTTCGTCCGTATGTCCAAACTTAGGCAGCACGGCATGCAGGATCTTCGGGTCATTGTCGCAGATGCCGCGGAACAACAGCACCAAGTCGTTGTAGTAGTTATGGCGGGTGTTGGGCAGGGGCTCACCTCCGTTCTCCTCCATCCACTCCTTCACAATCTCGCTCACGGGCACCCCATTGTAGGCATAGTCCTTAAATTCCTCGTCTGACTCCTGCACCTCGAAGAGTGTCCGCTGCGTGTTCTCACCCTTCGCCACCTTGCCTGTCACCTTGTACCTGCGCATCGCCTCGATGCTGATGGCAGGCACCTCATCGAACAGTCCCTTCTCATACACGATGTAGTCGGCAGGTACCAGACAGCTCAGTCTGCTCAGGTCGGTGCAGGCAGGATCCACTTTGCCCAGCTTCTCTAGATCGAAAGCTTTCACACAGTTCTGGATGGTCGCCTCCATGCCCTCCGCATGGCAATGCACCAGCAGCCGCAAACCTCTGCCCGATGGCGTCACATGCACCAGCACCACGTGCATCCTTTCCAACTCAGCCTCCCTCTCATCAAAATGGCTCTTCACCTTGGCAACAGGGTCTTCATCCTCCCACCAATGCACCACATCGGGAGCGATATCCCCCTTGTTGTCCAAGTCTATCATCACTAGCCCCGTCGGTTCGCAGTTCTGCTTCGCCCTTTGCAGGTCGCCCACGTCGCCCATCGGCATCATGGCAGGCAGCTTGTTCTCCTTCAGGCTCTTGTCGCCCGTCTCCTGATACTTCTTCACCACCGCCGCAATGTTGCGGTTCACCTCCAGATAGTTGTACATGTCGGCAAGCGACCGCCAGGAGGTGAACGGACGCTTGCTCTTTAGGTTGTTGTAGATGTCAAGTTTCATTTTGTGTATTGTTTGATTTGGCTCACCACGAACAAAAGCACCTGCTGAGCATGTTGAACACTAAAAGTTTCCTTCGCAAACTGCACGGACACCTTCCAGAGGTTCTTGCTTTCGTACAGGGTGAAGAAGTTCGACTGCAACACAATCTTCATGTTGTTCGGCTTCGAACCCTTCTGCTCTGCCTGCACCTGAATCTGTCCGTACTCATTCAGCCAGAAAGTACCCTTGTACTTCTTCCCTGGCACCAAGTCAATCTTTTCCATATTATCTCCGATGAAAAGCTAACTCGTATCCTTCTTCCAGCGCCTTCAGGTCGATGTCCTGATCCAGCCCTTGCTCCTGATACGCCATCCACTTCACCAGCTCCTTTGCCTCCTCCATGTCCTCGTTGTAGGGGGCATTGATCACGATGGTGTGCTGGGGTTCCACCCCCATGTGCTTGCACACGAAGTTGATATACGCTTGCGTGTTGTTGCGTTTGTCCGACTCAGGGCACCACCTGCTGATGATCTGCCTGATGCTGTAGATGCCATGCTTCTTGTTGTAGCTACTCAGGTTGATGAATGCCGCTCTGTAACCATACGCCTTGCTGGCGAACTTGCAGAAACCGCCCTCCTTGCCCGTCTGTCCCAGCCATTGGAACAACGCTGAGTTGACGATGTTCAACGGGTTGTTAAGCCTCAATCCCAGTGTCACTTTCTTTGCCATGTTTATGTCCCTCCATTAATTCGGTGAATAAATCGATGATTGCGCTCAGCACACCGATGATGATGCGCACCTGTTTCTTTGTCAGTTTCATTTTTCTTTAACCTTTAACCTTTAACCTTTAACCATTAATTGATTCTCTGCGAGAGGTTATACAACTTGATGCTCGTGTACTCCTTGCCCTCATACGTGTCGGTCATGAACCCGATGGTCAAGTCCAGCTCTGCATGGCTGTCCATCAGTTCATGAAGCTGCTTCACATACTCGGGATTTGCACACACGTGTTTGGCGATGATGACATCCTCCCCCTGCTTGCCGTCGTTGCGGCTGAAAGGGATGCTGAGTGTCAGACGATAGGTGAAACGGTCTTCACCCTCCTTGGTTTGCCACTTCTTAGGCTCCCCAATCTTCTTGATAAAACCTTGCTTAATCATAATTTGTAAAGTTTATAGTTTAACGTTTATATTTAATAGTCTAACGACTTCAATTCTTCAATTTTTCTTCCCTTCCTCCAAATTCCTCCATCGCCGCCTTCCTGATCTCCCGTGCCCGTTTGCTGTTCCTTACCTGTCTCAGCGCATAGCTCACCAGTTGCTTGCTCACCCCGAAGCGTTCCGCAATCTTCCGTTGCGCTCCGTGTGGCACCGCAATGCGGCAGTTCCGTTTCTTTAGGTAGAAGGAGATGTCCATGATGGTTGAGAGTTTAGCGTTTAGATATTATAGTTTAGAGCTTTTTGATTTCGAGGGCAAAGTTACGGACGACGAGAAATATAAGGAAGCAAATAAAAGCGTAAGTTCCGACCTTGTTAGGGTCGGAACCTACGCCTTATAATCGTTCAAGAATGTAGTGTTTAAGGGACTTCTTGTATATTTAAGAATCAGGTCGGAAAATTATTCAGCAGATTGTCCATCATCTGTGAAAATTCCTCTCGAGGCTTTGGAATGTCGATGCCATTGCCTTTTGGGTCCACAAAGCAATCATGGGCCAATCGCTTCAGTTGTGCATCTGTCAGTTCCTTCTTTTCCAATGGAATATGAAAACGTCGTAGTAGCATTTTGTGAAGCTGTTCCTTGGTGGTTAGCCATTCTATGGGCTTTACCCCTTCTGGCTGATTTGTGGTATATCCCATCAAGTATAGGAAATGCTGTTCATGTGTTGTGTTGGCAATGTAGCCGCCACGCACCAAGAATTCATATTGTTTGAGCCCTGTTTTTGAATCACCATACAACGGATAGTGAGCCACCACTGTTCCTGCATGTTCCTCATACCGTGCATGCTCGCCCTCCAAACGTATCTCTCGGTCATCAGCCACAACGTCCTTTGCACGGTTCTCAATATATTGGGCTTTGTCGCCCGTCATTGTTATCTTTCTTGCCATACACCCTTTATTTTATATTTCGACATAGGTTGCGCTTTCGCCTGTCATTGTGATGTTGTGAATCTTAATCCTCAGCTTCTCCATCGCCTTTGCCAAGTCATCTTCTTTTTCACTTATCCAAGCATCGAACACGCCTGCAGCCTCTTCGTATCCTAAGTGACGTAGCGCTATTCTAAGGGGGTCTGCTTTCATTCGGTCATGCTTACACACATCCATCATTTCAGGGAGAATCTTCTCGATAAGGTCAGTTGCCTTAGGAATAGACTCCAACTTTTTATTGACATCGCTTAAGTTGGCAATTTGCTGTTTTAGCTTTGTCACCTCTTCTTGATAAGAAACTAGTTCATACCAGCCACGTTTAGAAGAACGGAAGGAGTCTGTCTCTTTTTGTAAGTACCAACGGATCGTTGCTTTCCAATCCTTACTTCCAGAGAAATCTGCTCTCGTATATGCAAATCGATAAATATCATTTAGGTTAGCTTTACCACCTAAACATTTCAGAGCATCAATAATTGCTTCCTTTTGAGTCATTTATTATTCTTTTTGCCTACAAAAGTACGAATTTTCACCATCATCGCCAAACTGCAGATGGTAAACACCATCTAACACCATCATTTTTGATGGAATTTAACTTTTAATCCTATATTTATCGTGTTTTTCCAAGAAAATACAGTACCTTTGCACTACATATGGCAAAGCGGACACAAGAAGATTATTATATAGAGAGTAAACGCATCAGGGCAGAGGTTTTGCAGGAGGCAGAATTTCTGAAAGGCAAGCCTATGCGTTTTACTGTTACTAATGGCATAACAATGGATGTGGAAATAACAAAGTCAGACCTGAAGACCATTGTTAGCAAGGCTTCACACGATAATAAATTCAATGCTATCAAGAATGCATTGGCAAAAGATATTCCTTCTTTCTTGCTTAAAAGCGAGTATCTCGGATGGCGAACAGTTCAAGAAGGCAAACACGAGGAGGCTGCTTACTTTGCCTATTTTGACAGAACAATAGGTGTCAGAACAATATTAGCAATGAGGAAGATGAAGAACGGAGGCCCCTATAAGCCATACGCTATAATCGACCAATATGCCTTCGATGTAAACATTGGTGAGCTGAAACAAGGAACTCCGCCTTGAGGGCCTTGCTTGCCGGACCAACCGGGGCTATCCTTCTAAGGCGGAGCGTATGAGTGTCAACATCTTGCAAGTTGCTTGCCGGACCAACCGGGGCTCTTGCCCTATGCGATACACCTTTTCACATTTTCTGGTGCAAAGATATGTGCTTATAATTAAATATCCAAATTTTTCATCAACTTTTTTTATTTTTCTTTTCTGTTTCCGTACGATGACGTTCCTTCCGCAACCTTAGAAACGGAGATGTCATCTTCATTGTACATATTATATTCTATAGGAACCGTTCTACTTCTATGACCACCAGAATGGATGTCATTAAGCTGGTTTCTTATCTGATTAATAAAGTGTTGTGATTTGAAATATATTGTGTCGAAGTAAGTATCCTCTTTCATTTCACCGATAAATTCATCTGTAGTTTGGGCATCGGAACTAAGACTCAACATGTTACTTTTTATCATTGTAATAATTG
>JAGAAZ010000148.1 GCA_017614895.1 Bacteroidaceae bacterium | reverse complement strand
GAAGATTTCGAGACGTCCAATGAGCATGAGGAAGGAGCACACGAACTTGGCAACAGGACTAAGGATGACCCATGAATGGACAGGGCCGTAGTAACCCATACCAGGACCCACATTACTGATGCTCGACATTGCGATGCCAAAAGCCTCGTAGTAGTCGAAGTTGGGATGCACATCATTGGGATCAACACCGCTCAACGCCAAGACAAAAGCACCCATGAAGAGGGAGCAGACGAAGAGGGCAACGAAGGCCAAAAGCATCTGCACCACATTGGTCGGCACAATGTTCCCGTTCATCCTGACAGGTGTGACGGCACGAGGATGGAGAATGCGCGTAAACTCGTTCTTCAACACCCGATAGATGATGCTGAGACGCACACATTTGAAACCACCACTGGTGCTGCCAGAAGAAGCGCCTGCAAACATGACGAAGAGCAGGACGGGCATCAGCTGTACAGGCCAAACGGTGTAGTCAACAGTCGCTAAACCTGTTGTTGTTTGTAGGGAGATGACGGTGAAGAGGCTTTGTCTGATGGCAAATTCCACATCATGTGTTGAATCGGAATAGACCAGCACCAACGTACAAATCAGCGAAGCACCCATCACGATGATGAGGTAGGCTTTCAATTCGGCATCGCTAAAGAATTTCTTCACCTTTCCCTTGAGAATAGTATAATATATTAATGTGTAATTCACACCTGAGACGAACATGAAGAAGATGAGCACGTACTCAATGGCTGGTGAATGATAGAAATCGCCCAACAGGGCAGAATGGGTGCCATAACCTCCTGTGGCCGTCGTACAAAGTGAGTAATTGATGGCGTCGAACGCCGGCATTCCACAAATGAGCAGCGAGAGGATGCAGAGAAGGGTCAGCATCACATACACTCCACCAATCCATTTGGCAGCTACAGAGATGCGTGGATGCACCTTGTTGTGCAGGGGGCCTGTCGATTCTGCCGCAAAAAGCTTCACTTCGCCCACACCAAAGGCAGGCAGGATGGCGATGGTAAAGAACACGATACCGATACCTCCAATCCATTGAGTGAGACTTCGCCAGAAAAGTAAGCCTTTGGGCATTGTGTCGAGATCGTCTATAATCGTAGCACCTGTGCTGGTGAATCCCGACATAGTTTCGAAGAACGCACTTGCCACATCTGGCACATGCTCATCGAACAAAAAAGGTATCATGCCAATGAGCGTGAACAGCACCCACACGAATGACACCACAATGTAGCCGTCTTTTCGTCCCATCTTCTTGCCAGGATGAAGTCCGAGCAAGACCCCTATAATGCCCAACACCAACGCAAGAACAATGGCGAGAGAGAACACCTTCACACCTTCATCGTATATCCAACTGACGAACTGACATAACATCATCAATCCTGCCTCGATGAAGAGGAGGAATCCCATGATTCTCGCTATGAGTTTCCAATTGATCATCTACTTGAAGAACTTGTCCAGTTTTTTGAGAGTGTTGCCGATACAGAAAACCACCACCTTGTCGTCAGCTTGCAGTTGGGTACCACCACCCACCAGCATCGATTTTCCATCTCTCGACATACCTCCGATGTTCACTCCGTAAGGGAAATGCAAATCCATCACCTTCTTCTTCGTCACCTTCGAACCTGCCTTCACAATAAACTCCGCCACATCAGCATTACCGATCGTGAGCATCTTCACATTGTCCACATCACCCTTCAGAAGCATCCGATAGATGTGACTGGCGGCAATCAGCTTCTTGTTGATGATGGTGCCGATGTCGAGGTCGTTCGCCATATCGAAGTAGTCAAGGTTCTCCACCTGAGCAATCGTCTTTCGGATGCCTCGACGACGTGCAGCCACACAAGCCAAGATGTTTTGCTGGTCATTGTCGGTCAAAGCAATCAACGCCTCCATATTGCCATAGCCCTCATCGTTCAACAAGTCCATATCGTAGCCCTCACCCTCCAGTATCATCGTCTGGGGCGACACGAGCGACTGCAATTCCTCTATACGTTTTCTGTCTGGTTCAATCAACTTGATGCCATCGTGGATGGAAGCTAACTTCCAGCTGGCACGCACCGACAGCTTGCCGCCACCAATAATGAGGCTGTTCTTCACCGAAGGATAGTCATCCTTGCCTGTCAAGTGTCGAATCTCGCCTAAGTTTTCTTTGGTGGTCATGAAGAACACGAGGTCACGTGGCAAAATCTTCTCATCACCATACGGGCTGATGGTTTCGCCGTCACGCTTAATCGCCACCACGTGGAAATTGTGTCCATGAGCCATACCAATTTCCTTCAAAGTGTGACCCACCAACTGATTGTCTTTATTGCTGATTTCCTTCTCGCCAAGCGGGTTTGCATCGTGCATCTTCACGCTCAACAACAGCAGTTCGCCATTGTTGAACTCCCACATCTGACGCACCCAACTATAACGTGCACTCGCCTTGATGTCTTCGGCAGCCAACAATTCGGGGTAGATTAGCGACTCGATGCCCATGTTCTTGAACAGATCCAAGCTTTCGGGCTTCATGTATTCGTAATTGTCCACACGTGCCACAGTCTTCTTTGCGCCCAACTGCTTTGCCAGCATGGCACACGTCAGATTCTCGCTCACATTAGGAGTGACAGCAATAAACAGGTCGGCACGATGCACCTCAGCATCTTTCAATCCCTGAATGGACGAAGGTTGCTTCACCAGTGTCATGATATCCAATTCACTGCCTAGACGAAAGAGCTTTCCTTCGTCAGCATCAATGAGCACCACATCCTGACGGTCGTTTGACAGCATGCGTGCCAAATGCGTGCCTACAGCACCTGCACCTGCAATCACAATTTTCATACCAATACCTCCGCTATACTTTGTGCATCCATTCCACAAATCCGTTGCAACTCAGCTACTGTGCCGTGCATCACGAACTTATTGGGGATGCCCACTCGTTTCACTGCCACCTCATAGCCATTGTCAGCAAAGAACTCCAATACTGCACTGCCCAATCCTCCTGTAATCACTCCATCTTCCACTGTCACCACTTTCTTGAAGTTCATGCCCACTTCATGCAGAATATCCTCATCAATCGGCTTCAAGAAACGCATGTCATAATGCGCGATGTTGAGCGGAGCTTCAGGGTGCTCGTTCAGCGACCTTAGTTCTGCAATAGAAATCGCCTTCTCTGCTTCCACGCCGATAGGACCTATACTCAACACTGCAATATCCTGACCGTCCTTCAACTTGCGCCCTTTACCCACAGGCACCTCTTCCAGTTCACACATCCAATCCACAGTGTTGCCTCGTCCACGAGGATAGCGAATGACAAACACACCCTTATCGGGCAACTGTGCGGTGTACATCAGGCGACGCAATTCCATTTCGTTGTAAGGAGAAGAAATGGTCAAGTTTGGAATCGGTCTCAGGAATGCCATATCGAATGCTCCATGATGCGTTGAGCCATCCTCACCCACCAATCCTGCGCGATCCAAACACAGCACCATATTCAGTCGCATCGTTGCTGCATCGTGGATGATGTTGTCGTAAGCTCGCTGCATGAACGATGAATAGATGTTGCAGAAAGGCAGCAATCCATCCTTCGCCATACCTCCAGAGAAAGTCACCGCATGACCCTCAGCAATGCCCACATCAAAAACACGATTAGGCATCGCGTTCATCATAATATTCATCGAACAACCTGTCGGCATCGCAGGCGTCACACCCACAATTTTCTCGTTCTTCTGCGCCAATTCGAGGAGCGTCTTGCCAAATACTTCTTGAAACTTTGGAGGGCGAGGTGTACCATCATCATTCTTGATGCGCTCACCTGTATCGGGGTCGAACTTGCCTGGAGCATGCCAAATCGTTGCATCTTCCTCTGCAGGTGCATAGCCATAGCCCTTCGTTGTGTGGATGTAGAGTAACTTCGGACCCTTCATCTCCTTGATGACTTGCAGGATGCGCACCAGCTCCACCACATTGTTTCCCTCAGCAGGACCAAAATAGCGGATGTCCATACCCTCAAAGATGTTCTTTTGACGTGACAACACCGATTTCAAGCTGTTGCTGAAACGAATCAATCCCCTCCTGCGCTTCTCGTTCAGAATACCCCAGCCAAACAACTTCTTGGATATCCTATACCTGATGTTGTTATAGGTGGTGTTCGTCGTCAATTGCAAGAGATATTTCCTCATGCCACCAACACTACGGTCAATCGACATATTGTTGTCATTCAGCACAATCAGCATATCATTTGGCGTGCTTGCCGTATTGTTGATACCCTCAAATGCCAACCCGCCACTCATTGCACCATCACCAATCACAGCCACCACCTTTCTGTTCTCACCCTTCATCTTCGCCGCCACAGCCATACCCAACGCTGCTGAGATAGAGTTGCTGGCATGTCCGCAGCAAAAAGTGTCATATTCGCTTTCGTCAGGATGTGGGAAAGGTTTCAATCCATTCAACTTGCGGTTGGTGCAGAACTGATCACGCCGTCCTGTCAATATCTTATGTCCGTATGCCTGATGCCCCACGTCCCACACAATGCGGTCGTAAGGCGTGTTAAACACATAATGCAGCGCCACCGTCAACTCCACCACACCTAAACTCGAAGCCAAATGCCCAGGATTCATCGCCAACTCCTCAATAATGTCATGCCTCAGTTCATCACATACCGCTGGCAATTCTTCCACCTTCAACTTGCGCAGGTCAACAGGATAATCAATTTTCGTTAAATACTTATATTCACTGCTATCTCCCATAATTCAATGTTAAAAGCGTGGCAAAGGTACGATTAAGTGAGTAAAGAACCAAATTTCTTCGCCTATTTTTTGTTGATTTTGTTCTATTTGTATCCAATATTGTTCTTTATGATTGTTTTTTGTTAAATAATGTTGGCTAATATGTGAAAAGAGCATATCTTTGCACTGTCGTCCTCAAGAGGGGAATCCGAAAACCTCGGACTGACATTGTTAACAGAGTAGGAAAAACTAATTGATTAAAAGAGAAAAAATTATGAAAAAAATGATTCTTACTGCTCTCGTAGCAGTTGTGTCCCTTGCAGCAAATGCACAGTTCTGGGCTGGTGGTGAAATAGGTTACAGCCACCTGAGACAAACAACTAACAAGGTAGAGGACTGGAAGTCTAACAATTTTTCACTTCTGCCCGAAATTGGTTATAAACTCAATGACACATTTGACGTAGCTGTGAAGATTGGTTATGCTCACGGTGAGAATAGCAATATACTGGCAGGCTATAAAGTTCCTGTTAATTTCGACTATGCAAACGCATTCATTTTGAACCCATACCTTCGTTACACTTTTGCTAAGGCTGGTGACTTCTCTTTCTTCGCTGACGGTGGCTTCTCTTATATGAATGGTCACGTTTGCGGTGATGAATACAGCTCTAACGCATGGCAGATTGCAATCAAGCCAGGTATTTCTTATGCACTCAGTGAGAAGGTTGGCCTCGTTGCACATGTTGGTGGTATTGCTTATTCTTTTGTTAAGCATAATCAGACTAAGCAGAATGGCTTTGACCTTGGTTTCAGAGGCAACGAAATCACTTTCGGTGCTTACGTAAACTTCTAATCGAAACGATTCATACAAAACATAAACGAGGAAGGTTGGCAATTGCCGACCTTCCTTTTTTTGTTATACCAAGAGGAAAAATTTGCGCGCCAGTTAGGAAAAAATATTTTTCTAGTTAGGGCGCAAAAAAATCAGTACATTTCCAATTGAGCTACATGAGGAGTCAACTTGTCCAAGTCGGGCAGTTGCATGTAGTTGCCATAGATGTGACGCAGATGGGCATCCGCCTTGCCGGGTACGGGGAATTCGTGTCCCTCGAATTTGTGAGCGGCTAAGGGGAATATCTCATCAGCATAGCGAGGATTATGATAGGGGATGCCCATACCGCTGGTGATAACCTTGTTGGGCAGTAAACGGCAGAAGAAGCGAAGGAGAGGGAAAAGGAATTTGTCGTTGATGTCGTAGATGCGACGCACTTGCTTGATACTCTGGGCATCATTGGTGCTGGTGCGCCAAATCTTGTACATGTGTCCGACTGTCTTCTCTGTAAATTTGTGCAATCCTATCGGATGCTTTTCCATCGGGAAAATGTCGATATAGATTCCCTGTTCCTTCCACATACGGTCATAATTGGTGTTCTCTAGCATCTTGGAACGACGGTCACGAATCTTGGCATAGAAGAAGAAATAATTCTCATCCGTATCGCTGTTCTGCAGGGAGAGCCAATTGGGCAATTCATTGGGTAGCACCTTCATCAGTTTCAGATAGTCCTCACGCATCATTTCTATGTCGAGATCATCGTCCCAAGGAATGAAGCCCCCATGTCGAAGAGCACCGATGAGCGTGCCGCTACTGAGCCAATAACGGATGTGGTGCTTCTGGCAAATACGGTCGATTTCGAGCAGAATATCAAGCATTCTAAGTTGCAAGCGACGCAGTTGGGAGTCATCAGGATTGAACCGTGAACGGAGTTCTGCATGCTGAATGCGCTGGGTGCCCCACTCCAACACTTTGTTAATGACAGGAGTCAGAACACCCTGTTTCTGCGCGACATTCTGAATAAGTTTCAATCCATACGGGAAGTCTTCGGTGAAGTACCGGCTTTGGAAGTCTGGCACAAACCCATCCTTTACCGCTTTCATCGGCGAGAGAATGCCTTGAAACGCCTTGATGGAATGCAATTTCTGCGTGAGTGAAGGAGCATCATGACTCTCATAATAGTCAAGGATGGTGGGAATACTTCCTTTCGTAACAGGCAAAGTGTCCAAAAGTGATTGAAACTCCTGATCCATCGCTATGAGTAATTCAGAAGCTTCATCTGTCCATTCTTCATAGAACAAAGTCTGCGTGGGATACACCACCCCTTCGTGCCAATCCTTCCACATGCTATACAAGCGGGAAGGGTGCAGGATGGGATTGCTGTTGGTCAAGCTCACCTCATAATGGCTACCAAGCAGATGAGTTGGTGTATGAAACAAATGCTCTATTGTCTGACGAAGAGATTCCTTATCCTCTGTTTGCTCCACACTGATGTTTAAGGATGGCTTATAGCCCAATAAGGCTGCTGAGCGTCCATATTCTATAACTCTGGAAATGAATGGAACGCGTTGAAACCCGAATAGGGGTGTATCCGACGGAAGCACCTCAAAGGCATCAAAGAAGAAACCTGTACTGCTGACGATACTACCCACAGCCGTGTGAGGTTGCAAAGCTGGACAAATCTGCTGAAGCACCTCCTTGATGGAGAAACCCGGCAAACACAGCAGCACCAAATCGGAAGGTGTTACGACCTCTTCTGCCGAAGAAGAAATTTTCCGTAAAGTTCCTTGCAGCGCTTCTCCTTCGGGGGTGGTGATGCTCAATGTGGATTGCCAACGCTCAGGTTGACGAGTCAGCAGACTTACCTCACAATCACTTTTTGCGGCAAGAAAACCTGCCACCACATGACCCAAATTGCCACCTCCACACACACATACTTTCATATTCTCAATACCTGTATATTAAAAAAATCTTCTGTCATAAAAGATGGTGCAAAGGTAATGATTTTTTGAATGAATTTTAACTTTTATCTTTTAACTTTTAGTATTTCACTATATTTTCGTACCTTTGCACTCAAATTATATCATAACGAAGAACATGGAACAGAAAAACTTTAAGAGAACCACTGTAACGGCAGCGTTGCCTTATGCAAATGGTCCTGTACACATTGGGCATTTGGCAGGTGTGTATGTGCCTGCCGATATATATACACGTTATCTTCGATTGAAGGGACGTGATGTGATGTTTGTGTGTGGTAGCGATGAGCATGGTGTACCTGTGACCATCCGTGCGAAAAAAGAGGGATGTACGGTGCAGGATGTGGTGGATCGCTATCATGGCATCATCAAGAAGTCATTTGCTGATTTCGGCATCAGCTTCGACATCTTCTCACGTACCACCAGCAAGATACATCATCAATTTGCTGCTGACTTCTTCAAAAAACTCTACGATGAGGGAAAGTTTGTGGAGATCACTTCGGAGCAGTTCTACGACGAAGAGACCAAGCAGTTCTTGACTGACCGAAATATCAAGGGAGAATGTCCACGTTGCCATGCAGAAGGTGCCTATGGTGACCAATGCGAGAAGTGTGGCGCAACTCTTTCACCTGAAGAACTGATCAACCCAGTCAATGCCATCAACGGCAACCCGTTGGTGAAGAAAGCGACTAAGCATTGGTATCTGCCCCTTGACCAGTATCAGGGATGGCTTGAGGATTGGATTCTGAAAGGACATACTGAGTGGCGAAGTAACGTCTATGGTCAATGCAAAAGCTGGCTGGATGGCGGATTGAAACCTCGTGCTGTGACTCGTGACCTCGATTGGGGAATTCCTGTGCCCGTAGAAGGAGCAGAAGGCAAGGTGCTCTATGTGTGGTTTGATGCTCCCATTGGTTACATCTCCAACACCAAGGAGCTTTGTGAGAAAGAACCTGAGAAGTGGGGTACTTGGCAGACTTGGTGGCAGGATGAAGACACCCGTCTGGTGCATTTCATCGGCAAGGACAACATCGTGTTCCACTGCATCGTGTTCCCATCGATGCTGAAAGCACATGGCGATTATATCCTACCAGACAATGTGCCTTCCAATGAGTTTTTGAACCTTGAAGGCAACAAAATTTCCACCTCGAAAAACTATGCCGTTTGGCTCAACGAATATCTGGAAGAATTGCCCAACCGTCAGGATGAGTTGCGTTATGTGCTCACAGCAAATGCACCTGAGACAAAGGACAATGACTTCACTTGGGCTGATTTCCAAGCACGTTGCAACAATGAACTGGTAGCTGTGTATGGCAACTTTGTGAACCGCGCTTTGCAACTCACACAGAAATATTACGATGGTATCGTGCCCGAGTGTGGTGAACTGACGGATACAGACAAGGGCACACTCGCTGAGTTTGCATCAGTGAAAGACAATGTGGAGAAACTCATTGAGGGTTTCAAGTTCCGTGAGGCACAGAAAGAGGCGATGAATCTAGCACGTATCGGCAACAAGTACATTGCTGACGAAGAACCTTGGAAGGTCATCAAGACCGATCCTGAACGTGTGAAGACCATCATCTATATCTCTTTGCAGCTCACCGCCAATCTGGCCATCGCTTTCGAGCCATTCCTTCCTTTCTCATCAGCAAAATTGCGTGAGATGATTTGCATGGACGAACTGAACTGGGAAGACCTCGGCAAGACAGATCTCCTGCCTGCAGGCAAGCAATTGGGCAAGCCCACTTTGCTGTTCTCGAAGATTGAAGATGAAACCATCAAGTTCCAGATGGATAAGCTTGAAGCCACCATCAAGGCAAACGAAGCAGCCAATGCTGAAGTGGCTCCCGTGAAGGAAACGGTAGCATTTGATGACTTCACGAAACTGGACATCCGTGTGGCCACCGTGCTGGAATGTGAGCGAGTACCCAAGATGAAGAAGCTATTGAAGTTCAAACTCGATGACGGTACACCTAAGGGACGTACCATCGTCAGCGGCATTGCACAATGGTATGAGCCTGAACAGCTGGTGGGCAAGCAAGTGCTCTTTATCGCCAACTTGGCTCCTCGCGAGTTCAAGAATGGACTTGTGAGTGAGGGCATGATTCTGTCGGCAGAGAACTATGACGGCAATATCAGTGTAACCACTGTGGAGAAGCCAGTGAAGGGTGGCAGTCAGGTGTGTTAGCACAATATGCGTAAAGGCAATAATGTCATACGAATAATAGTATTTGTGTTGCTGGTAGCCGTCGGTGGATGGTGTGCCAGTCGTTGGGACGTTTGGTTTCACAACCCAGAAGAGGCTCCCTATACTCCCTCCTCTACACCCACAAGAGTGCTGTTGACATTTGGTGATGAGGATGGAATCAAAAGTCGCAATGTGAGTTGGATGTGTGGTGAGGAAGTGCAAACGTCATGTGTGGAATTGATCGATCTCAACTCTCAACTTGTCCCCCAAAACCGTCAACTCATAAAAGCTTCAGGCGAAGTTTTTGAGTCAAGGAGTGGAAAAGCCACCTATTATGTGGCAAGAATGAGAGGGCTGAATGCAGGGCACACCTATCGCTATCGTGTTTGTACTGGGGATAAAAAATCGGAATGGCACGAGTTCCACCTACCTTGTAAGGACGAGCACGAAACAACCTTTATCTATATGGGTGATATCCAAGATTCTATCGGTGGCATTGCCAACCAGCTTTTGAAAGAGGCATTCAGACAAAATCCTGATGCAGAATTCTTTGTATGTGGAGGAGATTTGACGGAGCGACCAACTGATGCCTATTGGGGTGAAACATTCGCGAGCTTGGATTCCATTGGACAAGTTGTCCCAGTGTTGACAGTGACAGGTAATCATGACTATTTAAAGGGTGTTATCGGCCAACTGGAACGACGTTTTTCGCTGATTCACTCGTACTATCTGGATTCGATGATTGGTGAGAATCAAGTGTTCACTGTTCGCTACAAGGATGTACAATTGTTTTGTCTAGACAGTAACCGTGAGTTCTTCCATCTATGGACACAACGCCAATGGTTGGAAGAGCATCTGACCAAAAGCAACACGAAATGGAAGATTGTGGTGGTGCATCATCCGCTCTATTCTGTTCGCGGGGAGACGAACAATCTGATACAACGATGGATGTTTGATGACTTGATCCAAAAATATGGAGTGAATGTGATACTACAAGGACATGAACATGCCTATGCCCGTAGAATCAGTGATACTCTACCCTCATCTCTTATTTATATCATCAGTCATTGTTCTCCTAAAGGTTATCGCATCAATCCACCTGAAGGACGCTTCGACAAGATAGAGAAAGATATTCGTTCTTACCAGAAGGTACGCATCAGCTGTGACACACTCTTCCTGACGGCATACGATGCTGTAAAAGGGACATTGATTGACTCCCTCTGCATTCCTTCTTCAAGATAATCCCCTTTCACATGACAACACAATGAAACGCTTACAACTAAAAAAGTCATTTATTTCCAGCCCGATTGCTTTTATTCACAATCTGGCATTGGTGTATATCGTCTATGGCTTGTGCCGATTGGCTTACTTGTCTGAGAACTGGTCGGTTTTGTCGGAAGGTTTCGATACGCTTTCGTTTTGGGAGGCTTTCAAGGGTTGCTGGATGTTTGACACATCGGCAATTCTGTATACAAATGTATTGTATGCGATTCTCATGCTGATTCCCTTGCATTTTAAGGAGACGAACTGGTGGCAAACAATGGCGAAGTGGGTGTATGTGGTGGTGAATTCGCTATGCATCATCGCCAACTTGGCTGATGCGGTTTATTTCCAATACACAGGACGGCGCACCACTTCATCTGTATTTCAAGAGTTCAGCAACGAAGGGAACATCAGCGATGTAATTAGTGTGGAACTATTGCGCCACTGGTATTTAGTGTTAGTGGGCATTGTATTAATAGTGGGATTAGTGGTGCTGTATGCCAAACCGAAAGGGGAATTGAAGTTACGTATGTTGAAGAGTCGATTCATTTATTATGCCATTCATCTTGTATGTTTCGGACTTTATATACCCATCATGATTGCAGGTATGCGTGGCGGTGCCACAACAGCTGTACGCCCCATCACCATCAGCAATGCCAATCAGTACGTCAATCGGCCTGCTGAGGCTGCGCTGATTCTGAACACCCCCTTCTCGATGATACGCACCATCAACAAGAATGTCTTTGCTGATCCAAAGTTTTTCCCTCGTGAAGAGTTGGACACCATTTATAGCCCTGTCCACACCCCTGCTGACAGTGTGGTGATAAAGAAAAAGAATGTGGTGGTGCTCATTATGGAGAGTTATGGCAGGGAATATATTGGCGCCTATAATGACTATAAAGGCTGGACACCATTTACAGATTCCCTTATCAGGAAGTCGTTGACGTTCGACTTGACCATTGCCAACGGACGGAAGAGCATTGACGGAATGCCTTCCATCCTCTCTAGCATTCCACGCTTTATCGAACCTTTTTTCCTCACTCCTGCCTCGATGAATGAAGTGAGCGGATTGGCAGGTGAACTAAGTAAAGTGGGGTATGAATCTGCATTCTTTCATGGGGCAGAGAATGGTTCGATGGGATTTGAAGCATTCGCCAAGACAACAGGCTATCAGCATTATCTCGGTAGAACGGAATACAATCAGGACAAACGTTTCAATGGTGACAAGGACTTTGACGGAATGTGGGCAATCTGGGACGAAGAATTTTTGCAGTTTTATGCTTTGAAGATGAGCGAGATGAAGGAGCCATTCATCACATCAGTGTTCACCGCCAGTTCGCACCATCCATATGCCGTACCAGAACGGTATAAGGATATTTACAAGGATGAGCCAGGCGACGGCAACATCATGCACAAATGCATCCGTTATGTGGACAATGCTTTGCGACTCTTCTTCGAAACAGCAGAAAAACAACCTTGGTATGAGAACACCATCTTTGTGCTGACTGCCGACCACACGAACATGAACTCTGAACCTATGTATCAGACGGAACTGGGCGTGTGCAGTGTACCCATCCTAATTTTCGACCCCTCTGGCGACATTCAACCCGAACGCCGTCATTGCATTGCCCAACAGATAGACATCATGCCGACGGTGTTGAATTATCTGGGCTACAACAAACCCTACGTGGCATTCGGCCAAGACCTGTTGCATACAGATGATCAGGACACATGGGCTATCACCAACGACAATGGATTGTATCACTATGTAAAGGGGGACTATGTACTGCTCTTCACAGAAAGCGGGCAAACAAAAGCCATCTACAACTACAAGAAAGACTGGTATTTGAAGAAGAACCTGTTGGGCAAGACTGGGAAGGTTGAGCAGCAGATGGAACGAGAGGTGAAAGGACTCATCCAGTCTTATATGGAGCGTATGACCGAAGACCAACTGATTGTTAAGGAGAAATAGAATATTCGTATGAAGATGCGCAACCATGCTTTCGACCTATTATGCGGACTATGCATTCTCCGTATGATTCTGCTCCACGTGATGAGCACATGTGGTTACAGGAGTGAGTTCTGGTTCACGAAAGTGATGGCGTGGTCATTCTTCTTCATGTCCTTCTTCTTTTTCAAAGCGGGCTACTTCAACAAAGGCATCTCCATCCCCACATGGCCTTATCTGAAAGACCGAGTGAAGCGCTTGCTGGTGCCATACGCCACTTGGGGCATCATCGGCAGCATCATCTTCTTCGGATTCCTGCTGATTTTCCCCGATAATTTCCAACGATATTACAAAATACTACGCTGGTCACACCTATGGGAAGACAGTCACGTGTGGGGTGACCCTCCATTGTGGTTTCTCATGTCCTTTTTCATGTCGTATGTGATGGTGCACTTCCTGAACAAAGTGAAATACTTACGCTGGGTGGCTGTCGCATTTCCGTTCATCAGTTATTGGCTGTGGAAACAGCATAACCCCCTATGGATGAGCCTCGATAATGTATTTATGGGCATATTCTTTTTCTACCTTGGCAGAGGTTGGCGCTGGTTACAGACTCGTGTACCCAAAGGATGGCTCATCCTCTTGAGCGTATTGCTCATTGCCGAATTCATCGTGGGTAACCGCATGTGGCATGGGGAATACGACATGAGCCTTAACAAATTCGTGCAAAATCCATGGGGGGCAGGCATCAACACTCTCTGCGCCTTAGTGGGTATCTCAGGATTGCTGTTGGCAATGCCCCTAAAACGAGTGCCCATCGTTGGCTTCATTGGGGAACACTCGATGGTCTATTTTGTGGCACACTACCCGCTCATCTTCCTCTATGCTTTCACGCATATTGTGTTCCATCATTCTGTAGCGCATCATTGGGAGGATGTCATTCTGATGATGGCGTTTGTGCTGATTACCTGCACATGGATAACTCCATACATGGAAAAAGTGCCTATTTTGTCAGGTAGATATAAGAAAAAAGATGTATCTTTGCAGCGATGAAAGGACGCAATCATACATTTGATTTCCTGTGTGGCATCTGTATTATCCGCATGATCCTGCTGCACATCATCACCTTCTGTGGTCACAAGGACGATGACTGGTGGATAGAGGTGATGGGGTGGTCATTTTTCTTCATGTGCTTCTTCTTCTTCAAGGCAGGCTACTTCAACAAGACGGTATCAGGTGATACCGGGGCATACATCAAGGACAAGGCGAAACGACTGCTTATCCCCTATGTAGCATGGGGTATCATTGGCTTTGTCGTATATGCGTTCTACCTTCCTTTCGAGATCAAGCGCTACGGGCACCCCATCGAACCGATGGAATGGAGTCACCTGTGGAAGACTAGTGCTGTGTGGGGCAATGAACCGATGTGGTTCCTGTTCTCTTTCTTCTCATCGTATGTGCTGGTACATCTTATCAAGAAAATCCATATTGTCAAGCCTATCTCCGTGTTCCAGACGGTCATCATCCTGATTTGTCCACTCCTCAGCTACTGGATGTGGAAACTTGAGAATCCGTTGCCAATGAGCCTGAGCAACGTGTTCATGGGGGTGTTCTTTTTCAACATGGGACGTACATGGAGATGGCTGATTGAACGAATGGGACAACGGTTTGCCCTTGTGACATCTTCTCTGATGATCGTGACGTTCATCATATTGAACATCGTGTGGCATGGAGAGTACATCATGCACTCCAACAACTTCAAGGGGAATGAACTGGCAGCCTTTGTCAACACCGTCATCATCCTACTGGGTCTTTCTGGTTTCCTGCTGAAATTACCATTGGGTCGGGTGCCTGTCATCAACTACATCGGTCAGCACTCGATGGTGTATTTCGTCGTACACTACCCCATCCTCCAGTTCTACCGCTTCACCCACATCGTATTCGGACACAGCATCTATGGTCAAGGGCACTGGGATGACATTATCGTGCTCATCTTCTTTGTTTTCGCCATCTCCACTTGGCTGGTACCTTACGTGGAGAAAGTCCCTTGGCTCTCCGGACGCTGGAAGAAAAAAGAACTCTCAACCCTCAACTCTCAACCCTCAACATGACCCTTGCCTACCTCATATCAGCTCACACCGATGCGCCTCAACTCAAGAGGCTTGTGGATGCCCTGCACAAAGATGCGCAGTTCTTTGTGCATGTGGACAAGAAGTCTGATCTGAACGCCTTCACATCCCTTTTGCAACAGGAGAACGTACACTTCGTGGAAAACCGCATTGATGTGGTGTGGGGTACCATTCGGCAGGTGGAAGATCAGATGTCACTTATCAAAGCTGTACTCGAATACCCGTTGGTATTTGACCGTATCTTCTTCCTGTCAGGGCTGGATTATCCGCTATGGAGCAATGAACACATAACGTCGTGGTTAGAGGCACATCCAGACCAGGAATTCATGGCAGGCTACTGCATGGATACCAACGACTTACCTCTAGACCAACGGCTACTATATCAAGTGCCACGTCCATTCTTCCACCTCAACATTCTGAGCCGTCGATGGAATGAGCGTCTCCGTGTCTTGTGTCGCAAGGTGAAGATGTGGACGGGAGCAAGGAAACCCCTTTCATTCATAGTGGACGGGGAACGGTGGCAGCTGTACAAAGGAGCCGACTGGTGGTGCGTGTCGCAAGGGCTGCTCACACATATATATAATGTATATACCAACAAATCTGAAGTCCGTCGATACTTTGCTGACTCATTCGCACCTTCCGAAACCTTGCCACAAACTATCGCCTTCAACAGTTCCCAATGGGCTTCGAAGTGTATTCTCCATGAGGGGAAATATCCTGGACTCACCAGACTCACGCCACTGCATTGCATCGTTTATGACCCCGTCATCAAAGTGATGGACGAGACAGACTACGATATGCTAATGGCAAGTGGCAAGATGTTCGCGAGAAAATTCATTAGTGGAAAAAGTGACAAACTCATACAATTACTCCATGGAAGAAACTAAGACCCAAAGACTTGAATGGCTTGATGCCATGCGTGGATTCACCATGATACTCGTCGTCGCCTACCATGTGGCACAGTCGGGATTCATGGAGTCGGAGAAGATTTCCGCCTCCCTCCCCTTCCTCGTACTCTTCCGTATGCCCCTGTTCTTTTTTGTCAGCGGATTTCTGGCATATAAGGCAAAATGGTTTTGGACACCTCAAAGCTTTGCCTCCCTCACTTGGAAGAAAATCAAAGTGCAGGTGCTCCCCACCCTTGTATTTCTCTGTGTCTTCATTGTGTTACGTACCCAATATCCTTTCGACGAGGGTTTTATGCGTGCCTTGAAAACACCCACTAAATTCGGATATTGGTTCACATGGGTGCTCCTTCAAATGTTCCTCATTTACTACATAGTGGCAGCCCTCTTCCAACGCTTCGGCAAACGAACGGAAAACATTGCCATCATCGTTCTCTGGATTATCAGCCTCTGTGCCCATGTTTCCCTTTTCATGCCTCAAACACTCGGCAAGTGGTGGAAGACAGACTTCATGATGTACAGTTCCTTCTACGAAACGTTGAAGTTCATGCACTTCTTCCTGCTCGGGAACATCGTTCATCGCTTCTGGCCAAACGTCCAAAGACTCTTCGACGCCAAAGGGTTCTTCCTCGTCACTGTGCTGCTTGCTTTTTTCTGCTGCGCAGACATCTTCAGATGGCACCTTATTAAGCATGAGTGGACTAACCTGCCCAAGACAATGGCCATGTACACCCTCATGCTCGTTGTGGTCATGTACTTTCGCAATCATCAAGCCCTTTTCACCCAGCAAACACGCATCGGACGAGGGCTCCAATACGTTGGCACCCGTACCCTTGACGTCTATCTCCTCCACTTTCTCCTCCTGCCCAAACTTCCTGAAGTGGGCAAATGGCTCAACGAGCACCATCCCAACTTCGTCATTGACATTGTTCTCTCCGTCGGCATGGCCATCATTGTCATCGCCTTCTGCCTCCTCATCTCCGAGATCCTCCGCATGAGCCCTTTCCTGAAGAAATACTTATTCGGTCGCTAACTATAAACTCTAAACTCTCATCTCTAAACTCTCCACTAAAAATGTACCCAGCCAACATAGACGTATCAGTCCTCATCCTCTTCTTCAACCGTCCTGATTTCCTCCAGAAAGTATTTGATGAAGTGAAGAAGGCACGCCCCACCCGCCTCTTTCTCTATCAAGACGGACCACGAGGCGAACAAGACATGGAGCGTATCATGCAATGTCGCCAAATCGTAGCCGACATCGACTGGGAGTGCGAAGTCCACCAACTCTACCAAGAGAAGAACTATGGATGCGACCCCTCCGAATACCTTTCCCAGAAATGGGCATTCTCCATTGTTGACCGCTGTATTGTGCTCGAAGACGATGACGTTCCCTCACAATCCTTCTTCCCATTCTGTAAGGAACTACTCGACCGCTACGCTGACGATGAGCGCATCGGTATGATTGCAGGCTTCAACAGCGATGAGGTAACTCCCGATGTCCCCGATGATTACTTCTTCACCACTGTATTCAGCATCTGGGGATGGGCAAGTTGGCGGCGTGTTATCGACCAATGGGACAGCCACTACACATTTCTTGATGATTCTTATGCCATGCAACAGGTGCGTGACCTATGGCAACTGCGCAAATACCGTCCTCATCTGCTCGACATGTGCTATCATCATCGTGACTCTGGCAAGGAATACTACGAGACAATCTTCCTCATGAGTCTCGTACTCAATCACCAGCTCGCCATTATGCCAACGCGAAACCTCGTCAACAACCTCGGAGCTACTCCCGACAGTACCCACTACGCTGCCAACCTCAACACAATCCCTGCCCGTCTTCGTCGCATGTACACAATGAAACGACACGAGCTCCAATTTCCATTGCACCATCCTGCCCATGTCATCGAACACGTTGCTTTCAAAGAGCATGTCTATCGCACCAACGCATGGGGACACCCTTGGCTCAAAATAGGCCGTTCTTTCGAAGAGCTTTTCAACAACCTACGCTATGGTAACTTTCGACAAATCGGACAAGCCATTCGTAACCGCTGGAACATCTTGACAAAGAGGAATAGATATAAGTAAGAGACTAGTTTCACTTTATTTTACAAATAAATAGTGAGAAATTTGGTGAAATGAAATAAATGTAGTACCTTTGCAGGCGAAAAGAATGAGGGGACTGAAGAGTTCCCTCTTTTCATTGCCCGATGGCTCGTGGCAAATTGTAAGAATTAATAATGTATGATTGACAAAAACAAAGTGAAGGATTTGGCTCTCGAATGGTTGGAGGGCAAAGAGTATTTCTTGGTGGACGCTACGGTGGATGAGCAGAACAAAATCACAGTGGAGATTGACCACAAGGATGGTGTATGGATTGACGATTGCTGTGAACTAAGCCGTTTCATCGAGGAGCACTTTGACCGCGATGTAGAGGATTTTGAACTGGAAGTAGGTTCGGCTGGTATCGGTCAGCCATTCAAGGTATTGCAGCAATACATCAATTCCATTGGCTATGACGTGGAACTGCTGACTACCGACGGAAAGAAGATGGAAGGTGAGTTGAAAAGCGCTGACGAGAATGGCTTTGTGGTGACTGTGATGGAGAAGCAGAAGATAGAAGGGAAGAAGCGCCCACAGATGGTGGAAGTGGACAAGACTTTCAGCTATGGGGACGTGAAGTGGGTGAAGAACATCATTGATTTCAAATAACCAGCCCACGCGCTGGGCGAATTTCAAGCAACGAAATAACTAAACAACAAATATAATGGCTACAAAGAAAATGACAGAACGTGTCAACTTGATAGACACTTTTAAGGACTTCAAGGAGACAAAGAACATTGACAGAACCACTCTGGTGAGTGTGATCGAGGACAGCTTCCGCAGCGTGTTGCAGAAGACGTATGGTTCGGATGAGAATTTCGATGTGATTGTGAATCCAGACAAGGGTGACTTCGAAATCTATCGCAACCGTGTAGTGGTAGAAGATGGACAGGTGCAGAACGAGAATGCAGAAATCAGCCTGTCTGAAGCTCAGCAGATTGACAAAGATTTCGAAGTGGGTGAGGAAGTGAGTGAACGTGTGGAGTTCGCAAAGTTTGGCCGTCGTGCCATCCTGACCCTGCGCCAGACAATGGCCAGCAAGATTCTTGACCTTGAGCATGACAACCTCTACAACAAGTATGTAGATAAGGTTGGACAGATTGTCAGCGGCGAGGTGTACCAGATTTGGAAGCGTGAAATGCTGCTGCTCGATGATGAGGGCAATGAATTGCTCCTGCCGAAGAGCGAGCAGATTCCAGGTGACTTCTTCCGCAAGGGCGAGACAGCTCGTGCTGTAGTGCTCCGTGTGGACAATCTGAACAACAACCCCAAGATTATCCTTTCCCGTACTTCTCCGGAGTTCCTGCGTCGTTTGTTGGAGCAGGAAGTGCCTGAGATTAACGACGGACTCATCACGGTGCAGAGGATTGCCCGCATCCCTGGTGAGCGTGCGAAGATTGCAGTGGAGAGCTACAACGAGCGTATAGACCCTGTAGGTGCCTGCGTGGGTGTAAAGGGTAGCCGTATTCATGGCATCGTGCGCGAGTTGCACAATGAGAACATCGACGTCATCAACTAT
>JAGAAZ010000147.1 GCA_017614895.1 Bacteroidaceae bacterium | reverse complement strand
GATGTTCTGAAGCACAGGCACACGAACTCCTGCCACTTTCTTCACATCGAGCTGCACATCCTTCAGGCTCACCAGCGACGTGTCGAACTCGCCCCACAGAGCATACATCGACTCGTAGCCGCCAATCTGCTGTTGCAGTTTCTTCTCCAAGGCGTCCGCTTCCTCCTTGCTTCGTTTCACCTCCAGACGCAACGCTGTCTCCTTGTTCTTGATGATGGGCAAGGTGCGCTGTCGCATCTTCAGGTTCTTCTCAATCTGCTGAAGCGATGTCTTGTTATATTGAAACTTTATCGCCATATATTACTTCCAATAGATGTCGGTGAATTCTTTCTTGATGTTGACTTCTTCAAGCTTGAAATATTTCTTGAAGAGTGACCACGTAACATCCAGCATTTCAGTCGTATCGAGATTGACGTCAATGGCAAGAAGCTTACCTGCATATTCCTTCGCGAAGTCGAGGCAACGGTTGTCGTAGTCGGTCAAGTCGAAACCATTCTCCAGCTTCGTCTTTGCATTGGCTGCATCGGAGTAAAGACGGATGGCAGCGTTCATCACCTGTGAGTGATCCTTACGCGTCTTCTTACCAGCCACGAGCTGCTTCAGACGAGAAAGTGAACGGAATGGGTCAACGATGACCTTACCGATATCTGAGTCACGACGCAGGTAAAGCTGACCCTCGGTGATGTAACCCGTGTTGTCAGGCACAGCGTGTGTGATGTCGCCACCAGAAAGCGTGGTCACAGCGATGATGGTGATAGAACCGCCACCTGCACTCTCTGGGAACTGCACCGCCTTCTCGTAAATCTTTGCCAAGTCGGAATAGAGCGAACCTGGCATAGAGTCCTTCGAAGGAATCTGGTCCATACGATTTGACACGATGGAGAGTGAGTCGGCGTAGGAAGTCATGTCCGTCAGGAGCACCAGCACCGTCTCATGCTTCTCCACAGCAAAGTACTCAGCAGCCGTCAAAGCCATATCTGGCACCAGCAGACGCTCCACAGCAGGGTCTTCGGTGGTGTTCATGAAGGCGATGATGCGGTCGAGCGCACCAGCATTCGAGAACGTATTCTTGAAGAAGTAATAGTCGTCGTTCGTCATACCCATACCGCCAAGGATGATCTTGTCCACCTTCGCGCGGAGTGCCACCAATGCCATCACCTCGTTGAATGGTTGGTCAGGGTCAGCAAAGAATGGAATCTTCTGACCAGACACCAGCGTATTGTTCAGGTCGATACCTGCAATACCCGTTGCAATCAATTCGGATGGCTGCTTACGACGCACAGGGTTCACAGATGGACCGCCAATCTCCACGTCCTTACCCTCAATCTCTGGACCTCCGTCGATAGGGTTGCCGTAGGCATTGAAGAAGCGTCCTGCCAGCTGCTCGCTCACCTTCAGCGATGGAGCCTTGCCGAGGAACACCACTTCCGCATTGGTTGGGATGCCACCTGTACCTTCAAACACCTGCAGGGTCACGTCGTCGCCTGCAATTTTCACTACCTGAGCCAGCTTGCCGTTGATGGTAGCAAGCTCATCATATCCTACTCCCTTTGCTTTGAGGGAGACTGTGGCCTTCGTAATCTGGCCAACCTTAGTGTATATCTTCTGAAAAGCTGTAGCCATAATCGTTTATGCGGCAAGCATTGCCTTGATTTGTGAAACAAAGTCGTTATATTGTTCGCTCTTGAACTGCGAGTAGTTCATCTGCTTGCAGAGGTTGATGAGCTTACGGAAGTATGCCACACAATCCTCGAAGTGGTCAAACTGGAAGTCGGTCTCGCAGATTCCTGTCACCATATCGAGGATGGCCTCCTGACGCTCCAGCGAAGTCACAGCATCCACCTCGTCGAAGGCATCCTGCTGCAGGAGCACGAAGTCGATGATTTCAGACTTCCAGAACACTACGTGATAATCCACTGGCACACCGTCATCACCCAAGATATTGATCTGCTCGGCAATCTCCTTACCACGCTGCATACGGGTCTTCAGGTTGAGCACCTTTGGTATCCACTTGTCGTTGATGGTCTTGGCGATGTAGTCGGCAAACTCAGGATATTCCAGATACTTAGAATAAGAGTCAATAGGATTCACAGCTGGGTAACGCTTCTTGTCGGCACGATCCTGTTCCAATCCGTAGAAGCAACGAGCCACCTTCTTGGTGTTCTCCGTCACAGGTTCCTTCAGGTTACCACCGGCTGGTGACACCGTTCCGATGAAGGTGATGGAACCAATCTCACCGTTCTTCAGATAGACATAACCTGCACGTCCGTAGAAGTTCGAGATCAAAGCACCCAAGTCCATTGGGAATGCGTCAGGACCAGGCAGTTCCTCCATACGGTTCGACATCTCACGCAACGCCTGAGCCCAACGAGAGGTGGAGTCAGCCATCAGGAGGACACGCAGACCCATCGAGCGGTAATACTCAGCCATTGTCATAGCTGTATAGACAGAAGCCTCACGGGCAGCCACAGGCATGTTCGACGTGTTGGCGATGATGATGGTACGCTCCATCAGCTTGCGTCCTGTGTGTGGGTCAACCAATTCAGGGAACTCCGTGAAGATTTCCACCACCTCGTTCGCACGCTCACCACAGGCAGCGATGATCACGATGTCTGCCTCAGCCTGCTTAGAAATGGCGTGCTGCAGCACCGTCTTACCCGTACCGAAAGGACCAGGGATGAAGCCCGTACCGCCTTCCACGATAGGATTGAACGTATCGATGGTTCTCACACCCGTCTCCAACAGCTTGAATGGACGCGGTTTTTCCTTATAGTTCGTCATAGCAAACTTCACAGGCCAGTGCTGCACCATATCCACCTTCACCTCGGTACCGTCCTCCTTCTCGAGCACAGCCACCACATCGTGAATCTTATATTTGCCAGCCTTGACGATGCTCTTCACCTTCGCCTTGCCCTCCATCTGGAAGGGAACCATGATTTTCAGTTTCTGTGAGTTTTCTTCCACCTCACCGAGCCATGCAGAGCTTTCCACCTCATCGCCCACCTTGGCGAGTGGCACGAAATCCCATTCACGTTCCTTGTCGAGAGGTTCCGTGTACTGACCACGCTTCAGGAAGACACCCTCCATCTTGTCGAGGTCGTTCTGCAAACCGTCGTAGTTCTTTGACAGCATGCCAGGACCCAACTGCACTTCCAGCATGTGTCCTGTAAATTCGGCTGGCGCACCAACCCTGAGTCCACGTGTCGATTCGAACACCTGAACATACACGTCACTGCCCACCACCTTGATGACCTCACTCATCAGCTTGTCACCACCTGTCTCGATATAGCAGATTTCACCCTGCTTCACAGGACCATCGACAGACAGTGTCACCATGTTGGCATTAACGCCACTAACAGTTCCTTTTGTCATATCTTGTTCTTTGATTTTATTCCGATTACTCTGAGTATTTCGAATAAGCTGATTATTTCTATCCAGCCATCAAGTCTCTCACATGGGGCGCTTTAGCCTGAAACTCTTCGGGCACTCTCGCCTCCCCTCTCAAGTTCTCAATGATCTGGCGGAAAGTTTCCTTGCCCTGTTCCACATCCAGCTTGTCCCAGCGTGCCAGCATGTCGAGTTTGCAAAGGTAAGCGAACACGGCCTCGATGGAGAACACATTGAAGAAAGTCTTCTCCTCCAGCCACAGCCACTTGAACGCGTCCATCTTCTTCTCCTTCTCCACAGGGTCTTCACACTCCACAATCTTCATCAAGTCTGCCACATAGTCATACTCGGCAGTCAAGTTGAAGTCCTTCGTGTTGTTCGTCAGGATCATCTCCGTCACCTCGTCCTCGCCCTGGATGTAGTCAGCCACATTCCAGCCGTTCTTGCGAGCCAGGAACGCCGTGAGGATGTTGGTGATGTCCAGATTCAGCTTATACCACTGGCGCACCATCTTGTTCGGGCACGTCTCGATGGCATACTGATAGAACTTGTAGAGCATGTCGTCCTCGGGGAAGTAACCCTCCTTATCCTTATTATATGCGTACTCACGCGCAAACATACTCATGAAGGCAGGATAGCGATGCACGTTGAAGTTCATCTCCTTTGCCGAAGTCATCAAATCGACATACTGTTCCATGGTCAAGTTGCCGTTGGCTTCAATCTGCGCATTCGGATTCTTCAGCAGCTTCACCAGGTTCGCACAGTCGTTCTTGAGGAAGAAGTAATAGAGCACCTTCTTGTCGCCGTCCGACAAGACCGCATCCAGCTCCTCTCTCAAGTCCTCCATGCTGACCCCGCGCTTCGTATCCTCCAGCGTGATGTCAGGCAGACCCGCCATTAAACAATAGTAATTTCCCATACCTTAGAAAATCATATCCACCAACTGTGGACGCAAGAAATTCTTGAAATATTCCTCAAACTCTGCTTCGCCGAAGTTCACCTTGTACGAACCGTCGGCAGGAGCCACTGTGAACTGCGTCTTTTTGCCGTTCACCTGCTCAATCTTCACGCCCTTGTCCAGCAACGCCTTTGCCTTCTTGGCAAACAGCGCCTTCAGGCCCTGTGCATCCTCTGCACCGATGACGATGTCCTCATTGGCACCCCATTTCTCAGCCAGCTTCAGCATTAACTCATTCATGAAATCCTTGTTGCCAGCGATGTCGGCAGCAGCTGCCTTCACCACCTTGTCACCCACCACGTCGGTGATTTCGCTCTTCAGCGCATTCAGCGCCTGAGCCGCATACATCTTGATTTCACTCTTCATGTTCTCCTCCATGCCTTGGGTGTTCTTCTTGGCAGTTGCCTCAATCTCCTCAGCTTGTGCCTTCGCATCAGCAACAATCTGAGCCGCCTTCTCATTCGCTGCAGCGATGATTTTCTCGGCCTCGGCATTGCCCTTCTCCACTCCATCCTTCAGGAGCTTCTCTGTCAATTCTTGAATCTTATTTTCCATATTTATGTTGGTGTTTGTACATATTTCGGTACAAAATTAGGGAAAAAAATCCACATAGCCTCACAAGCCCTTGCACAAAATCAATCTTTTTCCGTAAATTTGCCACCCGAAAACAATAATTGACTCGAAAATGAAGATTTTATACCTCTCACTTCTCCTCACCCTCCTTTGCTCTTTCACCACTCCAGACGAGTTGGCAACCCTGCGACAATGGACACCAGCAGCCATCGTTAGCGATCAGGCTGTTCATGCCTATAGCCTCGACTCCTGCTTCCAGATTCTTCCCATCAGCGACGCCATCTTCAGCCGTATGCAGGGTAAATCCTACAAGCAAAACTGCACCGTTCCACGCACCACTCTGCGCTACCTCCGTGTGCTCCATCGCAACATCGACGGCAAAACCCAGCTAGGCGAAATCGTCTGCAACCAAACCATTGCCAGCGACCTCCTCGACATCTTCCGTCAGCTCTACCAAGCCAACTACAAGGTCGAGCGCATCACTCTCATCGACAACTACGATGCCGACGATGAGCGTAGCATGACAGCCAACAACACCTCCTCCTTCAACTTCCGTGTGGTCTCAGGCACCACCAAACTCTCCAAACACGCCCAAGGACTCGCCATCGACATCAACCCTCTCTACAACCCCTATGTCCACCTCAATAACGGAAAAGTAGAGCCTGCCAACGGCAAGCCCTACGCCAACAATCGCACAGCCAATCGTCAGATTCCTGTGCCCTTTATCAATACCTCCGACCTCTGCTATCGCCTCTTCATCCAGCACGGTTTTCGCTGGGGAGGTGCTTGGCGCACGGTCAAAGACTATCAGCACTTCGAGAAATAATTATTTTTAACTTTCAGAAGTTACCGCTTCAGTTCAGGCCATCCATCGGCAGTCCAGCTGATGGTGCGCTGAATCAGCAAGGCAGCACCATCCCTTGTGGCGCTGTAACCATGACAGATGAAGACATCCTCTCCGTCGAAGGTGTAGGCAGCACAATGACCTGCAGCCTCCCATTCCTTCTTGTCGCCCTCGATGAAGAGCGTGCCACCACCCTTGACCATATCCTTGCCGTCACGGTCGAGATAAGGACCCTCCACCGACTTGCTGCGACCCACAGCCACACGATAGTTACTCTTAGCACCCCGACAGCAGTAATCCCACGACACAAAGAGGTAATAATAGCCACCATGCTTGAAGATGAAGGGTGCCTCGATGGCATTCGTCCCAGCAAACTTTGAGGTCGGATTCTCCTCCGTAGGCTTGTAGTTTGGATCATATCGGCGAGCAATGGTACGAGGTTTCACCCCCTGAGCAATATGCATGGTCGTGTCGAGACGAGCCAGTTGGATGCCGTCCCAGAACGAGCCCCAAACAAGCCAAGGTGTGTCCGTGTCGTCAATGACGAAGTTCGGGTCGATGGCGTTCCAGTTGTCACGCTTCTCACGCGAAGTCACGATGCAGCCCTCATCCTTCCACATGTTGGCAGCCAACGAACGACTGCTCAGCAATCCAATAGCTGACCCATTCTTTCCGAACGTCGAACAGCTATAAGCCATCCACCAGCGTCCGTGCCACTGAATCACATCAGGAGCCCACACATGACTGCTGAAACCAGGCACGGAATCCGTCGTCCACCCTGGGATGACCGTCATCACAGGTTGACGCGACACCGTCCACGTCTTCCGATCCTGCGAAGTCATCTGCTGGATGCCCATCCCCGTCGCATACACATAATACGTGTTTCCCTCCTTCGCCATCACAGGGTCGTGCACCATCGGTGTCTCAGTCGTATAAGCCTCACGTGAAAAGTTTCTGCGTGCCCCCTGAGCCACAGCCGTCTGACAAATGGCCACCAAAGCCATTACAAATAGAATCGTCTTCATACACTTATTAGTTTTGTTAATTAGAATTTCGTTGCAAAGATACGAGTAAACGAGCACAAAAACAAGAAAAACTGGTTATTATTTGTTGTGTTATTTTTATTCTAAGATCAACTACATCGGGTGGCCTCTTCCCGCAATCTCGTGTTTTATTTTACGCTACAAAGCGTACGAAATCTATTTCATATAGACAAACAATAATCCAATTATTTTCAAAAGAAAAGCACATTTTTTTAGAGTGATGATTGAAGTGCATAATAACCATGCCTTATTTCCAATTAAGGCTGGAGTATTGGAGAATAAACGTCCTCTGCCAATTTTGCCAAATGCCAAATAAGCAAAGAAGGCTCCCACTCCATGTTGAGGTGAGAGCCTTTTATCTTGCATCCGTATAGGTGCTCAGCACTTGATGTTGAGTTCCTTGATGATGGCGGATATTTTTTCGAAAGTGGAAATACGTGATGGAACGAGAGGAAGTCGGAGTTCGTTCTCGATGAGTCCCATTGAATTAAGCATAGCCTTCACACCTGCTGGGTTGCCATCAACGAACAGAAGTTTGAAAAGTTCCGTGAACTTGTGATGGATGGTCAATGCGTTCTGATAGTCGCCATTAAGAGCGAGTCGCACCATGCGGCTAAATTCCTTAGGAAGTGCATTGCCGATGACAGAGATGACACCCACAGCACCAAGCGTAATCAGCGGGAAGGTAATGCCGTCATCGCCTGAAATCACATCGAAGTTAGCTGGCTTGTTCTTGATGATGTCGTCAATCTGAGTGAAGTTGCCTGACGCCTCCTTGATGGCAACGATGTTCTCGCATTCGTTGGCAAGGCGGAGTGTGGTTTCAGCAGTCATGTTCACTCCTACACGTCCTGGCACATTATAAAGTACAACGGAGAGGTTGCGTGTGGCAGCGGCTGCAGCGATAGCCTTGAAGTGCTGATAGAGTCCCTCTTGTGATGGTTTGTTGTAGTAAGGACAAACACTAAGAATGCCTTCAATGCCTGAGAAATCACCTGTCTGGATTTGCTCCACGACAGCGGCTGTGTTGTTGCCTCCACATCCCATGAGGATAGGCACTTGTCCGTTCACCTTCTCGACCACGAGGTCTTTCACCTGCTGACGTTCTTCGGCAGAGAGTGTGGGTGTTTCAGCTGTGGTACCCAACAGGCAGATGAAATCAATACCGTTGGAGAGTTGATAATCGAGCAAACGGCGGAGAGCGGTGAAGTCCACCTTGCCTTCTTTTGTGAAAGGAGTGACGAGCGCGATGCCCAACCCCTTGAATTTGTTACGTGTCATATATTAGTAATGTATTTATTGTCTTTATGTGAAGTCCTGGAAATGGAAGTTTTCGCCCCTGAATTTCCGCATCAGCTTGTCGATGTTCTTGACGGCATAGTCGCTCCACTGATTCACTGGATAGTTTTCAGGGAAGTAGCCTTCATAGACCTTCTTCACCAAATCGGGCGTATCCTGACATGCCTGCTTGAAGTAGCGAAGGAACTGATCTTTATGACCAAGTTTCAAGTAAGTGAGCGACTTGGCTGCCGGAATGTTCTTGGCGAAGGGGCTGTCGCTGTTGGCAGCTATCTGACTGACAGCGTTAAGCACCTCCAAGGCGAACTTGTCGAAGTTGTTGAGCACGAAGGTGAGAGCGATGTCAACACCCATCATCACCTGATCGTCAGCCCATTGGAGCGCAAAAGCAAAATTGCGTGAGGCTTCCTCGTAGCGTCCTAATGCCAGGCTGTTGATGCCCAGCATGAAGTATGCCTCCGAGTCTTGCGGGTCAACCTCAGTCAACCTGCGATTGACAGCGAGGCTCTCCTCGTAGCACTCGTTGTGGTGATAGAGGTCGCTGATATCAGTAAGAATGCGCTTGTAGAGGTCGAGGAAGTCATCATACATATCATCGGCATCCTGCATCTTTTGCTGGTCAGTCCCATACATGGCCTTTGTTTCCTGGTATTTCTTTTCAGTCTCCAAGCGTCGGTTCTCGAAAAAGTTGCTTAACCACTCCAGTTCGGAGATGGCAACATCACGTTCACCTGTGACGAAGAGGGAATCAGCGTATGGAATGATTTGCACAGCGTCCCCACCCTTGTCAAGATACTCCTTGAACACAGGTTTTGCCAACTTCTTCTCGCCCATCGAATGATAGGTATGTGCCTTGGTGAGCAAGGCTTCAAGATCGTTGGGATTGACAGCCAAAGCAAAATCGCTGGATTCAAGGGCTTGTTCGTATTGTGCCAACAGATACTGCGCCAAGGCGAGGTTGGCCCATCCCTTGGGCAGGTATGGTTGTTCCTCCAGCACCTGTGTGAGCACCTCTGCCATCAAATCTGCCAAGTCGTTGTCACGACAGATATCAGCCAATTGGACATCCTCATCGTAGGCACCCAGCGGAGAGAAGGTGTCAATGTATTCACGTATCCATCGGCGCACAGCCTCCACATCGTATTCCTTATCGCTCCGGCTATTGCCACGCAACTCAATCAGAGAAGAAATGACGTGTATGTAGCTTTCACGTCGATGTTGTTCGGTGGGCTCCTGACCATTTTCCAGCTTCATCCATTCCCGCCAAATCTTCTCCGCTTTCTTCACCTGACCGTACTTAGCATATTGTAGTTGCGCCAGCTGATACTTCACGTCGGAATTGGTGGAATCGAGCTTCTGCAGCACTTCCTCCGCCTCGTCGTACTGACGCTGGTAGATGTGAGAAGCACTCAGCACAATCATCAGCACCTCATCGTCGGGATGAAGAGAAAGACCACGTAGAAGCGTATCCATCGCCAAGGACGGCTGGTCAATGCTGAGGTAGTAATCAGCCAAATCGGCAAAGTCGTCAGCATCCAGATAGATGCTTTCGCCCCTGTCGTGCTGCTCCTCGTATGACTGTAGCAGTTCCTTGAATTCCTTGGATTGAAAATAGTCTTTTGCCATGAAGCGTCACTTGTTGATTTTCTTCCAGGCATCAGTCAAACCTACAGTGCGGTTGAACACCAGATGCTCTGGCGTAGAGTCAGGATCGACATTGTAGTAGCCAATGCGCTGGAACTGCAAGTAATCCATTGGTTTGCGGGTGGCAAGCCACTTCTCCACGTATGCCTTCTTGATGTCGAGGCTATGAGGATTGAGGAACGGACGCATGGCTTCAATGCCACGAACGTCACCATGTTCCTTAGAGTAGGCAGCCACTTCGTCACGTGGATTCTCCACCATCCAGAGGCGGTCGTAATTGCGCACCTCAGCTTCAAGGCAGTGGTTGCAACTCACCCAGTGGATGGTCTTGCCCTTGATCTTCATATCGCTATGTGCCTGACCTGTCTTGGTCTCAGGAATCAGTTCAGCATGTATCTCGATGATATTGCCCTCAGCATCCTTCACCACACAGTCCTCAAGGTTGTCAGGACATTGGATAATGTAAGAGTTCTTCAGTCGCACCTGCTTGCCAGGACCCAGACGGAAGAATTTCTTGGGAGCATCCTCCATGAAGTCGTCACGTTCAATCCACAGTTCGCGGCTGAACTCAATCTCGTGGGTGCCATCAGCCTCATTCTCAGGATTGTTGATGGCATTATACACCTCGGTTTCTCCCTCGGGGAAGTTGGTGATGACCAATTTAACCGGGTTGATGACAGCGCTCACACGTTGTGCACGCTTATTGAGGTCGTCACGGACAGCGGACTCGAAGAGCGACATCTGATTGAGGGCATCGAACTTCGTGTAGCCAATCTTGTCGATGAATGCCAAAATGCCTTCAGGGCTATAACCACGACGACGGAAACCGCAAATGGTCGGCATACGAGGGTCATCCCATCCATTCACAATGCCCTCTTTCACCAAGATGAGCAGATTGCGCTTGGACAGCAAGATATGCGTGAGGTTCAGTTTATTGAACTCTGTCTGACGAGGACGATTGTCATCAATAGGATTGTCTGTGCCATCCGTTT
>JAGAAZ010000146.1 GCA_017614895.1 Bacteroidaceae bacterium | reverse complement strand
GACTCTTCTGCAAACAGCCTTGCCCGTTCGTCCAATTGCCGAACCATCTCAGGGGTGGCACCCTTCTGCGGAGCGAACACACAAGCAGCACCTTGCTCTCCACAAAGCGGATTTTTGACATCTGAAGCAATAGTGAAACAAATATTCTTAAGTTCTTCTATATCATTCAAATGACCACTCTTGTAAAAGTTATCCATTAAGGCTTGTAGCATCCCCTTGCCAGCATCGCTGGTGGCACTTCCTCCCAGTCCCACGATGATGTGGTCAGCCCCTCTTCTGACAGCATCTGCCACCAACTGCCCTGTGCCATAGCTCGTCGTCACCATCGGATTCCGTTCCTCCTCCGAGAGCAGGGTGAGCCCACTGGCTTGCGCCATCTCGATGACCGCCCTTCTGCCCTGAAGCAGATACGCTGCCTTGACGGGTCGCATCAGTGGGTCATTGACCACCACCTCTATTCGCTCACCTCCGATGGCAGCATGGAATGCCTCCAGAAAACACTCGCCCCCGTCGCTCACAGGTATCTGCACGACCTCAGTGTCAGGACGCACCCTCCTGATACCCTCAGCCGCTGCCTGATTAGCCTCCTTAGAGGTCAGACAACCTTTGAACGAATCTATGGCAAGAATGATTTTCATTATTTCGAATGGTTAGATTTCATCCGTTCCAATAGTCCTGCAAGTGCATCGAGGTCGATGGGGTCGGCATTGACATCGAGAAGATTGCCGTTTGGGTCAATGAGCTTGTAGGTGGGATAGCCTTGCACACCAATGAAGTTCTCAAGGGCTTTCTGCAGGTCATCGGGCAAGTTGTAGTGTACCACATTGTCGCCCACCACGTTGTACTCCTTGATGACATTCTTCCAGCTCTTTTCCTCCGAACCGCTGGCGAAATACATATACACGATGTCGTAGTCCTTCAGACGCTCGTACTCCTCCTGCGAGTGGGAGAGGCGCATCTTGCAAGGACCGCACCATGTGCCCCACACGTCGATGAGGATCATCTTTCCCTTGTACGGCTCAATGAGTTTCCTCAAGATCTTCTCGCCATCGCTCATGCCCTTCACGGCATCGTTCGACTGGAGGATGTCCTCGTTGAGGAGACGCTGGCCTATCTGTTCATACTTGTCGTTCAGCGCATGGAAGGCAGCTTTGGCTCCTTCCATCTGGATATTCGCATCAGCAAGGTCAAGGATTTCTTTGTTCAATGGTACGCGTGACCAGTTGATGGTTCCGCAGAGATAGTTGCTGAGCGCAAAGTCACGAACGGTCTGGCTCCAGCCCTGGACTTCCATCTCCTCCAGATACCACTTCATGTTCCGCAAGGTGAATTGCTGTTGTGCGTATTCTTCGTACCCTTCACGGTTGGTGATTTCGTTGATGGCAACCATGAAGTCATTCTTGTCGAACGCATCGTAAAGTGGTTGACGCAGGCTGTCAGGGGTATTCTTCATTTTCTCCCTAAACGCAGGGTAAGCAGCATCGTGTTGCCTGACCGCCTCCCTGTCCTGAGCCGAGAGACGGATGATGCCATCCCGTTCCGCCTTGTCCATGATCCATTGGAGCGGAGCGTCATGCTTGTTGTTGGCCGCCATCTCGTAGTATTGGTAATAATCTTTGAAAAATCGTTGGAAGTGTTCGCCTCCGAGGGGGTAGGGTTCCTGCATCTTTGCCAGATAGTGCTCATTGACCGCCTTGATGTAGGGCTCGGGCAGCTCGTAGTTAGGCACCAGATACATCACCTGCATCAACATGTTGGCATTCACTGACAAGATCTTATTCTGGTAGAAGGTCTTATATTTCTTTGACAGGGTCGGATGCTCTTTGCACATCTTGTCGAGCTGCTGCATATCCTCCTTCGTCTTGCTTTCGATGTTGGCGAGGATGTTCATGCTGTCACCCATCCGTTCCAAACTGTCTGTTCCACAGATGGACACTTCGATGCGATGCGCCATGATTTCGTTCTGCAACCGAGCATTCTTGCCCATGAAGAGTTTCTTGTTCTCCGTCGGGTCAACCATCAGGAAGTAAGTCTCGTTGGGTTCTGCCACAATCGTCGAAAGTCCACCATCGTAATCAAACCAAAGAGCGGTGGTGTTCACAATCGGCATCCGCAAAGTGAACCGACCGAGGGAATCCAGCGGAGCCGTGAAAGACTCCCCCTGATTGGTGTAGATGCTCGTGGTACAGACGGACACCTCGTTCGTCTTCTCCTCGCCATAGACTTTCTCTTGCAGCCATTGGACGGCAGAGGGTAGGGGCTTGATCCATCCCACGATGGTCACGCTATCACCAGCCCGATAGTTGTTGTCGGCAAAGGTGGTATTGTCTTTCTCTGGATAGTCAGGAAGAAACTGTTCGCTGATGATGCTGCATGGCGCCTCCTTCCCATTGATGGTGATGGAGCGCCTGCCATCCTCTTCCTTACCCACATTCACATTAAGCTTCGAGCCTGCCCACTCCGCTTGGATGGTATATGCACCCTCCTCTTCGGTCTGCGAAACAACATCCCATACCTTGCAGTCGTAAACCACCTTGTTCTCCACGAAACCAATCAGCCATTCACCCGTTTTGTCGTTGCGCCAATAGGTGTCATTCATCCTATCGTTGCTGCATCCGCACAACACGAGCAGCATCACGACCAATAAAATCGAAAATAGTTTCTTCATGTCTCCCTGTACATTTATTTTGCAAAGTTACACATAAGTGAGAGAAGAACCAAAATCTACCGACTTTATTTGAGAATACCCTGCCTCTGCTTGAAAAAATCGGGGAAAAGTTTGGAAGTTTCACATTTATTTACTTTCTTAGGCAACATCTTTAAGTTCGGAGTTTCGCCTATGTTGCAAGGAAGTTTATTCTTTTGTCGTTCGTTTGATGTCCGAAGACGAAGCCCTGCAAGCTGCCGCTAAAAGCTACAAGGGTCTTACCAATCACGGATTCCTATCACCAAGGTAAAATTTTCATTGTAACCATTTTGTAACCGATTTTCTGTGGTGATATGCCGCCTTTTTTGTACCTTTGCCGCAAAATAGACACAACATGGACACTTCAATGATTTTGATTACATTCACAATTCTTGGTTCGCTGGCTCTGCTCATCTATGGTATGAAGATGATGAGTGAGGCGTTGCAGAAGATGGCTGGACCGCAGTTGCGCCACGTTCTTGGTGCGATGACCACCAATCGCTTCACGGGAATGCTGACGGGTATGGGTGTGACGGCTGCCGTGCAGTCCTCTACAGCTACGACGGTGATGACGGTTTCGTTCGTCAATGCAGGTCTGCTGACATTGGCACAAGCCATCAGCGTCATCATGGGAGCCAACATCGGCACGACATTGACGGCATGGATCATCTCGGCTGGAACCTCGTTCAATATCACTAATTTTGTTTTTCCTGCCTTCATGGTGGCGATGCTGCTCATCTATAAGAAGCGTCATCGCATCGTGGGCGATTTCATCTTCGGTGTGGCATTTTTGTTGCTGGGTCTGGGCACCTTGCGACAGACGGGAACTGACATGCAGCTGGGCGAGAACGAGGCGGTGCTCCAGTTCTTCGCATCTTTTGATCCCGATGCCTTCACCACTACGCTCATCTTCCTGCTGCTGGGTGGTCTGCTCACGATGTGCGTGCAGTCGTCGGCTGCCATCATGGCCATCACGATGATGTTGTGCTCCAGCGGCGTGATGCCTATCTATCAAGGCATTGCTCTCGTCATGGGTGAAAATATCGGAACCACCGTCACTTCGAACCTTGCTGCCATGACGGCATCCACTGAAGCGCGTCGTGCCGCCTTTGCTCACATGTTCTTCAACATCTTTGGTGTGGTGTGGATGCTGTTTGTGCTGCACCCGTTTGTCGATACTGTATGCGGCATCGTGGGTACCGACATGAACTTTGTTTTGGCAGCCTTCCACACTGGCTTCAACATCATCAACACAGGTATCCTCATCTGGTTCATTCCTCAGATTGAGCGATTTGTCTGCTTTGTCATCCGTCCTCGCAAGGAAACGGCAAGCTGCGGACACCTTCGTTTCATCGAAGGCGGTTTGATGTCCACGCCAGAAATCTCCGTCTTGCAGGCACAGAAAGAAATCACTCTCCTGGCTGAGCGGATGCAACAGATGTTTGGTCTGGTTCGAACCCTCCTTGACGAGCAAAACCGCAAGGAGCAGGAGCGTCTCCACGAACGCATAGACAAATACGAGGAGATGTCCGACAATATGGAAATAGAGATTGCCAACTATCTCGAACGTGTGGGACGTGACCACCTCTCCGATGAGACGAAAGGCAAAATTCGTTCCATGCTACGTCAAATCTCCGAACTGGAGAGCATCGGTGATGCTTGCTCGAGCATTGCCCGCTCCATCCACCGAACCCGTGAGAAAGGCGAAGATTTCACTACCGAGCAATATGAGCATCTGCATGAGATGTTGCGGCTGACAGGTGAGAGCATCGTGCAGATGATGGTGGTCATCAGCGGAAGGCGCGAAGACCTCTCGCTGGATCTTTCAAAGGAAATCGAAGCTGACATCAATGCCCTTCGTGACCAGTTGAAGACGCAGAACATCCAGGATGTCAATGCCCATAGCTATTCCTACGCCCTGGGTACATATTATATTGATATTATATCAGCCTGCGAGAAATTGGGTGACTACGTGATGAATGTAGTCGAGGCTCGCTTGGGTCGTCCAGCTCTACGTTTCCGTGGACTTATCGTCAATATCGAACAGAAGACTGTCACCATCAACGGCACCGAGGTGTCTCTTTCCCGCACTGAGTTCGAGTTGTTGAGATTGCTCCTCTCCCATCGTGGCGAAGTGTTCTCACGTCAGCAGCTTATAGAATGTGTTTGGCATGATGTGGTCGTCTCCGACCGTACTGTCGATGTGTCCTTCACCCGTCTGCGCAAGAAACTCGGTCCCTACGCCGCTAACATTGCCAATCGCGCTGGTTTCGGCTATTACTTCTCGGAAAACTGAAGTGGCAACTGACCACGAAGTTTTCCCTTGCCATTCATCACAAAATCATACAGAATATCCCAGAAACTTGCTGGGGTATTTTTTTTGCCGTACCTTTGCAGGCGATTATCGAATTCATAGAGAAATGAATATTCTGATTATAAATGGAAGTCCGCGGAAGAAGGGCAATACAGAACTGTTGGCTGAAGCTTTTGCCAAAGGAGCTTCAGCGCAGTATCATGTGGAGATGGTATCTGTACGTGATTATAAAGTGAGTCCATGTTTGGGGTGTAATGCCTGCTTCAAAACGAACGGCATCTGTGCTCAGAAAGATGATATGGTCCTCATCTATGAGAAGATGAACCAAGCAGATATGCTTGTTATTGCCTCCCCTGTCTATTTCTATGGCATCAGTGCTCAGTTGAAAGCCATTATCGATAGGTTCCATAATCCCATTCGCGATTCGTTCCACATCAAGAAGATGGCATTGCTACTTGTTGGTGCTGCCACTCTGCCAGAATTGTTTGATGCCATTCTGACGGAGTATAATCTCTGCCTGAAGTTCTTTGAAATAGAGGATGTTGGCAAGGTGCTTGTCAGAGGCATCAAAGACAAGGGTGACATCAAAGGAACACATTTTATAGAAGATTCCTATCAGTTAGGCGCATCATTATAGAATCTCAAAAAGGAAAGAAAAATATATGAATACAAAATCACTTGTCGTTTTTGATATCCAGAACGATATCAAGAAGCACTACCGCGACATCATTGAGAATATCAATGCTGCTATCGATTGGGCGATAAATGAAGAAATGCATGTCGTCTATATCAAGCACAACAACATCACTGCAAGTACCCGTACCTTTAAGTCTGGCACTCGTGGTGAGGAGTTGGTACCGGAACTGAAGGTCGTATCGGATAACATCTTTGTGAAGACAAAGAGTAATGCTTTGACGAGCGAGGCGTTTTGCTCTTTCATTGAGACCAACGGTATCACGGAGTTCTATATCGCTGGTGCCGATGCTACCGGTTGTGTGAAGTCCACCTGCTTCAATATGCGGAAAGCAGGTTATAAGGTATACGTTTTTGCTGACTGTGTTACCAGCTACGACCTGAAGAAATTGCCGGAGATGCTTGCCTACTACGAAAAACAAGGTTGCGAACTGATTACTATACAATAAGAAATAGACGATTTAATAATATGGATTATAGAAAAGAGGCTATAGAATGCGTCAAG
>JAGAAZ010000145.1 GCA_017614895.1 Bacteroidaceae bacterium | reverse complement strand
GAGAGTTTTGCAGACCAATCCAATGTGCACTATCTGGATATGACAGAAGTGGAGCCAAAGGATGTACTGCCCATTCTCCTCAAACGCTATAAGAGCAAGGTGGTGGTGATAGACATTTGGGCAACTTGGTGCGGTCCTTGCCGTGCTGGCATCGAACTGATGAAGCCGCTGAAGAAGGAACTCACTGACAAGGACATCGTGTATATCTACATCACCTCATCCACCTCTCCTGTCAACACATGGAAGGAACTCATTCCAACCATCGGGGGTGAGCAATACTACCTAACAGATGAACAATGTAACTTCATGATGGAGCAACACCTATCCGATGGTTATCCAACCTACGCCATCTATTCATCGGACGGGAACTTGACATACACAACAGCAGGTTTCCCTGGTGTTGAAACTATCAGGGATGCATTGGAAAAAGCAATTGTCAAATAAACAAATATGAAAAGAACAATTATCACTTTTGTGCTCGTCATACTTATCTTGCCTTTCAGTATGGAGGCAAAGAAGAAAGAGAAGAAGGAGGAGGTGCCGCAATTGATGAATTATCCGAGTGCTGAGTGGGACGAGTATCGTCTGCACGGTGGGGAGGTGGTCATCAGGGGAAATGTGATAGTGGACGACCCTGCTAAGTTGAAGAATCTAAACAACGAGGCAGATGTCAACATAGGTGACTACATCGTGCGAAAGAAGCAAACCATCCCAATCAAATTCGAGGACGATGGAACCTTCTCGCTCACCATCCATGTGCCATATCCCATGTTTGTGCTCGTCTATCCGATGGCTGGAGTATATGCCTGTCCGGGCGACACGGTGGAGCTGACGTTTGACGCCACGAAACCCATGCAGAGACCAGGAGACAATGTCACATTAAGTGGAAAGGGAGTCAGTGCCGAAACGAGCAAACTGTTCTTCCCCATTATGTACAAATACCTTATGCCCCTGCAAAGCGAAACACACGTTGCACATCCTGACTCGCTGCTGAAATGGAGAGATGTACAGGTGGCAAGGCTGGATGACTTGGTTCGCCAGATGAACGATGGACTGCCCGAACTTGAAGGCTGCTCACCCAGGACATCCGACGTCCTCCGCACGTTCTTGGTTTCGCAATACCTGTATGCAATATGCGACCGATACTATATGTTCAAGGATTTTCAGAAAGAGAATGATAGCGTTTACGACATTGACAAGGAAGCCTATTGGCAACAGTATTTCAGCTTCTTGGCACCTCGCGAGAAGTACCTGCTCGACAACCCGCTATTGATGGTTGCCGGCGATGAGATCTTCTTCAACAGAATGGAGTACACCCTCATGGAACCCATAGATCAATCCAGCCTTAAGAGCGGCGGATACCCCATTGACTTTTATCCAGAGACAGCAGAAATCTGGGTAAAAGAAGGCTACATCAGTTTACGCGAAGCGAGAAGAAATGCCTTGAACGAGCTGCACGAAAAGCTGAACCTCAGCCCCACGAACTTCTGTGCGCAGGTTTGCATGGTTCGTGACCTCTTCTACAAGATGGAATGGGGCACCGACTATGACTCTGCTGCCGACGAAGTAGCAAGCACATTGCCCTACATCACCAACCCTGAGCTTATACGTCGTGCCGTGTGGCAATATCGCGAGTTCGTGAAGGTGAAAGAGGCGGAAAAGCAATTTGTCGATGCCAACAGCCTGCGTCCATCTTCTGATGTGGAGGGAATGAGCGATGGCGAGAAGATACTCCGCAAACTCATCGAACCTTATCAGGGCAAGCTCATCTATGTGGACATCTGGGGAACGTGGTGCGCTCCTTGCCGAGAGAACCTGAAGGAGTCGTGGAGAGTGAGGGAAGCCCTGAAGGACTACGACATCGTCTATCTCTTTCTGGCCAACAACAGCAGCGACGAGGCCTGGAAAAGCGTCATCTCGGAGTATAACTTGACGGGACCGAACTGCGTCCATTACAATCTGCCCGAAGACCAGCAAAGCGCCATCGAACGCTACATAGGTGTCAACGGCTATCCCACCTACAAGCTTATCGACAAGCAGGGTGTCATCTATGAAATAAATACCGACCCACATGATATTGAAGGGTTGTTAAGACTGATAGAGAAACTGAAATAAACAACAATGAAAAGAACAATTCTCACTTTCGTGCTGGCTGTTGTCGCATTGGTGGCAATGGGGCAGGAGAAGGTGCTGAGCAATGACAGCACGGCACAGGAAGAGAAGGTGGATTCTGTCAAAAGGAATGAGACGATGTTGTGGGTGAATGCCGAAGTGAGAGACCACTTGACGCATGACATCATCAAGGGACTGAAGGGCGTGAAATTGAACGCTGCCGACAGCACCTTCGTCGATAGCATTCACGGAGGCTACTACGATGAGGACGGATACAAGAGTTCCTACATCTCCTGTGGTGTTTTTAAGCCGGGCAAGTACCTTATCAAGGTTGAAGCCGAGGGCTATCAGACGGCGTATGTGCCGCTTGACATCAAGAAGCTCTATAAGCGGGAAAGCAATCGTTCAATCAAGCCCATCTATCTGAAGCGGATGCCGAAACGCAACGAGATTGAGCTGGACGAGGTGGTAGTGAAGGCGACGAAGCTGAAGTTCTACATGAATGGCGACACGCTCGTCTATGATGCCGATGCCTTCAATCTGGCAGAAGGCTCGATGCTCAACGAACTCATCAAGAAACTGCCGGGCGTGACGATGGAAAAGGGCGGTGTCATCAATGTGAACGGGAAACCCATCGACACGATGCTGCTGAACGGGAAGGACTTCTTCGACAGCGACCGCGAACTGCTGCTGGAGAACATGCCGGCCTATATGGTGAAGCACGTGACGAGTTATGAGCGGGTGCCGGACAACGTGAAGGGAAAGCCCGAAGAGAAATCGGCGAAGAAGCTGCTGGTAATGGATGTGAGGCTGAAGAAAGAGTATGCACGGGGATGGATAGCCAATGCCGAAGGGGGTGGGGGACTCACGTTCCATCGGAATGAGCAGGGCAAGCATGACGGAAAGTTTCTGGGCAGACTTTTCGGCATGCGGTTTGACGACCATTCGCGACTGGTGCTCTTTGCCAATGCCAATAACCTGAACGACTACCGCACACCTGGCGAGAAGGGTGAATGGACGCCCCTGCAGCAGTCGGAGGGACTGCGAACCACCTACAAGCTGGGCGGCAACTATATGAAGGAACGCGAAGAGCGCTACCGCTATCAGGGCAGCATGGAGACCACCTACAGCGAGACAGAAGACAGACAGAACACCAACAGCGCCACATTCCTGGAAGGAGGCGACACCTACGGCAGGTCGTTCAACACGCGGAAGAGTTATGGATGGGACATCAACACTCGGCATTATCTGAATCTTCAGCATGACGAACCCATAGGCGACTTCATCAAGGGACTGTATGTCTATATCCAACCTTCGGTGAACTACCGGAAGTGGAACCATCTTGGAGACAATGCCAGCACAACCCTGTCTGAAGATGTGGCAAGTCAGTTGGGCAAGGCATGGATGGACAGCATCATGACACCCGATGCAGGCGGACTGCTGAGAAAGTACGCCATCAACCGCACACGTTCGAGCAGCAAGAACCAGGGACATAGCACGGACACCTATTTTGACTCCGACCTCAACTTCCGTCCTGCCCACAACGACTACATCCGGTTCAGTCTCAACCTTTCCCACAATTACAGCGATTATCTGTCGAAAGACTATGTTCATTACCTGCTGGATTATCCCAGTTCCACCACCATGCCGGCTGACTTCCGCAACCGATACACCCCCATGAAAAACAGGCAGCAGACGCTCAATGTGTCTCCTGGGGTTACTTTCGGTCTTGACAAGAAGCGTCAATTCGATTTGATTGTCTCCTACAACTTCAACTACAACGACCAAAAAAGCAACAATCCACTCTACCTGCTTAACAAACTGGAGGGCTGGGACAAGGCGGACAGTCACGCACTGGGCACTTTGCCATCAGTGGATGAAATGCTGAGCACCCTCGATGCCGACAACAGTTCCAATGACAAGACCACGAGGACTACCCACGAACCAAGAATCGCTCTCACAAAGACTTTCTGGGGGCATGTCAAGGATAAAGACGGGAAAGAAATCGAAGACGAAAGCTGGTATGCCTATTGTATGGCACAATTCCTTATGCCGTTCGCCCACGAGAAAATGGACTATCAGCGCGGCACGCAAGTGGATACGCTGATGACGCGGAACACCGCACTCTTCAGAATGGATGTGACAGGTGATTATTCATTGTTCAAACGGGGAAGAAGTATTGATTTCAATTACCGTCTGGAGAGTTCTGCCCCGATGATGACCAGCCTGTTGAATATCCGCGACGACAGCAATCCGCTCTACGTCACATTGGGCAATCCCCACATGAAGAACACGCACCGCCACTCCTTCTACGGACAATACAGAGACAAGTTCGGCAAGACGATGTTCAATGCCAATGCCAATGTGAGCATCGTGCAGAACGCAGAGGCAATGGGCTACATATATAATAAGGAGACGGGCGTGAGAACCGTGACACCCGACAATGTGGATGGCAACTGGAACATGAACATCAGGTCGGGCATCGACTTCCCGCTGACGAAGAATGACAAGTGGCGGGTGAAGGAGAATGCCAACTACAGCTACAACCACAGCGTCGATTTGAACGGCACGAACGAAACCCTCGTCGCCACCCGCTCGGTGGTGAGAACTCATAACGTGACGGAAGACCTCTCGCTGACTTGGCGGCCTACGGACAAGATGGAGTTTGGTGCAGGCGGTAAGCTGACCTATCAGCATTCCACCAGCGACCGTGAGTATTTCACCAACATCAACGCCTTCACCTTCCAGTATGGCGTGACGGGACAGATAGACCTGCCTTGGAACATGCAGGTGGGCACCGACCTGACCATGTATAGCCGCAGAGGATACAGCGAAGCTTCCATGAACACGAACGAACTGGTGTGGAACGCCCGCATCTCCAAACGTCTGCCCAAACAGAACCTGACCATCCTCTTCGACGGCTTCGACTTGCTGGGCAACCTCTCCAACGTGCGCCGCTACGTCAATGCTCAGGGACGCACCGAAGCCTTCTACAACGTCATCCCCTCCTACGGCTTGCTCCACATCATCTGGCGACTGAACAAGCAACCAAAGAAGAACGATAATACGGAATAAACAAACTCAAAAACCAACAGAATCAATATGAGTCCATAAAAAAACATGAATATATTTGGGCGTATAGGGAAATCTCATTACCTTTGTGCCCGATATTGAGCTTTGACAGCTTCCTGTAACAGCCCTATCGAAATCCCAATTCATCTGGCAAAACTCGCAGGAAAGGATGTCATGTCGGCTCACGCATACCATAAAGGAGGCGTGGGCTTTTGGCATTACATCTGCGAGTTGGGATGGGACCCAGATAGGGCTGGTGTGTGCCAAACTAACAAGTCCACGTTCTCCGTTTCTTTTTATCAATCTTTTATTCAAACCTATTTTTCATAACAATATGAATAATGAGAAGGACGAGGAAGCCTTTGACTTCTTCAGTCGCCTGCTGCGACAATTGCAACAGACGGAACGAGATCAGCGTGGATGCAACATCAATCTGGTGTATGTGGCATCGGGAGCGCAACATGTGAACACCATCCAGAACCAGAACAATTATTGTAGTGAGAAGAAAGAGGTGAGTGAGGATGAGCGTGACCCATACGAGGCGCTGCTCCTGCAAATCATTGAACCGCTGAAAGGGACGGGAAACGGACGAGATATCTTCCTGCCGTATCGCGCAGGCATAGAGGAGGGTTTGTTGGCGAAATGGTCGCGTCCTGTTTTTATCCAGAAGACGGGTGTGGATGTCTCCAAATCTTCCTACAGCGAATGGATGAAAGAAGATTTGTTTTCTACAGAGGAATTGGAACCCTATGCGGAGCGATTTAGGCAACTGAAACAGCAAATTGACAACTCCAAATGACAACACCTGCCGATTTGCCGAACTTTTCCGAACTAATCCGAACTTTTCCGAACCGACACAAGCCCTTGCAACGATTTGTTGCGGGGGCTTTTTTTGTGCTTTAACTTTGCAAAAGAATTCAAGGAAAACGGCAAAAGGAACAGGCTCATCACGTACAAATCCAGAATAAAATGAAAACAAGAACTGGAAATGTGATTGGTAAGCAAGTGATGGTCGAGGGCTTGATGGTGCTCGGCAAGTTGGAAACAGAACTCAGGACGCTCGACTTTGAGTGCTGCGAGGATGTGGAGATGGACCCCTTCGAGGGCATCTTCAAGGTGCAGGGCATGAGGGACGGCAACCTCTACATGACGGAGAAGCCGAAGCGCACCCGCAACAAGGCACTCTTCCGCGAGGACAACAGCTCGCTGTCGCTGGGGCAGAACGGAAGGTACTACTTCGTGTTCTCGCTGGACGAGGAACGGGTGGAGGAACTGCCGCAGCAGCTGGTGAGACAGGCGAAGGCGATTGCGAATAAAGTCATAAAGGTTATAGGTTAAAGGTTATAGAGTAAACATTATGGAAAGAATTGTTAGAATACTGAATCAGAGCCCGCTGGTGACTCGCGAATATACGGAAAGCAAGACGGGCAACAAGAGAACCCTCAACTCGGTGGTGCTGAGACTGACGGACGGCACCGACACCTTCCTGGGTGAAATCACGGGAGAACGGGCTGTGAACTGCCCGAAGCTGGACCCCATGCACTTGTACAAGGTGCAATGCTCGATGGTGGTGAGGGAATGGATGTCCGAACGCACGGGTGAGCAGATGCAGGCGACGACCATCTATGTGGACAAGATCAACCTTATCTAATTTGAAGAATTGAAGTTATGTTTTGTTATCAACGAAGCTTCGGTTTGCCAACCGAAGTGGTGACGGCAGAGAAGTTCAGGGCGCTGATTTCGGCGCCCCGAACTCTCCAGCTGGTGAGAGAGGCAAGGGAGGCACTTGCCCAAGGCGACAAGAAGACCTACGACGCCAAGAAGAAGGCATTGCCTTTCGTGATCTTCATCGCCACGTATGACGAGAGCGAGAAGGAGTTCGAGAATAAGCAGACAGGCGAGAAAACCACGAAAAGGGGCACTTGGAGGAATCAGAAGTATTGCCGCCTGAACGGATTGTCGGTGATAGACTTTGACCATGTGGATGAGACCCCCTCTGACTCCCCATGTTTAGTGGGAGAAAAGGGTGCGCTGAGGGAGATTTGGGAGAAAGCCTACGCACGATTGAGTGAGGAGGACAAAAAGCGAATACTTTTTGTTTTCGTGACTCCATCGGGACACGGATTGAAGGTGGTGTTTATCGCTGATGCGAATGTCGGCAACCTGATAGACAACCAGATTGATTTCTCGCAGAAGTTAGGACTGAACCCCGATGAATCGTGCAAGGATGCCAGCAGGGGCGCATTCCTGACCACGAGCGAGGATGTTATCTATCTTGACGAAGAACGACTGATCTCGTATCAGGACGATGCCTTCGGAGAGAAGTATGATGAAGAATATCATGCTGGCAATACGCAGCCGACGAAGACGAACACGGGGATTAAAACGAACACAGATTTCACGAATAACACGAATAATTTGTGCGATTCGAGTGATTCGTGTTCAGGAAACTATCACGGTGTTCCGTATTCAAAGATTGTTGAAGCGTGGATTGGTGACAAGAAGATTGAGCAGGGTGACAGGCACAGGACATCATTGGTGCTGGCAGACCATCTGCGGTACATCACGGATAACGACCCGAAGCTGATAGAGCAGATTCTGCGAGAGACTCCCTTTGTGCAGGAAATCATTGAGGAACGCAACGAGGATGTGGCTGCCACCGTGAAGAGTGCCCAAGGCTATGAGTTCCTGAAGGGAATACCCAAAAGGATGAAAGAAGCCCTCAGAGCCACAGGAGCAGAAAAAACTGTCAACTGTCAACTCTCAATTGTCAACTCGAAAGATGATGTTTACGCCACTCTTCCCCTCAATGCTTGGGCAGAGGAACTGACAAAGATGGCGAAGTTCTATCCCTGCATGAAGGAGCTGTTCCTGAATGTACATCCGCACAAGCTGCCTGCGGTGTGGTTTAGTAGTGCGGCATTGTTTGGCACACTGATGACAAGGGCTTTCTATCATTTCTGGTATGAACCTGAGATTGTGCGCCGTTTGAACTACTGCATCTTCATCATTGGTGACCCGGGTGCGGGCAAGAACATTGTGGAGAAGTTCTACAAGAAGATTGCCGACCCGATGATTCAGGCTGACCAAGTACTGATTGACGAGGTGAACCGCTACAAGGAGGGAAGGACGGAACGCACGACGAGTACGAAAGCCCAGAAAGGTGATGCGCTGAAACGTCCTGTGGTGGGTATTCGAGTGCATCCTGCAAGAACAGCAACGGGTGAGTTTATCCGACACATGAATGCGGCTATCGAGACGGTGCAGGGACAACCCTTGAATCTGCACATGTTTTCGTTCGATGCGGAACTGGATAACGTCACCAAGCAGAACAAGGGTGGTGACTGGAAGGACCGAGAGATTTTGGAATTGAAGGCTTTCCATAACGAGCAGGACGGACAGATGTATGCCAATCAGGAAAGTGTGACAGGAATGTTCAACGTGTTCTGGAACTTCATCTATACAGGTACACCGTATGCTTTGCATAGAAAGGTGAACCAAAGGAATTTCGGTACAGGTATGAGCACCCGACTGGCTGTCATCCCATTGCCCGACAAAGGTATGGCAAAGCGACATCAAGAGGTGAATCCCGATGCCAACGAGACGCTGAAGACTTGGGCATACCGACTGGATAAGGTGGAAGGTGAGCTGCCGATTGAACCGCTGAATGACGAGACCTACGAGTGGCAAAGCAGCCGTCTGGAGATTGCGGAGTTCAACGACGATAAGGCAGACAGGACGTTGCTGAAGCGAATCCCATACTACGGCATCGGCATCTCGTTGCCCTTTATCCTGATGCGTCATTGGGATGAGTGGCAGGAAAAGAAGACGCTGACGATGGATGACAGGGATAAACGTCTGTGCCGACTGGCGATGGAGATTCAGTACAAGTGCCAGCAGTTCTTCTTTGGCGAGATGGCTTTCAACTACTATGCCGACCAGAACAAGGAGTTCGTGGTAAGGAAACGTACCACACGCTACGATGAGTGCTTCAGGAAGTTGCCCGAGGAGTTCAAGACGCAGCAGTTTATGGAGGTGTTTGGTGTCTCTCAGTCTACTGCCCAGCGTTCCATCGCAAGGCTCCAGCAGGATCATCTCATTGAAAGGGTGAAGTATGGAGTTTATAAGAAGGTTCTTCAGGAATTGCCGTAAGGCGTTCTTGAAGTTACCCACTTACCCACTTACCCAAATATGACATTAAGAAAATTCATAATTGATATGATACCAAGAGGACTTAGAAATTGTAATCCGCTGAATATCCGCAGAAGCAAGGATCAGTGGAAGGGTCTGCTCCCAGAGCAGAACGACAAGAGTTTTTATCAGTTCAATGCGATGGAGTGGGGCTACAGGGCTGCCTTAATGAAGTCCATGAAGAGCGGGTGGGGATGCAGGACGGTGGAGGCATATTCGGGATGGAACTGGGTGCCGATGAACCAGCGGAGTTCGGGAATCTCGACAATCTCCACGAGGTGGGAGGCAGGGTTGATGCCCACACAATGCATGCCGTGCTGCTCAAATTCTTCCTGGTATTGGTTGTTGAACTCGTAACGATGGCGGTGGCGCTCCTTGATGAGCAGTTTCTTATCATACGCTTGCCAAGTGCGGCTGCCGCTGACGAGCTCGCACTCGTAGGCTCCGAGGCGCATCGTGCCACCCATCTCGGTGACGGTCTTCTGTTCCTCCATGAGGTCGATGACATTGTGCTGGGTGGTAGTGTCCATCTCCATGCTGTGGGCATCGGTGTAGCCGAGCACGTGGCGTGCAAACTCGATGACCATCATCTGCATACCGAGGCAGATGCCGAAGGTGGGGATGTCGTGGGTGCGGGTGTATTCGACAGCGGTGATTTTGCCTTCGATGCCACGCTGTCCGAAGCCTGGACAGATGACGGCACCTGCCATTCCTTTGAGTTTCTCTTCTACGTTGTCGGAGGTGATGTCTTCACTGTTGATGAAGTGAAGCTTCACCTTCACATCGTTGTAGATGCCTGCGAGATTGAGGCTCTCACGGATGGACTTGTAAGCATCTTGCAGGTCGTATTTGCCCACCAGTCCGATGTGGATCTCACGGGTGGCGCGGCGTTGTTTGTCGAGGAAGTCATGCCATGATTTCATGGCAGGTGTTTCTCCCACTGGGATGCCGATTTTACGCATGATGGCGGCATCGAGACCCTGTCGCTGCATGCTGACGGGCACTTCGTAGATGCTGGGCATATCTTCGCTCTGCACCACACATTCGAGGTCAACGTTGCAGAAAGAGGCTACTTTCATGCGCAGGGCATCATCGAGGTGACGTTCGGTGCGCAGTACAAGGATATCGGGCTGGATGCCCATCCCTTGCAGTTCTTTGACGGAGTGCTGGGTGGGTTTGGTCTTCAGTTCCTCGGCAGCTTTCAAATAGGGCACGTAGGTGAGGTGCACACATACGGCATCACGCCCCAGTTGCCAGCGCAGTTGTCGGATGGCTTCCATGAAGGGCGCACTCTCGATGTCACCAATGGTTCCACCCACTTCTGTGATGACGAAGTCGAATTCAGAGGTGTGAGGTGTGAGGTGTGAGGTGTGAGAATTCCCTGCCGCAGACATATCTCTTACCTCTTGTTCCTCACCTCTTACCTCTTGACGGAGCATTCTCCGTTTGATTTCGTCGGTGATGTGTGGCACCACCTGAATGGTCTTACCGAGGTAGTCGCCGTGACGTTCGCGGTCGATGACGGTCTTGTAGATGCGTCCTGTGGTGATGGAGTTGTTGCGGGTGGTGTGTATGCCTGTGAATCGTTCGTAGTGTCCGAGGTCGAGGTCAGTTTCCATCCCATCGACGGTGACATAGCACTCACCGTGTTCGTAGGGGTTGAGTGTGCCTGGGTCGATGTTGATGTAGGGGTCGAACTTCTGGATGGTGACCTTGTAGCCACGTGCCTGCAGCAGTTTGCCGATGCTGGCGGAGATGATGCCTTTGCCGAGTGAGGAAACTACGCCTCCTGTGACGAAGATGTATTTTGTGTTCATTTTTATTTATAGTTTTGTTCGTACCAGTTGATGTATGCCTGATTGACGAGACGGACACCGCCTGGAGTGGGGTAGTCGCCGCTGAAGTACCAGTCGCCCGGATGGTGGGGACAGGCATGATGAAGCCCTTCGAGCGATTGGAAGACGAGTTGCATAGGGGTGGTCATCCCGTCGGGTCGGAGGAGGTCGAGCATCTTCTCCGAAATCTCGTCGGTGCTGAAGGGCTTGTAGATGTCCTTGACGTAGTTGCGCATCTGATCGGCAGGCAGCGATTGCTGTTCCACGCATTTCAGGTAGATGTCGTGAAGGGTCTGCCAGTTACCATGTTCGATGTGGAGTTGCACAGCGGCACGGAAGGCAATGAACTCGTCGAGATGCGACATGTCGATGCCGTAGTAGTCGGGATAGCGCACCTGCGGACAGGAACTGACGAGCACCATCTTCTTGGGGTGCAGTCGGTCGAGAATGCGGATGATGCTCTCCTTGAGGGTGGTGCCGCGCACGATGGAATCGTCGATGATGACGAGGTTGTCCACCTTGGGCTCCAATGCGCCGTAGGTGATGTCATAGACGTGTGCGGCAAGGTCGTTACGCTGATTGCCTTCGGTGATGAAGGTACGGAGCTTGATGTCCTTGATGGCGACCTTCTCGCTGCGGATATAGTTGTGGAGGATGGCACGCAGTTCCTCTCTTGTGGGACGATGCTGCTGGGTGAGTCGGAAGAGTTGCTCCACCTTCTGCTCGTTCAGTTGTTTCTTGAATCCGTCGAGCATGCCGTAGAAAGCTACTTCGGCAGTATTGGGCACATAGCTGAACACGGTGTGCTCCAAGTCTCCATCGACCGCTTTATCGATTTGTGGTGTGAGTTGTTCACCTAAGGCCTTACGTTCACGGTAGATGTCGCGATCGCTGCCCCGACTGAAGTAGATGCGTTCGAACGAGCAGGCATGATTTCCCTTCGGAGGAAGAATCTGGGTGAGGGCAACATTGCCGTTCTTGTGTACGGTCAAAGCCTGTCCTGGCAGCAGTTCGTGGATGCTGTCGGTGGGCAGATCGAAGGTGGTCTGAATGACAGGACGTTCAGATGCCACCACCAACACCTCGTCGTCACGATACCAGAAAGCAGGACGGATGCCCCAGGGGTCACGCATCGAGAACATCTCACCACTGCCAGTGAATCCACACAGCACATAGCCGCCGTCGAACAACGGGGTGGATGTGCGCAGGATGTTGGTGATGTCGATATTGTCTTCGATGTATCGGGTCAGGTCGGTGCCTGTAAGTCCCTGCATGTTGGCGATGTTGTAGATGCGTTCACTCTCGCGGTCAAGCCGATGCCCCATCAGTTCGAGCATGATGTAGGTGTCGTTGTAGATGCGTGGGTGCTGTCCCTTTGCGGTGATTTCGTTGAACACCTCATCCACGTTGGTCAGGTTGAAGTTGCCGCACAGACACAGGTTCTTGGCTCTCCAGTTGTTGCGGCGCATGAAGGGGTGGACATGAGCGAGTCCGCTCTTGCCTGTGGTGGAGTAGCGGAGGTGTCCCATGAGGATTTGCGCCTCGTCCCACTTGTTGGAATCGATGTTGCCGAAAATCTCGGTGATGGCGCCGCTGCCCAACGCACGTTCACGAAGCATATATTCCTCGCCAGGCTGTGCATTGAGGTTTGTGCAGGCGATACCCGCACCCTCTTGCCCGCGGTTGTGCTGTTTCTCCATGAGGAGGTAGAGCTTGTTGAGTCCGTAGGAGGAAGTGTCGTACTTCTCTTTGTAGTAACTGAGAGGTTTGAGCAGGCGAATCATCGCCACACCGCATTCGTGCTTGAGAGGTTCCACTTTGTGAATTGAAAATTGAAAATTGAGAATTGAAGAATTGAAAAATTGAAGAGTTGAAGTTTTACAAGATCTTTTTGATGCGTTCCATTGCTTCGAGGCTGTTGTCCCAAGTGCCGAAAGCGGTGATGCGGACGTAGCACTCGCCGTGCGTGCCGAAACCTTCGCCTGGAGTGACGACCACATTGGCGTCGGTGAGGAGGCGGTGGAAGAAATGCCAGGAGTCTTCGCCGTCGGGGGTTGAAACCCAAATGTAAGGAGAGTGCTCGCCGCCATAGACGGTTAAGCCGAAGAAGGCAAGGCTCTCGCGGATGAGTTGGGCATTCTTCATGTAGTGCTGGATGGTAGCACGCACCTGCTGCTGACCTTCTGGTGTGAAGATCGCTTCTGCACCACGTTGGGAGATGTAGCTGGCACCATTGAACTTGCTGCATTGACGACGGTTCCAAAGGGCGTTGAGGCTTGTCCCGTCGGCACTTTTCAGTTCCTTGGGGATGATGGTGTAGCCACAACGGACACCTGTGAATCCTGCTGTCTTCGAGAAGCTGCGGAATTCGATGGCACACTCTTTCGCTCCCTCAATCTCATAGATGGAGTGGGGCAGCGTGTCGTCCTGAATGAAGGCCTCGTATGCGGAATCATAGAGGATGAGCGCCTTTTCCCTCAGGGCGTAATTGACCCATTCTGCCAATTTCTCTTTTGTGATGACAGCACCCGTCGGGTTATTGGGATAACAGAGATAGATGATGTCAAGATGCTCTGTCGGGATATCGCCAGTGAATCCGTTGCCTGCATGACAGGGGATATATTTGATGTTGCGTCCAGCCATGATGTTGGTATCCACATAGACGGGATAGACAGGATCGGTGATGCCCACGAGGTTGTCGGTCGAGAGGATGTCGCCGATATTGCCTGTGTCGCTTTTGGCACCATCGCTGATGAAGACCTCCTCACGGTCGAGTTGGATGCCACGAGGAGCGAAGTCGTGGGCGATGATGGCGTCAATGAGGAAGTCGTAGCCGTGTTCGGGACCATAACCTCTGAAGGTCTTGCCGTCGGCACATTCATCCACAGCACGGTGCATCGCTTGAATGGCGGCAGCGGGCAGAGGACGGGTCACGTCACCGATGCCCAGACGGATGATGTTCGCCTCTGGATGTTCTGTTTTGTAGGCATTCACCTGCTGGGCAATCTCAGCAAAGAGGTAACGGTGGGAGAGTTGCAGATAGTTTGTGTTGATGCGAATCATGAAAGTATTTACTATTGGACGATTTACTATTTACTATTTTTCTTTGAGGTAGGCATCCACTGCTTCGGCAATCTTCTTGCCCGAAGCGATGGCTCTCACCACAAGGCTGGCGCCGTTGGCGGCATCGCCACAGATGAATACGTTTTCTGGATAGTCGGGATGTTCGGGTTTGAGGAAGCCCATAGCCAGCAGCACGAGTTCCGCCTGAATGATTTCGGGTTCTCCTGCCTCCACCATGATGGGACGACCTCCTTCTGGGTTGGGTTTCCAGTCGATGGGCTGAACGCGAACACCTGTTACGTGCCCATTCTCACCCAGGAACTCAAGCGTGTTGATGTTCCAGCGACGGGTACAACCTTCCTCGTGTGACGAAGTGGTCTTGAGGATGACAGGCCAGTTTGGCCAAGGAGTGTTGGGGTTGTGGCCCACAGGAGGCTTTGGCATAATCTCAATCTGAGTCACGCTCTTGCAACCCTGACGATGAGCCGTACCGATGCAGTCGGAACCGGTGTCACCACCACCGATGACGAGCACGTTCTTTCCCTTGGCTGTCACACGTTCCTCCTTCGAGAATTCCTTACCTGCCAGCACGCGGTTCTGCTGACTGAGCAGTTCGAGGGCCAAGTGAATGCCCTTCAGTTCACGACCAGGGGCCTTGAGGTCACGGGCAGTAGGTGTACCAGTGGCAATGACAACAGCATCGAACTCCTTCAGGGCTTCATCGGTAGCAGTCAAGGCCGAACCATACACAAACCTCACCCCTTCCTGCTCCATCACATTGATTCTTCTGTCGATAATCTTTTTGTTCAGCTTGAAGTTTGGAATGCCATATCTCAACAAGCCGCCAGCAGCTTCGTTCTTCTCGAAGACAGTCACCTCGTAGCCCATGTAGTTGAGGGCATTGGCGGCAGAGAGTCCTGCAGGGCCGCTGCCGATGACTGCAACTTTCTTACCATTCCTCTCGGGGTGCTCGATGGTCACGTAGCCTTCGAGGAAAGCCCTCTCAGCAATGGCGCATTCGTTCTCACGGTTGGTCACAGCATCGCCCGTCGTGAGATAGAGCACGCAAGCCTTCTCGCAGAGAGCGGGGCAGATGCGGCCAGTGAATTCAGGGAAAGGATTCGTCTTCTTCAGAATCTTGTAGGCGTTTTCCCATTCGCCACGATAGAGGGCGTCGTTCCATTCGGGGTCTTTATTGCCCAGCGGACAAGCCCAGTGGCAGAAAGGTACACCGCAGTCCATGCAGCGGCTTGCCTGCTCCTGTCGGTCTTTTGTGTTCAGTGTCTGTTCCACCTCACCAAAGTCATGTATACGGTCATTGATGGGGCGATAACCAGCCTCCTTGCGAGGCACAGTCAAAAAAGCTTTTGGATTACCCATTTTCTTGTCTATATTTTTGTTGATTGATGAGGTTTAATAGTCTCGTTGCATATCTGCAATCTTCTGTTGAAGCTTCGCCATCTGCTCTTCTTGCAGCACGCGCTTGTACTCGATAGGAACGACTTGGATGAAGTCCTCCACATAGTGATTCCAGTTGTCGAGCATCCTTCCGGCAAGGGCGCTGCCTGTGTGGAGATAGTGCTGACGGATGAGTTCGAGCAATTCCTTGCGGCTCACAGTATCCTCCACCAGTCCGAGCTCCACCATATCCATGTTGCAGAAGTAGTCGAACGTGTGGTCGGGGTCGTAAACGTAGGCAACACCTCCGCTCATACCTGCGGCGAAGTTTCTGCCCGTCTTGCCGAGCACCACCACACGACCGCCGGTCATGTACTCGCAGCAGTGGTCGCCTGCGCCCTCAACGACGGCGATGGCTCCTGAGTTACGAACGGCAAAGCGTTCGCCCACACGACCATTCACATAGAGTTCACCGCTTGTGGCGCCATAAAGACCTGTGTTACCTGCGATGATATTGTCCTCAGCCACGAAGTCGGCACTTCTGCGCACTGGTGGCAGGATGCTGATGCGACCGCCAGAGAGTCCTTTGCCGAAGTAGTCGTTGGTCTCGCCTTCGAGACGCATCTCCACACCCTTCACAGCGAAGGCTCCGAATGACTGACCAGCCGAACCCTTGAACTTCAGACGGATGGTGCCGTCGGGAAGACCTTCTTCGCCATATTTCTTGGCAATCACGCCTGAGAGCATGGTGCCAACAGCACGGTCGGTGTTGCGGATGGTGTAGTCGAGGCTCACCTCCTCCTTCTGTTCGATGGCTGGAGCAGCGGACTGGATGATGTCTTCATCCTTCACGCCGCTCACCTTCGTGAACTGACCACGATCCCAGTAGAGAGGCTTGTCCGTGTCGGGCTTATGGAGCAATCTTGCAAAGTCGATGGTCTTCTGCTTGTCGGTGGCATTTTCAGTGTGAACTTCGATAAGCTCCGTGTGACCGATGATGTCCTTGAGTCCATGAACACCAATCTCAGCGAGGTATTCACGCACCTGTTCCGCAAGGAAGGTGAAGAAATTGACCACGTAGTCAGACTTTCCTCTGAACCGCTGGCGCAGGGTCTCGTCTTGGGTCGCTACACCGACAGGACAAGTGTTGGTGTTGCACTTGCGCATCATCACACAACCGAGGACGATGAGTGGCAGTGTGCCGAATGAGAACTCGTCGGCACCCAGCATCGCCATCAGAATCACGTCCTTGGCGGTCTTCAACTGACCGTCGGTCTGAAGACGCACCTGATTTCTCAAGCCGTTCAGTACAAGAGTTTGCTGGGTCTCAGCCAATCCGATTTCAGGGCTGATACCAGCGAAACGCATACTGCTGGCAGGGCTGGCACCCGTACCACCTTCCGCACCGCTGATGACGATGAGGTCGGCTTTCGCCTTAGCCACACCTGCAGCAATCGTGCCCACTCCGCTTTCTGCCACGAGCTTCACGCTGACAGCGGCAGTTGGGTTGATATTCTTCAAATCGAAGATGAGTTGGGCAAGGTCTTCGATGCTATAAATGTCATGATGAGGTGGAGGAGAGATGAGGCTGATGCCAGGAATAGCATTACGCGTCTTGGCAATAATCTTGTTCACTTTGAAGCCAGGCAGCTGACCGCCCTCACCAGGCTTGGCTCCCTGTGCCACCTTGATCTGTATCTCCTCAGCGTTCACCAGGTATTCAGCAGTCACACCGAAACGTCCGCTGGCAATCTGCTTGGTCTTGCTGGAAAGAGAAACGCCGTCCACATCGGTGTGGTAACGGACATTGTCCTCACCACCTTCACCCGTGTTGCTTCTTGCACCGAGTTTGTTCATCGCCAGTGCCAATGCCTCGTGGGCTTCGATACTCAAGGCACCAAAACTCATGGCTCCTGTCACGAAATGTTTCACGATGCTTTCCACAGGCTCTACCTCCTCGATAGGGGTTGGCTTCGCTGCTTTCTTCCAACCGAAGAAGTCGCGGATGAAGATAGGCTTTTCCTTCTCATCCACCATCTTCTCCCATTCCTGGAACTTCTTGTAAGAGCCCAGTCTGGTGGCAATCTGGAGGTTGGCAATCGTATCAGGGTTCCAAGCATGAAGAATACCGTCCTTGCGATAGGAGAACTGTCCATTGTTGGGCAGGAACTCGTTGATCTCGGCAGGCTTGAACGCTTCGTCGTGCAGACGGATGGCATCCCTTGCGATGTCTTTCAGACCGATACCACCAATGGTGCTCACTTCAGTACCGAAATATCTCCTCAGAAGATCCTCGCTCAGACCGATGCTCTCAAAGATCTTTGCACCACGATAAGAACGGATGGTGCTGATACCCATCTTCGACATGATCTTCTTCAAGCCTTTATCCACAGCCTTGATATAGTGTGCCTCAGCCGTTGCATAATCCTCCTGAATCTTGTGCTTCTTCACCAAGTCATCCAACACAGCAAAGGTCATGTATGGGCAGATGGCACTTGCGCCATAACCTAAGAGCAAGGCCGCATGCATCACCTCGCGAATCTCACCGCTCTCCACAATCAGAGCTGTCTGTACACGCTTCTGCACACTGATGAGGTAATGATGCACGGCACTCACAGCCAACAGGCTTGGGATAGCAGCACGCTTCTCGTCGATGTCTCTATCGGAAAGGATGATGTAGTTCACACCCTCATCTACACTTGCCTCAGCTTCCTTGCAGAGGTCTTCGATAGCTTGGCGAAGTCCGCTGGCACCCTTCTCTATGTCAAAAAGCATCGCCAGTTTCTTCGTCTTGAAGCCCTTGTAGCGGATGTTGCAGAGAATGTCCAACTGCGTGTTCGTCAGCACAGGCTGTGGCAGACGCACCATCTTGCAGTTGCTGGCATCAGGGGTGAGGATGTTCGTGCCCACCGCACCGATGTACTCGGTCAGGCTCATCACCAATTCCTCACGTATCGGGTCGATGGCGGGGTTGGTCACCTGCGCAAACTGCTGTCGGAAGTAGTTGAAGAAAATCTGTGGACGGTCACTGATGACTGCCAACGGAGTGTCGTTACCCATCGCTGCAACGGGCTCCTGTCCAGCTGTTGCCATTGGTACGACAGTCTTGTCGATGTCCTCCTGACCGAAACCGAAGTTGATGAGTTTACGCTCGTAATTCTCTACACTGTTCTCCACATGGCGACCGCTCTTCAGTTTCTCCAACTGGATGCGGTTGGTGGAAAGCCATTCACGATAAGGATGTGCCTTGGCGAGCTTCTCCTTGATTTCTCCGTCGTAGTAGATCTTGCCTTCCTGTGTGTCGATGAGCAATATCTTACCTGGTTGCAGACGTCCCTTGCTGACTACATCACCGGCTTCGAAGTCCATCACACCCACTTCTGAGGCTACGACCATCATGCCGCTCTTCGTAATCGTGTAACGGCTGGGACGCAGACCATTTCTGTCGAGCATACCTCCAGCATAACGACCGTCGGAGAAGAGTAGGGCGGCAGGACCATCCCAAGGCTCCATCAAGATAGAATGATATTCGTAGAAAGCCTTGAGGTCTTCGCTGATAGGGTTCTTGTCGTTGAAACTCTCAGGCACCAGAATAGCCATTGCCTGTGGCAGGCTCAGACCACTCATGATGAGGAATTCAAACACATTGTCGAGGCTGGCAGAATCGCTCATGCCTTCCTGCACGATAGGACGGATGTCCTTGATGTCGCCCAGTGCCTCGCTGCTCAACACACTTTCACGAGCCTTCATCCATCCTCTGTTACCGCGAATGGTGTTGATTTCGCCGTTATGCGCCAAGAGACGGAATGGCTGTGCCAAACTCCAGGTTGGGAAGGTGTTCGTGCTGAAACGTGAGTGTACCAGTGCCAATCCGCTCGTAAAGTAAGGACTTGAAAGGTCGGGGAAGTACCTTCTCAACTGTCCGCTCGTCAACATGCCCTTATAGATGATGTTCTTGCTGTTCAACGAACATACATAGAAATCTTCGTTGGTGATGCGGTTTTCAATCCTCTT
>JAGAAZ010000016.1 GCA_017614895.1 Bacteroidaceae bacterium | reverse complement strand
GAGCGCATTGTATCCAGTGATTTCGTTGAGCCTCTCTATCAACCGCTCCCGTCCCTCGTCGGCCAGCAGTTTCACCATAGCCCGATCCACCTCAGCAGCTTCGGGACTGTCAAACTCTTCCTCCAGCTGGTCACGTTGCTTCAGCACATCGGGGAACATCTTCTTGTAATAAGGATAAACCATGTTCGCCACCGCGTTCTGCACCCAGAAAGCGCTGTACCACGAGAAGGTGACCTCGTCTTGCACATCTGGAACCTTCTGGAAGCATGGAGGCATCTCCGTGATGCCACAATAAAGCGGAACGAATGGTGCCATGTTGGGGTCATCGTTCGTTACCCAAGCCACACCGCCAATGGGGTCTGGATATTTTGCTTGCATCTGACCGATGAAGCAGAAACTCGTCTGCTGGGTCGATACGGGACGCTCATTGAAATAAGTCTTCCCCTCACTCTCCCACTCCAACGGTGTAGGACGGTAAGGCATGTTGTAAGGACCTGCCCCCAATTCGTTCCGAATGTCGAAAGGAGTGCCCTCGAAATGATCACGCATGGCATTCATCACATACGAGAGACCGATAGGTTTCTTGGGCTTCATGTAGAGCGGCATCTCCCCCTTCAAATCATTGCCCATCGCATACTCCACATACTTGTCCATCCCATCGCAGAAACGGTTGAAGATGCTCCACACACGAGCCTCGCAATAACGCACCGCACTAAAATCGTTGGGAGCGTATGCATCACGAAAAGAAAAATCAACGTCCTTGCCTGTGAAATAACCCTTCTGACGGGCAAAGGTGATGACATCCTTCGAACACAACACCTGCTTCTTGGCATATTGGCTCAACCTGGTGATGCGACTCTGATTGGCATGAGCCGACACACAATCATCAGGGATACGGACAGCCGCCCAAACGGCACCCTTCTCACCTGCCCCCTTGCCTATCAGCTCCAGAATCCATGCCTCGTTCTTGTCAGCAACCGAAAAGCTCTCCCCCTCAGAACAATAGCCGTAGGTCGCCGCCAAGCCCGTCATGATGTCAATAGCTTCACGAGCAGACGTGGCGCGTTCCAAAGCGATATAAATCATCGAGCCATAATCTATGCCCGTCGGCAATGCCTCAGAACCAATCTGCTTACCCTCCGTCTCATAGAGTTCTGCACGACCACCAAACGTCGTCTCCGCAATGCTCACCTGATTCTCGTTCATCTGCCCCACGACCGTGTAAGTCCTTTCCGCCTGCGGAATCTCACCCAGATACTTGTTCGTGTCCCACTCATACACCTTGCGCATTTCGCCCTTCGCATGGGTGCCCCCCACATGATGATAGATGTTGCCAAACATGCCATACGAATCAGCGTTGTAGCTCACAAACACGCTGCCATCAGCACTGGCACCCTTACCCACAATGATATTGGTGCAAGCCATCACCGTCATCACAAACGCTGACACAGCCCACATCGCCACTGATACGAATAAAAACCTTTTTTTCATAAATGTTTCATTTTGTTGTTTGCAAAGGTACGGATAAGTGAGAGAAAAACCAAATAAAATGTCTGATTAAAACCCATTCCCTTGGTCTTTGGATGGAAACACGAAGCAATCCGTATCTATATAAAAGAAAACAAATTCGCTAAAATACTTTCATTTTTACACTATTACCAAATATTTTTAATACAAATTGAAAGTTTTTTGAAATTATTTGCAATAAAATGAAACAAAAGTTGTACCTTTGCAGCCGAAATTGAACATTACAAATAAATCAAAACACAGACAACAATGGTAAAACGTAATTTAGGATTGTACAGCAAAGCCAACGAGCATGACGCTTGTGGTGTGGGCATGGTGGTCAACATTCATGGAGGAAAGAGCCATGAGTTGGTGGACAATGCGCTGAAGGTGCTGGAGAACATGGAGCACCGTGGAGCGGAAACACGCGACAAGACAGGTGACGGTGCTGGTATCATGGTGCAGATTCCGCACGAGTTCATCCTTTTACAGGGTATTCCTGTGCCTGAGAAGGGAAAGTATGGCACAGGATTGGTGTTCTTGCCAAAGGATGCTAAAGCTCAGGAAGAAATTCTGAGTGTGATGATCGAAGAGATAGAACGTGAAGGACTGACGCTGATGCACATGCGCACGGTGCCAACCTGTCCAGAAGTGCTTGGTGTGGGCGCACGAGAAGTGGAACCTGACATCAAGCAGATTTTTGTGACGGGTGTGGCAGAAGAGCAAGTGGAAACGTTTGACCGTATATTATATAAGGTACGTAAGAGGATTGAAAACCGCATCACCAACGAAGATTTCTATGTATGTTCGTTGAACAGCAAGAACATCATCTATAAGGGCATGTTGACGAGCGGTCAGCTAAGACGTTATTTCCCTGATTTGTCAAGCCCCTACTTCACCAGCGGTTTGGCACTAGTTCACTCCCGATTCAGTACCAACACCTTCCCCACATGGAGTTTGGCACAGCCATTCCGTCTCTTGGCACATAACGGAGAAATCAACACCATTCGCGGTAACAGAGGATGGATGAAGGCTCGTGAAAGCGTGTTGAGCAGTGAGGCACTGGGCGACATCAAGGACATCCGTCCGATCG
>JAGAAZ010000144.1 GCA_017614895.1 Bacteroidaceae bacterium | reverse complement strand
GCGGCTGGGGCGGCGGCGGCTGGTTCGACGATACCTCCCTCACCGACCTCCTTTCCAACTTGCTCACTCGCCCTGCATTCAGAAAACAGTTCATCGACACCTATTGCATTGTAGCAGGTAGTGTGTTCGATGCTGAACGTTCATCAAAAATCATCCACAGCATGGCAGATTTCAGCCAGGCAGCCTTAGCACTTGATGACAAGAGCCCTTGGGAGTCACAAGGCATCCACAATGATGCTGGCTACCCCATTTCTGGTAATGATTTGCTGGACGATATCACCAACGCGTCAAAACGTGAGCGTCGCATGACTGCCATGAAGAATTTCTTCTCCCTCACCAATGGTTTCGACGTCACCATCCAGAGCAATCTCGACAAGGCAAACTTGATGCTCAACGACGTGAAGATTCCAACAGGTAAACTCGAAGGTACCGTGTTTGCACCTGCAGTCATCAAAGCCACCGCTCCTGCTGGCTATGTGTTCAAGGGATGGAAGACTGATGGCGGAGAAACCAGCAGCACCCAACTGGTGAAGGCAGGCTATGCTTGGCAATACTACGACCAGGGATCACTTGACGGCAAGAACTGGCAGTCACCAACCTATGATGCATCAGCTTGGGCATCTGGAAATGCACCACTCGGTTATAACAACCAGAGTAGCGTCACCACAACACTCGACTGGGGAAGCGATTCCAGCAACAAGCGACCAACCTATTACTTCCGTCGCCAGTTCAACCTCAGCGAAACCCCTAACGACAAGCAGACTTTCACCTTTACATATACTGTTGACGATGGATGCATCATCTACGTGAACGGTACAGAAGTTCATCGTGCCAATATGCCAGAGGGCAATGTGACCTACAGTCAGTACTCTCCTTCAACAGATGGTCAGAGTGTGACAGGAACCATCACCATCGATGCGTCCCTGCTCCATAAAGGCAGCAACATGATAGCAGCAGAGGTACACAACAACAGTGCAACTTCTACCGACATCTACTGGTCAGGTGTCCTCACCCTGACAGAATCTGTCGGCGATGATGCGATGGTGAATGCCGGAAACCCTGAGCTCGATCTGGAGAGCATCCTGACAAGCGAGGGCCACACCAACATCACAGCTTGCTTCGAGCCTATCGCCGATGAGGAAATCATCGCCAATCGCGAAAAAGAGCCTTATGCTCCTATCCGCATCAACGAGGTAAGTGCAGGCAATACCATCTACATGAACGATCACTATAAGAAGAGCGACTGGATTGAGCTCTACAACCCAACCGACATGACGCTCAATGTAGCGGGGCTCTACATCAGCGACAAGGCTGACAAGCCACAGAAGTATCAGATTCCTGCCGGTAATCCTGAAGTCCAGACCTTCATCAAGCCAGGCGGCAAGCTCATCATTTGGGCAGACAAACTTGATTCAGAGGATCTCGTTTACACCAACACCCCACTTGGCATGATACGTGAAGGCATCTACTTCTCGAACCTCCACTCACAGTTCAAGCTCAGCAACGATGAGGGCAAGGATCAACAAGTCATCATCTCATGGTCAGACGAGTTCATCGCCAACAACCAGGCATATTTCGACCAGCATCCATCCTTCAAACACTTTGCCGACCACCTCGTTTACGAGGCACACAAGGGTGACCAGACCGTAGGACGCTATCCTGATGGCGGTAACAGTTTCTACATCATGAACCGTCCAACAATCGGTCAGAACAATACCCTCCACTCCTACGATAAATTCATCGGAAAGGATACCGGCATCACAGTTGAGGAGCCAGATGCTATCGAACCAATCCTTGCAAAGGACGAGCAGATCAACATCCGCTTCGCAGGTACAGAACTCGTCATCCAGGGAACAGCAGCAACAGCCCTGCTCGACATCTACACGATTGCAGGTCAGCAGCAACTGCGCCAGACCATCAATCTCACCGATGGCAACACCACTGTCACCCTCAACAACCTCCCAGCAGGCATCTACATAGCCAACGTGAAGGGATCGGATGGCAGCAACACCAGTTGCAAGTTCGTCATCAGATAAGTATATCCTTTCGGACATAAGACAAAGGCTCTCACCTCAACAGGGGGTGGGAGCCTTCTTTGCTTATTTGGCAAATGCCAGAACAGAAGAAAGAACTTTTCTCCAACTATTTGACACCGCTTAGAAATAATGATGGTCTCAGCATCAAAAACAAACAGATTTATTTTATTTTGTGTTCAATTTGTATTAACTTTGCTCACAAAAGGAAGAATACCTTATGAAAGAAATCTCGCTCAACATTCAGGTCGTTGTCAAGCAGGAGGATGAACTCACTCCACAGGAAGTCAAGTTGGTGGACGAAGCACGTCGTGCCACCTATCGCAGCTATGCGCCCTACTCTCACTTCTCGGTGGGTGCTGCTGTGGAACTGGCGGATGGCACCATCGTCACGGGCAGCAATCAGGAGAATGCCGCCTACCCTTCCGGACTATGTGCCGAACGCACGGCTGTGTTCTATGCTGGTTCACGTTATCCCGACCAGCCCATCCGCCGCCTCTGCATCGCTGCACGCGACACCAACGGGGAGTTTCTGCAACGCCCCATTTCCCCTTGTGGCGCTTGTCGGCAGGTGCTGCTCGAAGCTGAGCAACGAACAGGGGGTGACATAGAAGTGCTCCTCTATGGCACAGAGGGCATCTACGTCATCCGCAGCATCAAAGACTTGCTTCCTCTGGAATTTAATAAATCTTTCCTCTGAGCTCTTTGATATCGTCGCTGTGTACGTAGTCGTCGTACTCCATCAACTTGTCGATGTGACCCTTCGGACCGAGTTCGATGATGCGGTTAGCAACTGTCTGGATGAACTCGTGGTCGTGGGAAGCGAAGAGGATGTTACCCTTGAACTGCTTAAGGTTGTTGTTGAAAGCCTGGATGGATTCGAGGTCGAGGTGGTTGGTGGGCGTGTCGAGAATGAGACAGTTGGCATTCTTCAATTGCATACGCGCAATCATACAACGCATCTTCTCACCTCCTGAGAGGACGTTGACCTTCTTGAGCACTTCCTCACCACTGAAAAGCATACGACCGAGATAACCCTTGAAGAACACGTCATTGCCCTCGCCATACTGACTGAGCCACTCAACGAGGTTCTTGTCGCTCTGGAAGAAAGCCGTGTTGTCAACAGGCAGATAAGCCGTCGTGATGGTCACACCCCACTTATAGGTGCCCGCTTGTGGTTCGCGATTGCCATTGATGATCTCGAAGAGGGCTGTCATCGCACGTGGGTTATGGGAAAGGAACACGATCTTCTCACCCTTCTCAGCCGTGAATGTGAGGTCTTTGAAGAGCACGGTTCCATCATCTTCGATAGCAGTAAGTCCTTCCACCTCAAGGATTTGATTACCGGCTTCTCTATCCATGGTGAAGATGATGCCTGGGTACTTACGGGTAGAAGGCTGAATCTCTTCCACATTGAGCTTCTCGAGCATCTTCTTACGTGAAGTGGTCTGCTTGCTCTTGGCAGCATTGGCAGAGAATCGACGGATGAACTCCTCCAACTCCTTGCGCTTCTCCTCTGCCTTCGCCTTCTGATTCTGTGCCTGACGCAGCGCCAACTGAGAAGACTCGTACCAGAAAGAGTAGTTACCAGCAAAGAGATTGACCTTGTTGAAGTCAATATCGACGGTGTGCGTGCTGACTGCATCGAGGAAGTGACGGTCGTGGCTGACAACGAGCACTGTGTGTTCGAAGTTCGCCAGGAAGTCCTCCAACCATTCAACTGTGTCAAGGTCGAGGTCGTTGGTAGGCTCGTCGAGCAGGAGGTTATCGGGATTACCATAAAGAGCCTGTGCCAACATGACGCGCACCTTCTCCTTACCTGTCAGCTCCGACATCATCTTATAATGAAGATCTTCCTTGATGCCCAAACCTGAAAGGAGTTGCGCTGCATCGCTCTCAGCATTCCAGCCGTCAAGCTCTGCAAACTTCTCCTCCAACTCGGCAGCACGAATGCCGTCCTCATCAGAGAAATCAGACTTCGCATAGAGGGCATCCTTCTCCTGCATAATGTCCCAGAGCACGGAATGTCCCATCATCACAGTGTTGATGACCGTGCAGTTATCAAATTTGAAGTGATCCTGAGAGAGCACAGAAAGACGCTCGCCAGGACCTAAAGTAATCGTACCTTTCGTGGGTTCAAGTTCACCGCTGATAGCCTTGAGCAACGTGGATTTACCAGCACCATTCGCACCAATCACACCATAGATGTTACCATTCGTGAACTTCATGTTCACATCCTTGTAGAGAACACGCTTGCCAAACTGAATGGCAAGATCAGAAACTGTTATCATTTGCTTTTACCTTTAGATTTCGGGTGCAAAGTTAAGCATTTTTTCAGAATTATACGGAAGGAAAAACGCTATAGTTGCTATTTCGAGTTTATAATTCATCGCCAAGTGGATACGTTTTTGATTGAAAACTCAAAAAATAAGCAGGTGAAGGAAAAATAATTCCAAATCCTAATTCCTAATTCCCAAATAATTCTTACCTTTGCACCCGAAAAGAGAGAGAGAAGCCTCGATGGAGGTTTCCACACCTTTTTAGGAAGACATTAAAACATTAACACAGTTAGTATTAACTTATAAATTTATTAAATCAATGACAAAAGTAGCTATTAACGGCTTTGGCCGTATTGGTCGCCTCGCTTTCCGTCAGATGTTCGAGGCTGAAGGTTATGAAGTAATCGCAATCAACGACTTGACTAGCCCTAAGATGTTGGCTCACCTCCTCAAGTATGACACTGCACAGGGTGGTTTCTGTGGCAAGTTCGGTGAGAACAAGCACACTGTAGAGGCAACTGACAACTCTATCATCGTTGATGGTAAGGAGATCACTATCTACGCTAGGCCTACCGCTGCTGAGCTTCCTTGGGGCAAGCTTGATGTTGACGTAGTGCTCGAGTGCACTGGTTTCTACACTTCTAAGGAGAAGGCTTCTGCTCACATCCAGGCTGGTGCTAAGAAGGTTGTCATCTCTGCTCCTGCAGGCAACGACCTCCCAACTATCGTTTACAACGTTAACCACAAGACTCTGACTCCCGCCGACACCGTTATCTCGGCTGCTTCTTGCACCACCAACTGCCTGGCTCCCATGACCAAGGCCCTGAACGATTTCGCTGCTATCCAGAGCGGTATCATGACAACCGTTCACGCTTACACTG
>JAGAAZ010000143.1 GCA_017614895.1 Bacteroidaceae bacterium | reverse complement strand
TTCCTTTAATCCTGTTGTGTTGCTAATGTGGTGCAAAGGTACAAATAATTATTGGTTCCGCAAAACAAAAGTGGCGCTTTATATTGACTAAAATGACGTTTTACATTCTTAAAAATGCAGATACTGCACGAGGATGTCCCATACGGCAATGATGTGGCAAACCGAGCCTGCCAAGACGAAGAAATGGAAGACGGAGTGCATGAATCGCTTGCGAAGGCTGTAGAAGATGGCGCCTGTGATGTAGCACACGCCCTCGGCAATAATCCAGATTACTGCCGCTGTGCTTACCGAGTCAAGCAAAGGCTTGAATGCCACCAATACCGATAACCCCATCAGGCAGAAGCAGATGGTCTCAAGGTTGCTATGGTCTTTCAATCGGATGAATGAAGTGATGGTTCCCGCTATCGCCGCCGCCCATATAAAAATGAAAAGCGCCCATCCCCATGCACCTTCCTGACGCATAGCAATGAGTGTAATGGGCGAATAGCTACCTGCGATGTGCCAATAGATGGCTGCATGATCCCATTTGCGCAATCGCTCTTTCCAGGGATTGCGTGCCGAGAGCGCATGATAGACAGTCGAGGCTATATAGCTCATCAACATGCCGAAGAGATAGAGGATTACACCGGCTGTCGCCCATCCGTCTTCGGAACGAGCACACCACACCAAGAAGATGATACCGATGACAACACCCAAGGCGATGCCTCCAGCATGGCTCCATGAATTCCAAAGCTCTTCCTTGTGACTGAAATGTTTCTTCATCTTGGTTCAATCGATGGCCTATTTCCTCTTTGTCGGTGCTTTTGTCTTGTCATCTTGCGGCTCGATGGTGAAGTCGAGTTGGCGTTTCTCCACATTGGCCGATGCCACACGGATGCGGATGGGGTCGCCCAACTGGTATGTATGATGCCGACGCCGACCTACCAAGCAATAGTTCTTCTCATCGAAGTCATAGTAGTCATCATCAAGGTCGCGCATAGGTACAAGTCCTTCGCAATGATTCTCATCTATTTCGCAATAGATGCCAAACGACTGAATACCCGATATGTGGGCATCGTAGACTTCACCAAGATGTTCGCCCATGAACTCCACCATCTTATATTTGATAGACTCGCGTTCGGCTTGCACGGCCAATTGCTCCATTGCGCTGGAGTGCTCACATTGTTCCTCGTAATAGCGTTCGTTAGCACTCTTGCCACCTTGCTGATAGCGCGTCAACAACCGATGCACCATCGTATCGGGATAGCGGCGAATGGGCGATGTAAAGTGGGTATAATAGTCGAATGCCAAACCGAAATGGCCGACATTGTGAACCGAATATTTGGCTTTCATCATGGCGCGCAAAGCAATGGTTTGAATGAGTTTCTGTTCACGCTTGCCTTCTGTATCGTCCATCAGTTTGTTGATGGAGCGTGCTGTCTGGCCTTTCGTTCCTGCAGTTTTCAACTTGTAGCCGAAACGCGAGATGAACTCACGCAACTGTTCGAGTTTCTGTGGATCTGGGTCTTCGTGAATACGATAAGGTAATGTCTTGGCTTTTTTTCCACGACCTGGTCGACCAACATCTTCAGCCACCGTACGATTGGCAAGCAACATGAACTCCTCGATGAGTTTGTTGGCATCTTTCGAACGCTTGAAGTAGGCGCGTGTCGGCTTTCCCTTCTCGTCGACATCAAAATGCAACTCCTCGCTATCGAACTTCACCGAACCGCTCTTGAATCGCGCAGCGCGCAACTTCTTTGCCAACATGTCGAGCAGTAGCAACTGTTCGGCGTTCTCGCCTTTCAGATTATGGGGATTCAAATGATGGTCGTTGTCGAAAAGCATAGGGGCGGGTTGTCCTGTTCCATCAATTACACCATTCGCTTCGAGCAACTCCTGTACTTCCTCGTAGGCATAACGGCGGTTGGAACGAATCACGGTGTGCACCACGCGGTGGCTACGCACCATCGCGTCTTCATCCAAATCGAATATGACGCTAAAGCAAAGTTTTTCTTCGTCGGGCCTCAACGAGCACACAAAATTGCAGAGGTGCTCGGGCAACATGGGGATTGTTCTATCGACGAGATACACCGACGTGGCTCGTTTCTGCGCTTCATTGTCAATGACGGAACCTTCGGTGACATAGTGCGACACATCAGCAATATGCACACCAACCTCCCATAACTTGTCCTTGCGACGGATAGAAAGTGCGTCGTCAAAATCTTTGGCGTCGTGGGGGTCGATGGTGCATGTCCAAACATCACGGAAATCCTCGCGTTCAGCCAAATCTTTTTCCGTCACATCGCCTGTTATCTTCTTTGCCGCATCTTCAACGGCCTTCGGATATTTATAAGGTAATCCGTATTGAGCCAATATGGCGTGCATCTCGGCGTTGTTCTCTCCCATTGCACCCAATATGTCCACCACTTCGCCCACCATGTTCTTGCGGTTGGCATTGGGCCATTGGGTAACATGAACTACGGCTTTATCATCGGTCTTACCACCTTTCAGCTTATCTTTCGGAATCAATATGTCGTGGGCATAAAGGTTGTCTTGGGTAACAAGAAACGCAATGTCGCGATCCACTATCA
>JAGAAZ010000015.1 GCA_017614895.1 Bacteroidaceae bacterium | reverse complement strand
ACTCATTCAGAAAATGAATTGATAATACATTTTTGAATGAGTTGGGATGGTAGTAGCATTCTGCAAGTCAAGGAACGAAGACGAAGCAAAATGCGAACGGACATCGGGGGTGACATTCAAAAAATGAATTAACTTCTTTAACTACTAAAACTAAGGGGGTCACGTTTTGTGACCCCCTCTTGTTTTTAATATGCTTCATCCTTTACTATTTCCTCCCGATCGAGTTTCTTGCTGTCTATCTTGCGCCATGCAACGACGATGTAGGCAAGGACGAAGGGGATGAGGAGACTCACGTATGCCATCGTGGTCAGCGTGAACTCGCTGGAGCAGGAGTTGGCGATGGTGAGCGACGATTGGAGGTCGGCAGTAGAGGGATAATAAGCCGTGTTGTTCCACCCTGCACAGAGGAGTAGCGCCAAGACGGTCAGTACCACACCGATGCCGACAGGCCAAATATTTCGTGAGGTCTGAGGTGAGAGGTCTGAGGTGAGAGATTTCTTTTGACCACTTACAATTTCCTTGATGATGCCATAGAGGACAAGCACCACACCCACGAGCAGGAACACGAGCAGGTACCACATCTCCAAGAAGTTGTTGAGGTACTTGTAAGGCACGACGGAGATGATGCCCGTGACTGGGTCGTAGGCATAGCCGTCCTTCAGGAGCAGGTGCACCAGATACGACACGAAGAGCACCAGGAAGGCGATGGTACTGCCTACCAGTCGCACACGAGCACGGGCACGGATGTCGGCATCGTTCACATTATTCATCACATAGAGGATGCCCAAGATGCGTGCCAGGAAGAACACAGCAAAGCTAAACACCAGCACCCACGGATTGAGCAGGGCATCCAAGCCATGCGAGGCATTTGCCCATTGGCTGATGACGGGAGAGGTCTGAGGTAAGAGGTCTGAGGTAAGAGGTGAGAGTTCCGTCAAATTGTCTTTCGCCACGAGGAAGTTGCTACCCTCGAAAAAGGTCGCCACAGCACCACCAAGGAGTACAGGACCTAAGATGCCATTCAGCACCAAGAAGAATTGGAATGTCTTGGCACCCAACAGGTTGCCGAGCTTGTTCTGAAACTCATAACTCACCGCCTGCAACACGAACGAGAACAGGATAATCATCCACAGCCAGTAAGCACCACCAAACGAAGTGCTGTAGAACAAGGGGAACGAGGCGAAGAAGGCACCACCAAACGTGACGAGCGTGGTGAACGTGAATTCCCACTTGCGACCTGTCGAGTTGATGACCAATCGCCGACCTTCGTCATCACCACCCAAAGAACCAACCAAGGAATTGGCTCCCTGCACAAAGAGGAGGAAAACCAACAAGGCTCCTAACAACGAAACGAGGAACCACCAATATTGTTGAAGAAATTCGTATGTCATAACTCGGGTCCTTTCTTAATCTGTTTCAATAAAATGTTGATTTCCACCGCCAGCATCGTGGTGAAGAGCACGAGGAAGATGAAGAACGTGATCATCACGCTGGAGGATTGCAGATTGCTCACCGATGCCCACGTGGGCAGCATGTCCTGAATGGTCCAAGGTTGGCGACCGAACTCAGCCACCAGCCAGCCGCATTCCGAGGCGATGTAAGCCAAGGGCACCATCACAATCGCTGACCAATGCAACCACTTCGGAGCCGCTGTAATGTCTTTCTTATAGACGAAGAAGAGCACCACCATGAAGAAGAGGATGAGCAGGCATCCCACACCCACCATCACACGGAAAGCGTAGAAGTTGATGGGTACGAACGGTACCAAATCATGCTTGTCCTTCACATAGCCATAACCGAAGTACTGCATGTTCGAATTGATCATTGACAATTGACAGTTGACAATTGAGTCGCTGGCACCCTCCTTTTTTGCTTGCCGATAGTTTGCCAATGCCTCAATGGCTTTCTTTCCACGTTCAATCTTCTCCTCCACAGATGGTTCCTGCGTCCCGTCGGGCTTCGTATAACCGTTCAGGATGTCGTTGATGCCTGCCACATAGCCATGAGGGTCGTTCGTGGCGAGGATGGACAGAGCATAAGGTACAGCAATCTTCATCGGAGCCTCCGCTTCCTGCTCATAGTCAGGTTGTGCGAAGGGATTGATGAGGGCAATGCCCGTCAAACTCTGGTCAACGCCACCATTGTACAGCGCTTCCATTGCCGCCAGCTTCATGGGTTGCACCTCAGCCACACGTGCTGCCGACTGGTGTCCTGTCAACGCTGCTCCGAACGATGCCACCAAACCCACGATGCCAGCAATCTTCAAGCTCTCCACCGCCAGTTTCTGTTCACGTCCCTTCAGCAAATACCAGCAGCAAACCGCTGCCACAAACACAGCACCAATGATCCAGGCAGAGATGACCGTGTGGCAGAACTTGTCCACAGCAAAGGGAGACAATGCCACCTCTGCAAAAGACACCATCTCGTTGCGCATCGTGTCAGGGTTGAACTCGCATCCCACAGGACATTGCATCCACGCGTTCGCCACGAGAATCCACCACGCAGAGATGGTGGCTCCCAAGCCCGTCAACCACGTCGCTGCCAAGTGGAAACCTGCTGACACCTTCTTCCATCCGAAGAACATGACCGCCACGAAGGTGCTCTCCATGAAGAAAGCCACAATGCCCTCGACAGCCAGTGGCGCACCGAAGATGTCGCCCACAAACCACGAATAGTTCGACCAGTTCGTGCCAAACTCAAACTCAAGGATGATGCCCGTCGCCACACCCATGGCGAAATTCACGCCAAAGAGTTTCTGCCAAAACTTGGCAGCATCCTTCCAGAAGGGCTTTTTCGTGCGGTAGTAGCACGTCTCCGCAATGCCCATGATGACCGCCAAACCCAAGGTCAGCGGCACAAACAGCCAGTGATAGATGGCAGTCAAGGCAAACTGCGCCCTCGACCACTCAATCATACCAGCATCAATAGATAAGACATTCAGCATAGGTTATAAAAGATTGAAAAATTAAAAAATTGAAAAATTGAAGTCTTGGAAAGATTGAAGAATTGAAGTCTATGAAGGAATAAAAATCAAAGGAACCAACGTACCGCATGGAACTTCAATTTTTCAATCCTTCAATTCTTCAACTCTATTGATCAGTTCCTCCGCCACATACTCACTCTCCCTACCCTCCTCCGCATTCTCCTTCAGGAAATTCGGGAAGAAGAACAGCTTCAGCACCACAAAGATGATAAACAGCTTGATGAGGATGACCGCCCACAGCACCTTCCCCAGCGTCATGCTGCGGAACCCATCATAATACAGGTCAAACGCCCTGTGCCAAAACCCATCCTTCTTCATAGTCATTAAACTTTGGCGGCAAAGTTACGATTTTTTTCTCACACACAAAACACAGACACCCTAATTTTTTAGATGATAAAAAACAAAAAATCGCCAATTTACTTTTACCATTCCGAAAAAAATGAGGGATACCGCAAGAGCCTGTGCGATTATGCACGGGCTCTTGTGGTGTAAGATGATGATTGGGAAAATGAATGCAATGCAATATTGCAATATAACATCTGTTTACTTTACTCCCTTTCTCCTGTTACACTCTCTGCACAGCATCTGGCAATTTTCAATGACCGTTCGACCACCTTCGCGCCAAGGAGTAATATGGTCACCTTCCATAAATTCGTAGTCGAACTCCTTGCCACAGATGGGACAAATATGTTTCTGTTGTTCCCATACAGCCAGTTTGATGTCCTCAGGGAAACCACGAAGGTCAAGATAGTGTTCATCTCCTGTCAATACATAAGGGATAATACCCATCTGCTTCTGAACATCGCTGTCACGCAGCAAGGCGGAGATTCGTTTGCCAAGAGCCTCCGTGTCAAGTGTTTCAGAACCATACTTATCATAGAGCAATGCCCAATCCAAACCCTTCATAATCTTCTTGAATTTCTTCATGTCGAAGTTGGTGATAGCCCAATTGAGCACCGTCTGGAAATATGACCAAAGATTGTTGGCATTCGGGTCATGCTGATGGTCTGCCATATAACCAACCACCGATTGCCGCTTGCCCATGCGTGTCTCATGGTCTGCCATCCATTCCAATGCTTTCTTCAGAAAATCCTGACGAATAGGCGTTCCGTTCACCAAATCCTTGCCCAAGCGATAGGCACCACAATTGGACTTGGAGAAGTGACGCTTAGCATCGCTCACGAATGGTCCTGCATAGATGGCATTGTTGATTTCCTGCTCATTCAACGGCTTGCCTGCAATGTTGATAGTCTTGAACCATTCCAATTTCTCAGAAGCTTCTCCCTCGCACACATAGATGGTGAGGGGATAGTTGAGAATTTTCTTTTGGATGTCCTCTGGCTGATTGAAGAAGTTCTTAAAGTCTATGGCAAACTTGCCATCCACATACTCACACAGCGAGAGTGTCCTCTGCTGACCATCCATCACCTCATAAGGACAATCGGCATCCTCACTTCTTTTCACCCAATACATCACGTTCAGAGGATATCCATTCAGTACTGTATTGATGACTGCCTGTTGCTCCTTCTCACTGTAAATAAACTCACGCTGATACTCTGGGCGGATATCCAACAATCCATCATAACCACGAACGCCTTGTTCGTCATTATTTACATAACCTTTTGTGATTTCACCAACGGTTACTTCTATTTGTTTTATTGTCATCATAAGGCTTTAGGATGTTTGTTACGGATGAATATTCTTGAAAAGGCTACTTTGGGTAATCCTTTCGTGTCATTATAAACAATGCGTACCATATTAGCAGTATTATGCCCTGTCCCACCAGAAGCTCTATACCTATTTATCCAGTCTTGACCTAAAGGTTTTACACCAAGTTCCACACATAGTTCTGTACTACAATTTGAACCGATGATTTCAAATTGTTCTGGATTATATTTATCCAAAAAAGAAACTGGAACTCCCATTATTCCATCATAGTCATATGGAATGTCTGTAACTTGACCAACCTCTATCGCATCATAATTTTCATAGTGGATATATTCTTCAGGAGAGTATCTGCACACCAAATCTAAAAATTCATGTCTTTTATTATGATCAAGGTTAGTGAACCAAATACTTGGTGAACGACCGAAAATTTTTCCGTTAACTATTTTGTAATTACTTCCTTCCTTACCAGTTTTAAGGTATTCTTCCTCTCTTTCTTTGGGAACTATAAATAGTAAATCAACATTCATTGGCGTATAACCAACCCATACTTCATTATTCTTGATAAGAGGAAAGACGTCTTTTCCATTAACAGCTGCTTTATTTCCAATAATCAAGAATTTCTTTTCATACTCAATTAATTGTGCAATATACTCGCGAAAGAGTGAGAATGGTGGATTTGTTACCACAATATCAGCTTCCTTCAATAATTCTATACATTCAGGGTCGCGAAAATCTCCTGTTTGCAATGTGGAAAGAACATTCTTATCATTTTGCAACAGATAGCGTACATCAGACAAATCGACGGCACCATCACCATTCATGTCTTTCACTTCTGTAATCTCCACTTTATATGCCTTTTTCTTGATTTCTGCCTCATCATCCCAAGGCTCAAAACGAAGCAACAATTCATTACCCTGCACAGGAGAGCCATTATAACACGTACAAATCAGTTTCTTCAATCCAAGCTGATTGAAACGAAGGGCGAAATATTTGAAGAAATTACTTTCATAAGGGTCATCACAATTGCACAATACTGTCTTTCCACGAAAGTGTTGCCAATAGTGTTGTAACTCTCTTTCGATGTCCACAAGTTGTGTGTAGAACTCATCCTTTTTCGCTGTTTTTGCGGCATTTAGATTTTTGTTAGCCATACGCTATGCATTTATGCGTATTGCTTATCTTCGGAGGCAGGCAACAGAGCACATAAAAGCATGAACGGTATTCTCATCCATGCTTCAAAGGCCCTGAGATTGCCCACCAAACCAGATAAGTCACGCCCATGCTTAACGCACAGACGTTTGCGACTTATTCTTTCGGTTTGGACTCTTTGAATTTCTCAGGTTCTTGAAGCAATTCCGAATAACAGCAAACGCTTGTTATTAATTCCACAATGTCACGCCAGCACCTCCGCTGAGGCTTTTGCCAGCGATTAGTTGCAAAGGTAGAGAAAACTTTGGGAACCACAAAAACTTTTCCCATTAAATCTCAAAAAAAATTTTTGAGTGTGAGAAAAAGTGTGTATCTTTGCCATTAAAAGATAAGGACGATGATTGTATCTGGATATAGTGAAGAACAAATATTGAACGAACTGCTTGATGACTATAAGAGTGTGACCAACAAGGCCAAGAAGATAGCCATGAAGGAAATGGAGAAGATGAAGCGCTACGGTTCGTCCAAAGCAACCCAGCTTTCCAGTCATTATATCCGTTCAAAGAACGGCAATAAGTGGCACTTGACGATTGCCTGTAATTTTAAATCGAAGCCGGGATGGAGCCATCGTCAGCATTGTATAGTAGAATTGGGGAACGGACTGCGTGACATTTATTATCTGCGTGGTCAGCGATTTGGTAAACCATATTTCGTGATGATAACCACCCATGCCCTTCATCGTATGCGTGAGCGATTCTGCCCAAAGGAAGGAACGGAAGTGGAGAACAACCCAGACGTGATGGTAGATACGATAGCGTTTCATCCTAGCGAGCAGGGAGTATTCCAGTATCTAACACCTCCACATTTAGCGACGAAGATAGAACAGAAGAAGCATGGTAGCAAGGTGGGCGGACTGGCTCTTACGAGAGCTGCTGCGTTTGTTGGTTATCGAACGGACAAAGGGAACTATCTCTTCCTAACTTTCTTAGGAGTAAAACAGATGGAGGATAATAAAAAGAAGTACCTTTTCTTATATCTAAAGCTGCTCTATATGAATCTTAATCCCAAAGAGATGGCCTCGCTGGATTGCAGAGTAGATCATATTCCTTTAGAAAAGCAGTTCGCCGCTTTTGAACATGAATATCCAGAGATAAAACCCTATATAGAACATACAACAGAGGGGTTTTATGTGTTGTATTTATAACTACATAACTGTCTTACCCTGAAAAACGTTGAATCAAAACCAACGTTTTTCAGGGAAAGACAGTGCTTCGAAAAAACAAGCAAAGAAGGGGGTGAAAATGACGATTTTCTGCATTTCGCTTGCTTCTGGCTTCTCAATGTTGTAACTTTGTAGTGTCAAAACCGAAACGGCGTATCAAAGGCCACGAGACGCCGTAGGAAGAAGCACGAAACGCCGTATCGGCAAACAGGAGAAAGTGCGCACGGCACCAGGCCTATTCGTCAATTCGTTCAATCCCGTTTGTCCACAAACTCGTAGTCCTTGTATTCGTTGCGGGGGAAGGTGAAAGTGGCGTCGGTGATGCCGCCTGCCTTGAAGTTGGAGATATCGACATTCGCCCAGATGAAGGCGACTTTGATGCGAAGCTGGAGAGGGTCACGGGTCTTCTTGTCGAGCAGGGCACGGATTTCCTTCATGCCCTTCATGCCTTTCTTCACACGGAGGGTGATGAGGTAACCACGAGGGTCGGAGGCGATGCTGTAGGTGTAGTTGTCTGGCTCGAACTTGAAGTCGTCACCGAAACGGCTCTGCTTGGGGTCGTCACCACGATAGATCTCCACCCGCTTCTTGTCGTCCTTCACCACATAGGCAGTCACACCATCATTCCACGACTTGCTGGCACTTGAGACATACTTGCTCTTCTTGCCCTTGTACCAGATGGTGCCTTCGGTCTTGTAGAGATTGGCAACATTCACCTTATAGTGGAGGGAAGCCCCATGTGCACCAAACACCTTCTCATACGCCTCATCAAGCATCTTGCGTGCCTGACGGGAGTTAGCATTCTCCTGCGCCTGCATGCCGATCACGGACAGCAGGAACATCAATCCCAATATCAGTCTTGTCTTCATCGTTTCAGTTTATTTGACCTAAAAAGGACTTCTGCAAATATCTTTCACAGAAGTCCTTTCCTCGTACCCAGAGCCGGGATCGAACCGGCACGGATTGCTCCATTGGTGTTTGAGACCAACGCGTCTACCAATTCCGCCATCTGGGCTTAGCGGGTACAAAGGTACGGCATTTTTTTGATTCGACAAAATTTTTAAGGGAAAAGTGATAATTTTTTCACTTTTCATTTTTACTTTATACCTTATTTCAGCCCTGCCTTGAGCGAACGGATGACGGCTGAGTTGAAGCCTGCGTGGTCGAGTTCGTTGAGACCCTTGATGGTCACACCACCAGGAGTGGTCACCTTGTCGATTGCCTCTTCAGGATGCCAACCGGTGGCTTTGAGCAGCGATACGGCTCCCTGCATGGTTTGGAGGGCAATCTGCTTGGCTTGCTGGGGATAGAAACCCATCTCGCAACCACCTTCCATCTGTGCACGGATGTAGCGCATCACGTAGGCAATACCACAGGATGCCATCATCATGCCAGGACCCACGAGGTTCTCTGCCACCACGAGGGTGTCGCCATCGATAGCATAGAGTTCCTCCACCGCCTTGAGGCTCTCGTCGGTTGCAGCAGGAGCTTTGGCAATGAAACTCATGCTGGCACCGAACTCAGCTGCGATGTTGGGGATGACATAGAAGAACTGACCGTCGGCACCCAATTCCTCTGCCAACATGCCTGTGGTGAAGTTGGCTGCATCGGAGACGATGATCTGCTTGTCCAAATCGAGTGCGTGCTTGACCTCTGCCAGCACCATCTTCATCAGCCAAGGTTTCACGACCAGCACCACGATGTCAGCATCCTTCACAGCAGCGACATTATCGGTGGTGATGTTGAGGGCTGGATAATCCTGCTTGAACTGAGCCAGGAGAGCCTCGTTCTTGTCTGCAACGGTGATGTTGTCTATCTTGCCACTTTTTGCCCATCCCTTGATGAGCGCGCCGCCCATATTGCCAGCGCCAATAACAGTTAATCTCATATTCTTAGTGTTCAATTGCTCAAATTTGTGTAACTTTGCACAAAGTTACGGCAAACTCTGCTTTCTGCAAAATAAATTGCGGATTTTCTCGTTTTATGAAGTGATGAAATATGCACATTATTATATAATAGGGTGTCTTTGGGCATTGATGATGCTTCTCCCCTCCCCTTCTGGTGTGGCTCATGCACAGAAGCGGAAGGTAATGAACCGTCCCTACATTGACCAGCGCAAGTTCCACTACGGATTCTTGGCAGGCTTCCATCTGCAAGACATCGAACTGGAGCAGAACGGCTTCATCAACGAGATGGGTGACCAGTGGTTTGCCGAGACACCGAACTATGAGCCAGGCTTCTCGGTGGGTATCTTGGGTGAGTTCTTTTTGACCAAGAACTTAGGCTTGCGCATCATCCCCACCATGCACTTCGGTACGAAAAACCTCACGTTCCGCAATGAGATGAACGGCGACAAGCAGTATCAGAACATCAAATCGACGTACATCACCGTCCCCGTTGACATCAAGTTTTCGGCAGAGCGTTTCAACAACTACCGCCCTTACCTCATGGCTGGTGTGACCCCTGCGCTTGACCTGACGGTGAAGAAGCACAAGCAGTATCTGCTCACACAGACGGACGTGTATCTGGAGGCTGGCTTTGGTTGCGACTACTACCTGCCCTTCTTCAAGTTCATCCCCGAGGTGAAGTTCATGTACGGACTTTCCAACGTCATCAGCAAGAAACGTGGAGACATCAGAGACGAGTCGGAACTCATCTTCACGCAATCGGTGAACAGCGCCAAAAGCAAGATGATCGTCTTTACATTCTATTTCGAATAAGCATGAAATACTCTGTCATCATACCCGTGTATAACCGTCCCGACGAGGTGGACGAACTGCTCGAGAGCCTGACGCATCAGACAGTCAAGGACTTCGAGGTGGTGGTGGTGGAAGACGGTTCCACAGTACCCTGCAAGGAAGTGGTGGAGAAATACATGTCAACTGTCAACTGTCAACTATCACCTCTCAACATCCAATATCTGACCAAGAAGAATGGCGGTCCTGGTCCTGCAAGAAACTATGGCGTGGAGCATTCGAAGGGCGAGTATGTGCTTATCCTCGACAGCGACTGCGTGTTGCCAGAGGGTTATCTGGCAGCCATCGAGCAAGAACTGACGGAGAATCCTTGTGATGCCTTCGGAGGTCCTGATGCTGCACATGAGTCGTTCACCAACGTGCAGAAAGCCATTTCCTACAGCATGACATCGTTCTTCACAACGGGAGGCATCCGAGGCGGCAAGAAAAAGGGCGCGATGGACAAGTTCTATCCACGTTCCTTCAATATGGGCATCAGAAGAGAGGTGTATCTGAAGTTGAAGGGATTCAGCAAGATGCGCTTTGGCGAGGACATTGATTTCAGCTATCGCATCGTGGAAGCGGGCTACAAGAGCAGGCTCTTCCCTGAGGCGTGGGTGTGGCACAAACGGAGGACGGACATGGACAAGTTCTTCAAGCAGGTGTTCAACTCTGGCATTGCCCGCATCAACCTGACCAAGCGCCATCCAGGCACCTTGAAACTGGTGCATCTGCTGCCGATGGTCTTCACGGTGGGTGTGCTGCTGCTCATTGTGGCGGCTGTGTTCTTCCGCATGTGGGACTACTACAACAACACCGCCACAGGCATCCTGTTGCCCAATGGTGGCTTCATTCCCATGTACGGATTGTGTCTCCTGCCCATTGTGCTGTATATGCTGCTCATCTTCATCGATTCGAGCATCAAGAATAAGAGTGTGGTGATTGGTTTCCTCAGCGTGGAGGCAGCCTTCGTGCAGTTGATGGGATATGGTTTCGGTTTCCTGAAGGCGTGGTGGTTGCGCTGCGTGCAGGGCAAGGACGAATTCACGGCATTTGAAAAGAACTTCTATGATTAGGAAAGACTTTCAGCCATTCAACGAGAAGCCCGTGCAGAAAGTGATGGAAGAGGTGGAAGAAACGCCTTCTCACACCACCATCAAGCAACAGGCAGAAGAAGACCGCCCCCGTGAGAAGCTTATGGCGAAAGGGGTGGAGGCATTGACCAATGCCGAACTGCTGGCCATCCTCATCGGAGGTGGCACGACGAAGAAGACGGCGGTGGAGCTGATGCAGGAGGTGCTGGCTGACTGTGGCCAGTCGCTCCGCAACCTCAACCTCATGACCCTGCAAGACCTGATGCGTTATAATGGCATCGGTGAAGCAAAGGCCTTGACCATCATCGCAGCTGCAGAAATCGGTAAACGCCGTATGATGGAGGATTGCAGAGACATTCCGCAGTTCCGCACAGGTGCTGATGTGCTGAAGTTCATGACACCACACCTGCAAACCCTCACCCACGAGAAGAGCTGGGTGCTGCTGCTCAACAATAATGCGCGTCTGCTCCACTTCGCCCAACTCAGTACGGGTGGCTTGACAGAAACGATGGTGGATGTGCGAATGCTGCTCAAGAAGGCACTATTGCACGATGCCACGAGCTTCATCCTCGTCCATAACCATCCCAGCGGAAACCTGCGACCCAGCCAATACGACAAGGAGCTGACACAGCGAGTGGAACATGCTGCACAGGCGGTCAACCTGCGGATGATTGACCACGTAATCGTGACAGAAGGAGAATACTACAGCTTTGCTGAAAACGGAAAGATATGACGAAATACGAAGTAGAAGAAAAGACCGTTGAATACCTCAAGACGGTGTTCGACCCCGAGATTCCCGTGAACGTGTGGGATCTCGGCATGATTTACAAGATAGATGTGAAGGAAACAGCGGAGCCTGCCGATGGCAAGGACTTTGATGTGGACATTGACATGACCTTCACCGCCCCCAACTGCCCTGCCGCTGACTTCATCCTTGAGGACATTCAGCAGAAGCTGGAGGGGATTCCGGCTGTCAAGACCGTCAATGTGAATGTGGTCTTTGAACCCGAGTGGAACAAGGACATGATGAGCGAGGAAGCCAAACTCGACTTAGGGTTTATGTAAGAGGTGAGAGGTATGAGGTAAGAAATTAGAGAATATGAAGAATATATATTTTATCAGCGATGCCCATCTGGGGAGCCGTGCCATCGAGCACCGACGCACGCAGGAACGCCGTCTGGTCAATTTCCTCGACAAGATCAAGGAGAAGGCGGAGGCTGTTTATATGATGGGCGACATGTTCGACTTCTGGTTCGAATACAAGGAGGTGGTGCCGAGAGGATACACCCGTTTCTTGGGCAAAATCAGCGAACTGACCGACCTGGGCGTGGAAGTGCACTACTTCTGTGGCAATCACGACATGTGGATGCTGGATTATCTGGAGAAGGAGTGTGGCGTCATCGTCCATCGTCAGCCCTCCACTTTGGAAATTCGAGGGAAGGTGTTCTATCTGGCGCATGGCGACGGCATCGGCAATGAGGACAGGAGTTGGCAGACACGTTTCATGTTCTGGTGCTTCCGCAACAAGACCTTGCAGAAGATGGCTCGCTGGATTCATCCCCACTGGTTCATCAATTGGGGCATGAACTGGGCAAAACATTCACGCATGAAACGTCCGAACCGTGCACTCGTGCCTGATGAGGAGGGACGAGTGATGACTCCTGACGGTTTCAAGAACGACACAAAGTTGGTGGGATATGAAAGTGCGCCTGACAATGGCGAAACACCTTTCAAGGGGGAAGACAAGGAAGGGCTTGTGATATATGCCAAAGACTACCTCAAGAATCACCCCGAGGTCAATTACTTCATCTTCGGACATCGCCACATCGAGCTGGACTTGATGCTCAGCCGCGAGACTCGCCTTCTCATCTTAGGTGAATGGATTACGCTTTTCACCTATGCCGTTTGGGATGGCGAACACTTCTTTATGGATAACTTCATCGAGGGAGAGACGGAATTATAAACGTCTTTCCCTCTTTTATTCCTCTTCAATGTGCCAATCCTCGACAAGACTGGCACAGTCCACGCTCACCTGAGCGTCAACTCTTTCATGTGGAAGGATGTGAGGTTTGTGGTTTTGCATTTGCTCCCAGACACCCATACATTCATAGGAGTCCCAGGTACGCATCCAGTTTCGCACGACATTGTCAGTACGTTGCATGTTCATGTAACTAATCATAATCAATAGGTTATTTTGCCCAGTAAAAAACTTTGTCGCACAAAGGTACGATTTTTTTGACATTATTGCCAAACAATTATCCAAAAAAATTGATATTTTTTCTAAAGTTGTCATATTTATGCATTTTATACCAAAAATATACTGAAATGACTGCATAGTTTTGCAAGAAAAGTCGTAACTTTGCAGCCGATTTTGAATAATTATACAGAAGATGACTGCAAGACAATCAAGATTGGACATCATCAAGGGCATCATCCAGACGCAGGAGATTGGAAGTCAGGATGAGTTGGCACAGGCACTCTCGAAAGAGGGTGT
>JAGAAZ010000142.1 GCA_017614895.1 Bacteroidaceae bacterium | reverse complement strand
TTCGGCTCACTTACAACTACAACAACAAAATTAAAATTTGAGTGACTATGAAAAGTTTATTTGATACTAAGATTAGCTATTATAGCAACGTGGAAGACAATGTTGGCACGGAAATCTCCCTGCGCGACTTTCTCTTCTGCGGCAAGTACAAGAAACAGATAGAGCATATCCGTTCCATTAAGGACGAAGACCAGCAAAAAAGCCTGAAGAAACAGCTGCCTCTGGCTACCATCTCAGGCACATTTGCTCCTACCCGTAAGGCTGAAAACCTCGTGGCCCACTCGAACCTTCTCTGTATCGACATCGACAAGAAGGACAATATGGGTGTGACTTGGTTTGAAGACCTTAAACATGAGTGGCACAACATTCCCCAGATACTTTATGCTGCCCATAGTGTCCGTGGCGAAGGTTGGTTTGCCATCTTCCATATCGCCTATCCTGATAAGCACAAGGAACAGTTCAAGGCTTTACAGCGAGATTTTGCCAATAGTGGATTGATTATAGACAAGTCCTGCAAGGACGTGAGCCGGATGCGTACCATCTCCTACGACCCTGATCCGTATGTCAATGAGGCTGCAACATTATATAATAAGGTATGGGTGGAGCCAAAACCAACGATCCATATCCCTTATAGTGGTGGTGACGATATAGCACAAGTCGAGAAGTGTTGCCATATCATTACTGACCGTGGCATCGATATCACGTCCACCTATGATGATTGGTTCCATGTAGGTGCAGCCTTGGCATCACTCGGTGAGCGTGGGCGTAACCTATTCCATCTGGTCAGCTCGCAAAATGCGAAGTACAAAGCAGCTGAAACAGACAAGAAGTTCGATAATTTCTTGAGTAATGTCAGTAGTATAAACATCGGTACATTCTTCCATATCTGTTCGCAGTATGGAATCAATTGGAAGGAGGGCAGACTATGAGAGCTAAGATGACAAGTTTCGACAATGCGTTTTTCAAATATCTCAGTGGTTTCATCTGGTTTGACCAAGACCGACTGGAAGCATTGATGAAGCGATACCTCATTGGCGTAACGGAACAAGGCGAACCGATATTCTGGCACATCAACGCAGAGAATAAGATTACTAATGGTCATATCCTCACCATGGATAGCGAAACAAGCAAGGTCTATGATGATAGCTGGTACTATCAAGACGGGCGACCGACTTGCTTGTTTGGTGAGCACTTGCTTGGAACCTTCCCCAACCAGACACTTGCGTTGGTGTCGGATGAAATGACTGCTGCTATCATGAGTAGTTTCCCCACTCCCTTCGTTTGGCTGGCTACAGGAAAAGTAAAAGCGACTCCCACCAATTTGCTTCCACTTGTAGGAAACTCTGTGGTCGTGTTTCCTGACAAAGGTGAGTACAGCAAATGGCAAGAAATGCTGCAAGCAGTTCCCAATCTTCAGTTTCATGTCTCTGATGTGATAGAGAAAGCACAAGGCGATTGCCACACCATTGCCCAGATGGTTCTCAGTCAGCAACCCTTACGACCGACCGAAGCAGAAGCTACTCTGATGAGAATGGAGGAAGCCAATCCTAACATCGTATTACTCGTCAAGACGCTCGGCTTGGAGGTAGTGGGCATTTCACCCACCAGCGACAAGACCAAGGATGAAACGCAAAAATCCGAAACTGTTTCGGAAAACTCAAAAGAGGATTCTGTCGTGCAATCAATCCTGTTGGCACAGGAGCAGCGGTGGCATGGCAGAAACCCTGAATGCCACCGCTGCCACCTCTCACATGAAGGCATCAACGGCACCTTTTGTGGCAAATTGCATCGATACGTGGAACATGGAAAAGGTGACTGCGGCATAAAAGCCGAGATACCTCCTGCTCCTGAGTAAATGCTATGCCGAGAGGGATTACCGAATAATCCCATAACATAATATGGACTTTTAGATTCGCACGCTCCCTTAAAAAGTCCCATTATGCTCTCCGAGGGTTGAGCCACACCTGCAAGCTGTGCCGACAGACCAAACTAACACCAGTAGCCAAGTGGCATCTGTGAGGGAGTGACTCTCTCCCTCAACCCTCCACTCAGGTTCCACCCGAAACCCGATGAACATTTATACATTAATTTTATATCAATAGAATAATATGAGTAAATCTAGATACAACGTACCCCGTGCCGCCATTCATGTTGGCGCACCAGCCAAGTCCTTTTCTGCTGCGGAAGGCTTCGAGCCAGAGCGTCGTGGTTGGGACGAGAAAACTTATCGTCTGAAGAATCAGGACACCAACAACCACTACGATTTCTCACGCAAGCATCTCAATTTCGAGATTAACGGCAAAGGCGAAATCGTTCCCCTCTGTTCAGATCCCGTGCCACTTCACGAACGCTTGCAGAAGCGTCTTGACGAACTCGGTTTCAAACCCTACATGGACAAGAATAATCCTTTGGGAATCTCCGACAACAGTCCCAATTGTACCGTCGGCATCATCGTCAGCGGTGATCATGATGTGCTGACCCGACTCGCCTTTGGTGACCAAGATGTGGACTTTACCCTGCAAAAAAGCAATGCCCATGTGGTGCTGA
>JAGAAZ010000141.1 GCA_017614895.1 Bacteroidaceae bacterium | reverse complement strand
TGTACTCTGGCGTTCACCATTGTCACTTGTTCCACTGAATCCAACAGGAAGAGCATCCTGGCCATATCCAGTGAAGTCTGATTGGAATGCGATCACTTCGTCAGCGCTGCCCTGAGGCTCACCAATTTCGAAAGTAATAATTGCATCCTCAGCAGCCACTGTGCCATCTGCATTCTTGAGACCTTCAATCACAAATTCGTATTCACCATCAGTAAGACCAGAAACTGGAGTTGTAATAGTCTTACCATCGTCAGAAAGCTTCATTTCAGCTGTAAGATCAGTCTTCTTGGAGCCCTTGATCAAAGTTGCCTTAGCATTCTTTGTGCTTACTGCTGATGTGAAAGTCATAGAAACTTCCTTCACATCCTCTGGTTTCAGGTTGAATGACTTGTCCATAGGAACGGAAGTCTTTACAGTAGGCTGACCCCATGCCAAGAACTCAGTGTCAACTGTCTCATCCCAATATGCCTTCTCGTTCTTGAAACCAAACACCTGTACGTTACCGGTTGTGTCAGAACTTGGGCGTGCAGTTGAAGAGTAGAGCAAGTCCTCAGCGCCCTCGAAGCTGACAACAACATCAGCATCTTCATCCATTACAGCACCCACATTAACATAAAGGAAACCATCTTCTTTACCTTCTACATAGACAACATCCACTTCTTCGCCATCCACAGTCACTTTCACAAGACTTTTGTCAAATACGACTGTTCCCTTATTTGCAGAAGCAAGCTTAGCAATGTTAGTAGCATAGCCAAAGTCAATCTTGATGATTTCAGTGCTATAAGTCACTTCTCTTACTGTCACGCCCTCTTCAATCACGATGTCATCGAGATAGTAGGTAACAGGACAGAACATGTTTGCAATAAAGAAGTAAATCTCAGGGAATTTTGCATCATAAAACTCTCTATAAGTCTGAGTACCGTCACCACCAAATCTCTCAGGATATACACCTGTACCCTGCCAAGATGGAATGGTTGCGTCCATAGCCTCAGCTGTTGGGTTGTAAACCACATAAGAGACGTGCTGCCATTCGCCATTGAACTTAACTCCAGCGCTTGGACCATCCATGTGATCCATACCATAACTCAAGATGGACTTGTCATACATTTCCATACCCTTAGAGAGCCAAGAAGTAAGCTCAGTACTTTCAATGGTTCTGTTGCCTGTTCCATCAGCTCCTGAATATGATGGATCGATTTTGGCCCAGAAGCTAACACGATAAGGAGTCTCCAACTTCATTGGGAAACTCAACTTGAAACCACGATCCCAAGTATTACCGATATCACCTGTGTTAGCTGCCATAAAGCAGTACTCACCAGAGTGTGGGTCTTCCTCACACTTTTCTGTCCACACATCACCGTCCTTGTAATTCACCCAGTCACCATAGGTGCCAAGTTCAGGTGTCAAGGCATACTCGGTCTTGTATTTTCCGACTTCATCACTGTCTTCAAAACCAAGCTGTGCCACAACTGTCTGTGCCTGCATGGAAGCGGCGCACAAAAGACCAGCTGCAATCAGTAAGTAATTTCTCTTCATAACTAAATAAAGTTTTTGGTTAAATGAAATTTGGTTATTAAATTGTTTTTTGACTTGTTTGTTGAATAAGTTTTTGGTTAAATAAATTTGGCTGTGCTTTTAAAGCAACAAATTCCGCTGCAAAGTTATAGAAATTGCAAAAAAGGGATTTTTTTGAATGTTACATATACTTTTCGATAGGTTACAAATATACGAAAAGCGCGTGTATATGGAGATTTCAGGATGTAACATGAAACAAAAAAGACCTCGAAAGCCCTTTCGGCCTTCGAGGTCATATCAATCGGAGAAAAGTTTACTTGAACAGCATTTGAGCCATTTCCTTAAGGCTACGACGCCATGTGAGGAACTCGTGCTGTGTGCCTTCAGATACGTAGGAATAAGCATTGAAACCAGCAGCCTTGAGGTCTTCCACAGACTTCTTCACGCCATCAGGATTCTCCTTGGAACCACAAGAAGTGAAGATGAACTTTGGCTTAGCCTTGCCTTCGAAGTCAGCAGGAGCGTAAGTGCCACCACTGAGAAGGCCATACCAATCGAATGTCTCTGGACGAGCCAAAGTGATATTCTTGGTCTCCATACCACCCATTGACAGACCTGCCATTGCACGGCTTTCCTTCTTAGCGATAGTACGGAAGTGGTTGTCCACGTATGGAATCAACTCGTCAACAAGCACAGTCTCGAAATTCTTGTAGTTGAAGCTGCCGATAGAACCGAACTGAGCATCGTTGGTCATACCGTATGTCATGACGATGATGAATGGCTTAGCCTTACCGTCAGCAAGGAGGTTGTCCATAATGAGACCTGCGTGACCTTGGTTGCTCCAAGCGTACTCGTTCTCACCCCAACCATGCTGGAGATAAAGCACTGGATACTTCTTCTTAGGATTCTTCTCATACTCAGCAGGAGTATAAACGAATGCACGACGCTCTGTGTTAGTGCTTGGTGAATGGAAGAGAATATCTGTCACATTGCCATGAGGCACATCCTTCAATGCATAGAAGTCACGATCGTGAGCTGGGATTTCGATACCGCTCTCCCAACGGGTAGAGCCATAGTAGTTGTTCGTACCTGGGTCGTTCACTGTAGCACCATCGATGGTCATGTGATAGTAGTGGAAACCTTCGTCCATAGGACCATCGGTAGTACCTGTCCAAACACCACCTTCACCCTTCTTGAGCACAGTACCACCATTGCCACCAAGACCGAGGCTGACGATGACTGAACGAGCCTCTGGGGCCTTGATCTGGAAACGAGCATAACCCTGAGAGTTCACCTGAGGATATTCCTGACCTGGCTGATTCAGTTCGTTAGGCTTGAAGTCCTCGAGAGGAGTCACGTTATCCAATGCTGGATCGAAGTTCTTGATAGCATAGTAAACAGCCTTTGGACGGAGATTCTCGTCGAATGGCAGTGGGTGATTATTCACACCTACCCAAGAATCCTTATCAGATACGTTCCAGAAAGTCACGTTGTCGATGATGTCCTTATACTTACGATAGAGACGGAACAACTTGATGTAACGGTCGGTCTGCATCGTCACGAGGTGAGCAGGAGCCTGACCTGCCTGACCACGAGAGAACTGCAGCTGACCACCCATCTCCTCATTCAGACGGATGTCAAGCTCAGTCACATGAATGTGCTTCACCAATTCAGAATACTTCTTGATAGCCTCTTCCACCTCAGCCTCATCAGGACCGTATGAGTTATAGTGACCCTGCATACCGATACCTGTGATTGGAACACCAGCATCCTGCATCTTCTTCACCATGTTGTAGATACGATCGCGCTTAGCTGGCTGGAATGCGTTGTAGTCGTTGTAGAAAAGAATGGCGTTTGGATCTGCCTCATGTGCATACTCGAAAGCCTTGGCAATGAACTCATCACCACAGAGTTTGTAGAGTTGGCTCTCACGATATGGGTTCTGCTGTCTGCCAAAACCACCGAAGCCGCCTCCGCCGCCTCCGTCAGACATCGCCTCGTTCACCACGTCCCAAGCATACACCACATCTTTATAACGGTTCACCACTGTGTGGATGTGCTCACGCAAACGCTCGTAGAAGACTTCTTTCGTCACAGGCTTTCCGTTCTTGTCGTTGAACATCCAGTTTGCGAACTGAGAGTGCCAAACGAGACAGTGACCACGCAACTTGATACCGTTCTGACGGCAGAAATTAGCAATAGCATCAGCATTCTGCCAGCGCCACACACCCTCCTGTGGATGCAATTCGCCTGGCTTCATGTCGTTCTCAGCCGTGATGCTGTTGTAGTTCTTCTTGATGATTTCCACAGTTTGAGGGTCATTGATGTTGCGCATGTTCACTGCCACACCCACTGTGAAATAGCCCTGGTAAGTGTCCTTGTAACCCTTGTCGGGGTTAATGTCTGGATTGCGCCCAAACTGTGCCGATGCACTCAGCGCCAAAGATGCCAGAATCACTGAAAAGATAGTTTTCTTCATCATTGATTAGTTTTTAAAGATTTAGTAATTACTATAATAATATAATGTGTAAATTCTACAGTTCCACGCTCACTTGTCCGCCCACCTGCTTGGTTGCATAGTAGAATGCAGCATAGCGAGTTCCCATGAATAAACGAGTGTAGTCGAAACGCATCTTGTAGTCAGCAGTTCCAATCTGAGTGAAGGTCTTACCATCCAAACTATAGTAGAAATTTGCCGTATCGCGTTTAGGACTGAAGTCGCCAAAATCACCGTCGATACGGAGATATATCTTGCCCACTTTGCCCTTTGGCAGCTTGACGGTCTCCACTTCTTTGGCATCCACCTTCGTGATTTCCTTCGTGTTGTTCGACAAACGGACACTCTCCTCACTCATGGTTAGACTATACTGACCACCATTAAGTTTAATTGTCAAAAGACCAGAATCGCCATTAAATGCTGCAAAGCCTGCACAATCGCCCTCTTTCATATTTCGAGCGTCAATGCAGATGGTGTCAGAGCAGGTAGCTCCCCACATACGCCAAGTGAGTGTGTTGCGTGCATCGAAGAGATTGTTGCAAAGCTGAGATGTCTTCAAGACCACACCTTCCCACGAAGAAGTCTGTCTATAAGTAGCAGCATCGCGCATAGGTTTTCCAAATTGAGGTTTTTCACCTTTCTGAGGCAGGGGAGCGATGTCTTCCTTGATATAATTATGGTTCCACTGGTAGTCCTTCTCAATCACAGCATAAGCAGGTTCCTTGTGACACTCGCAGTTGCCATCCAGCGACACGACTTCTGGGATGACACCATCACCATTCGTGCCCAGCATCGGCCAACCGTCTATCCAAGAACAAGGTTCAATCGTGAGCACACGTCCCACACCATCACGGTCCTGGAACATCACACCATACCACTCGCCATGCTTGCCATCAACAATCGTTCCTTGACCAGCAAAATTAAAACCTCCCAGTTTACTCTTCAAAATCACCTTTGAATCGTAAGGACCTTCGATGTTCTTACTACGATAAGCAATCTCCTGACGTCCCGTATTAGGCCAAGAGATACACAGCAGGTAGTACATTCCATCGTGTTTAATCACACGGCTACCCTCATGCAGACCTTGAGGACGACCATTCAGTTGCAATCTTTTCCTGATGCCACCTGGCTTCTCAGCTGTGAGATCAGCAGTCAGTTCTACGAGACTGATGTCGCCACTACCCGAGAACACATACACACGATCATCATCATCGAAGAAGAGCGACGAGTCATGATATGCAGGCAGACGACTGTGGAGTTTCCAACCCTTGGCTGGGTCATCGGTCTTGAACACCATCGACTTATGAGGATCGTCGTTGGCCACGAAGAGTGCCCAAAACGTACCCTTGTGATAACGCAATGTTGTGGCCCATTGACCACGACCATACACTGTTCCCTCCTTCAGGTCGTAACGGGGCGTATCCTTGATTTCATCAAAGAGATAAGATATTGTTTCCCAATGAACAAGGTCCGTACTGCGCATGATGGGGGCGCCTGGGAAAAGGTGCATCGTGGTGGTAACCAAATAATAATAGTCACCTACGCGAATGATGTCAGGGTCTGGAGCGTCCGCCCAGATAAAAGGATTCTTCACTTGAATTTTTGACTCGGACGAGCCACTTTGGGCATTAGACATGCCTGGTGTTTGTGCCGAAACGATGGCTGCAACAGATAAACTGATTGCAAAAAATAGACTTCTCATATAATAATTAGGTTTTAGATATGGCATTTTGTGCAAAGGTACGGAAAAAGCACCGACATGATTTACAATAGCGTTGCATAATGTTTGGTTTTTGATACATTTATTGCTTTTTTGCCGAAAAAAAGGGATAAAAGTACTTAGTAACATCGAATAAAAAAGTTGAAACATGCGAGAAAGCTTATCTCGTATAAAGTCCGTAACTTTGCACCAGAAAAATTGATAATAAATAGGTTAGTAAAAAAAGTTTAGTATTCAGATGAGAGACTTCTTCTTCGTGATGAAGGGGAAGTCTTTTTTTGTGCTTGTTGTGTGACACATAAAAAAGGGAGCAACCAATATAGTTGCCCCCTTTACAAATTATATTCAACGTTTCTAAATCAATTGATGAAGTAGTTCTTCGTTTGACCTTTGTAGGTACACTTCACAGTGGCACGACCATTGGAAATGCTACCAATCTGGAAGGTGACAGCTGGATCGGAGGCAGTAGCCTTGATCACAGAGTTGTCCTTGAGTGGTGCGTATGCCTGATAGTTGTTCGCCATCATGAAACCATTGTCATTGGTTGAGAACATCGGATTAGCAGGAAGATTGACGTTCTTGCCATCAACAGTGATTGTCACAGTTGGCACGACAGGAGCCTTATTACCTGCTGGACCCTTGCTGAAACTGAGTCCGTGAAGGTCGAAAAGACCCTGTGGACGCTGTTGACCCTGCTGCTGTCTGCCACCACCAAACTGAGGACGTCCCTGTGGCTGTTCTGGTTGCTTGATTTCATCGCCTTCCACCACGAGATAGATGGCGTGCTTGCCTGTAAGCCCTTCAACTGCTGGTACATCTACACCATACGCAGCCTTTTTATTTGCTGAAGCAGGAACGTCGATAAGACCGATTTCCTGACCTTTCCAAGGATCATCCAGTTTTACATGGATCTTAAAGTTACCCTTACCGCTTGGGGTCATGGTCAACTCCAACGTAGTTTTATCACCCTTCTTGGTGCCCTCAAAAGCCTTACACCCCTTGGAATCCTTTGCGAGACCACCAAAGCCGAAATACTTGAAGCCAACAATACCGCCATTCTGAATACCTGCAAGATCCATTGAGTTATTCCACACATCGTGGTTATCCTGCATCCACTGGTTGCTGTTTGGACCATACATGAAGCAAGCAAGACCTGCAGAATAGTAAGCGTATGGAGGAAGACCATAAATCTGGAAACCTTCAGAAGTCACTTCTGCACCTGTATATTCGTTACCATCGCTGGCTTTTGCTGTCCATTCGTTGTTCTTCACGAATGGGTCATATCCTGTGATGCGTACCTTGCCGCCATCAGCCACAGACTTCTTGTCCCATTCAATCTTCACAGGAGCCACCATTGCCTGACGTGCATTACCGAAACCACGTGGAGGACGGTGATAGAACACATACCACTGACCATTGATTTCCTGCAAAGAACCATGAGTATTGTGACCTGCGTTGGTGGTGATGAGCTTAGAACCATCCTCATTCACTACTACGCCACGTGAGTCAACCAACACACCACCAGAACGCCAAGGACCCAGTGGAGAGTCACCATAAGCATAACGAAGAGCTGAGTTGGTGTTGCCCAATCCGTATTCCTTACCGCTATAACCAGAGAACACCATCACGTACTTGTTGCCCACCTGACGGATAGACGAAGCCTCGAAAAAGTTGAAATCGAGTGGATTCTGTCCTTTGTAGAGAGCCTTATACTCGCTACCAGCCCTGTCGAGCAGACGGCCATCAGCACTGCTTGCTGGGATGAATGGGTCAATCAAGTCTGTGCCTTGACGCTTACTGAACATCGTGTTCTGGTCAAGCTCACAAGCCGTTGAGTGCTGGAAACCATAGAACACATACGCTCGGAAGCCCTTATCGTAATCAGGGTCTTTCTTGTCAGTGATGTTCTCGATGAACACAGAGGGGTCGAAGTCTATGAGTGAACCCTCCACACACTGACGGCCATCAGGAGTCAAGTTGACAGGGGTGAAAGGGCCATTGGGGCGGTCACCCTTACATACCATTGGTGTACGACGCCAGCCACGAGAGTGAGGATAGAGCCAATAGGTCTTCTTACCTGTTGTCTTGTCCTTAATCTCCACGAGGTCAGGAGCATACATGGTGTCCCACTTGCCATCCACATAGTGAGAGAAGATAGGACCTTCATCACGCCACTGGCTGAGATCTTCAACAGGTGCTGACCACATACGCACATCATTACCACAATAAGCGGTGTATGTCACGTCGTGCGAACCAATGATGTAAGCACGGAACTTGCCTGGATTGTCTGGGTCTTCAAACACGCGAGGTTCTCCATCTGGCAAGTGCTCCCACAAGGGGAGGTAAGGGTTCTGAGCCGATGCATTCAAGGCACAGAACGAAAGAATTGCAAAAAAGAGTTTCTTCATTTTATTATTTGAACTAAAAAATATAAATTGTTCTACCAATCAGTTCGTGTGTACCTCCGATGTACCTCCGATTTTAAAATATGAAGTAACCTAGAGGAAACCTTGAGGTAACCTTGAGGTAATCTTGAGGTAGGGTTAATGTGTCAGCGTGATCATTTGACCTGCCACAACGGGCACTTCGTACTCGTTCACACCATCGTGGGTGCTCACAAGTTGAAGTCCCTTTCCTGTGAGCGTATCTTTGCAACGCACACGGAGGGTGCCATCCTGCTGAGCCTTAATGGTAGCAGTCTTAAGTGTGCCGTTTGCCCATGCCACACTCACTTCATAACCACCACGGGCACGAAGACCACTCACACTACCCTCTTTCCATGCATCGGGCAGAGCTGGCAACAGGTGAATGGCTGGATGTTCTGCCGTAATAGGATCGCTCTGCATCAACATTTCGGCAATACCTGCCGTAACGCCAAAGTTTCCATCAATCTGGAAAGGTGGGTGAGCATCGAAGAGATTAGGGAAGGTACGTCCATCAGGATATTCACGTTCACGACCTTCATTCGGCAGGAGACGGAGCATATTACTGATAATCTTGAAAGCATGATTGCCGTCGAGCATACGTGCCCAGAAATTAGTTTTCCATCCCAAGCTCCAACCCGTCGCTTGGTCACCACGTTGTTGGAGGGTCACACCTGCTGCCTTCCACAATTCAGGTGTGGTGTAAGGAGAAATCTGATTAGAAGGATACAAGCCATAAAGATGAGAGATGTGACGATGCTCGTCACGTGGGTCATCAAGATCCTCGCGCCATTCCTGCAACTGTCCATACTGACCCACCTTCATAGGCGGAATCATGGGGATAGCCCTCATCAGTTTCTTTTGGAAATCTGCATCTTCGTTCAACACCTGAGCAGCAGCCAAAGCTTGAGTGAGCACATCGCGTACAATCTGATTATCCATTGTACAAGCAGCACACACAGTTGATTGCTTGCCCCTACCGCCATGTTCTGGAGAAGTGCTGGGCACTACGAGCAATTCACCATCACGCTCCACCATATAGTCAAGGTAGAACTCAGCAGCCCCCTTCATCACAGGATAGTATTCACGCAGGAAGTCCTTGTCAAGGGTGTATTGGTAGTGCTCCCACAAGTGCGTGGTCAACCAACCGCCACCATTGGGGAACATACCCCATGTGGCACCATCGATAGGACCTGCAATGCGCCAGAGGTCGGTGTTGTGATGTGCCACCCATCCACGACAGCCATACATCACACGGGCAGTTTCAGCACCCGTCTCACTGAGGTCTTTCGTCATCGTGAAGAGCGGTTCAGCCGTTTCAGAGATATTGCACACCTCAGCAGGCCAATAGTTCATCTCAGCATTAATGTTGATAGTGTATTTGCTGTCCCAAGGAGCATTGCGCTTGTCGTTCCACACACCTTGCAAGTTCGCAGCCTGACCACCCTTCTGAGAAGAGGAAATGAGCAGGTATCTGCCATAGTTGAAGAGCAATGCCACCATACCCATATCGGTGCTGCCATAGAACTTGTCCAGACGCTGATCCGTAGGCAGATTCTGGTTGTCAGATGAGGTCAAAGACAGATGTACACGACCGTATTGCTTCTGGTATTCAGCCAGATGACGCTTCAGCAGTTGGTCAAACTTCATCGTCTCAGCATTCACAAAGAATTGGTCATTCTTCTTCGCTGCATCACCCGACACATCGTGGTAGTTCACGAAATTGGTGGCTGCAGAAATATAAAGTGTAGCTTCTGTGGCACCTTCCACCTTGATAGTCTCACCATCCACCTTCACCGTACCATCAGCATTCACATCTGTACGGCATTGAGCGGTCAGCGCAGCAGGAATACCCTCCTGCTCCACACCCTGAATGGTGGCAACAAGCGTCTTTCCCTCAGCTTTCACCGTCAATGGGAACTGACACTTGTGAGAAGCCGTGAAATTGAGCGCGCCTTTCTTGCTTGCCTTCACATTCACCACTACCACACCATCAGCCAGCGAAGCGATGACACGTCGAGTGTATTTCACATTGTTGCAGGTGTAGGAAGTCGTGCTCACCGCTGTCTGCAAGTCCAGTTCACGCACATAATCCTTCACGTCCTTGTGACCGAACGCCAAGCAGAGGCTGCCAACCGTCAGAAAACGCATACCATGAGGGCCCTTGATGAACTCTTTGTTAATCAGGTTCTCGGCATCCCTTTCCTTTCCCTCAAAAATCAAACTGCGCACCTCTGTCAAGTATTGCAACGAGGTCTTGCTGTTGTTGTTGTGAGGGCCTCCACTCCAGAACGTCTCTTCGTTCAATTGGATTTCCTCGGTTTCCGTACCGCCATACACCATAGCACCCATACGTGAGTTGCCCAGCGGCAGAGCTTCCAGCCACACTGTAGCAGGACGGTCATACCAAAGCCTTTGGTCGTTATCAACTGTTTTCGACGCTGCTGCCCAAACTTCTGTCAGTCCGCCCAGCCAAGCCGCTGCGAACATACAGAAACAAATGATTAATCTTTGCATATACAATAAGTCTAGAATTAGTAAAAAAACATGCTGCAAAGTTACTCCTTTTTTCTTAAAAAAACTTCGCAGCATGTATCTTAAAGTTGCAAAAATGTAACATTTCTGTCTCTTTTTTGCCGTATCGATGAATCTGTCGTCACCGTATGGTTATTCGCTGCACAATTTGTCCTGGGTCACCAATGATGAGCGACAAGGTGTGGCGTTTCGTCTGACGGTCAAGTGGCAACGTCAGCACAAAATCCTTACGGTTTTCAATCACCTGCAACTTCCAGCTCCATCCCCACTCCTCGAACTGATTCTCACAGACGACGGGGGTGCATCCATCCACACTCACACCGAAACGGTTGCTGCGGTCGGTGGCAATAGGCCAGAAGGGAATGGCTGAGATACAGAGAGTGACAGAATCAGCATCGGTCGCAGCATCGAAGGTCAAATTGATATGGGAGGAGGAAAGACTGGCTGGGTTCTGCGCTTTGTCCAAAGGTTCGCCCAATTGCAAAGAGAGCCAGTCGGTCCCAATGCCCTCTATGAGACGGAAAGGCGGTTGGGGCTTCACCTTGTTGAGCGGCAACTTGTTAGTAAAATCAGTCCTCTCCTGACTCTTTGGCAATCGATAGGCAGTTGTTGGCGCCTTCACCAGTTCAGGCATCAGATGATACTTGGCTGTGTAGCCAGGTGGAATCTGTGAAATCATCTGATTCCACTTGCCAGAGAGCTGTGTATTGTATTCGTGGGTCAAGGCATTGATGCTGTCAAATGCAGCAATAGCCTCTTGCGCTGCCTCATCGCTGCCCGTCTCGTGGTTCTTCTGCGCCATCAGAAACTTACGATTCATCTGATAGGCACCCTTCACCGAGTAGCCCAACAGTTCGAAGAAGGAAGGACGTAACGCCTGTGGCAATGCCTTCTGAATTGCATCCACACGGTCACTGATAGCCTTGTAGTCAGCCAAACGCTGCTGCGCTGTACCTGTCTCGAACGAGAAGTCCGTATCGTGCAGACGGTTGTTTTCGTTGCTGTCCCATTCAAACTCATAACCCATAAACTCAGGCTTACGCTGCCATGCCAGACGGTAATAATGGTCAAGAATCCACTGGAAATCCTTCTCGTACTGCTTGCCATACACCGATGCGAGCCATTGGGGTTGATAGCGATTCGAATTCTCGAAGGAGAATGCAGACAAATCCCACGCCATATCGAAGAACTGCTGCATCTCCACCTCCATCGGCTTGATGTCGCCCACATTCAATAGCCAGTAGCGGTCAGCACCAGCATCATACGCCTTCTTCAACTCCTCATACATCAGCACGGGCGCCGTTGTGGAAATCCAAATATTGTCGTGGGGCGCACCCAAATAGCTCAAGTGATAATATACACCAGAACCACCCTTGCGTTGACGTTCAGTCTCATTCGACACACGTTTCATATAGCCATAGTTGTCATCGGGCCATACGAGCGTGATATCATCGGGCACACGAAGCCCTGCATCATAAATATCGAGTGTTTCCTTGTAGGGCACAAAGATCTGTGGTATCTGCGTCACAGGCTTCTTCTTATGGGTCTCAAGTATTTGACGCTGGTCAGCAAAAACCTGTTCCAACGTACGAGCCCTCACTTTCGGGTCAGTGGAACCCTTCATCGCCTCATCGTGCAATCCACGCATACCCATCGTGTAAATGTTGTCAAACTTCGCGGTCTCTCGGATACGGTCATCCAGCTTCTTCCAGATGGTTTCCTTGTTCGTCAAATAATTCCACTCACCATCCCGTTCCTTATTCCATTCAGAATGAGCAGCATTATTGAAGAGCAGAGGTTCACAGTGGCTGGTCGTAATCATGATGCCCCACTCTGCTGCCTTTTTCTGACTTTCCGGGTGGCTATAGAAAGCTCCTGTGCAGGAATGCATGGCAGGAGCCAACATATTGGCTTTCAATCGCAACAGGAGTTCGCACACCTTATCGTAGGTTTTGGGACCAATATCACCCAACTCCTTCTCAAAATTTTCTGCTGCCCATGTCTTCAAACCCCAGTCTTCATCGTTGATGAAAATGCCACGATACTTCACCGACGGTTCTTTCGAGGTATAGTTTTCCTTATAATCTAACGAGGCCTTCTTCTGCACAGGCACATCGGCGAACCAATACCAAGGACTCACACCTATCCGTTCACTTACGTGCAACACACCGTATGCCGTACCACGAGGGTCACTACCAATGATGTACAACCTCTTGCCCTTCGTCACAATCTTATAGCGTTCCCATCCACCTTTGATATCGCTCACATCCACGTTCTTTGTCAACCCCAACTTCTCCAATCCCTCAACTGTAGCAATCACGACCATCTGTTCATGAGCATAGAATTCAAAGGCCAAATGAGCATCTGGGTTCAAACATGTACTCACGGTTGGACGACTTCCCGTCACTCGTTCCACATCCTCCGCAAACACATTCGCCACCTTCTTCACCAAATCCACTTCACCCTCAACCAACACCACACGGCACTCCTTCATATCGACAGCACCAGCCGAAAGGAAGCAACAGCAGATTCCCACGAAAAGAATTGCAAACTTTTTCATCTTGTTCATCTAATATATACTTTTTTCCCGTTCTTAATATAGATTCCATGAGTAGGATTAACCACTTCCTGGCCTTGCAGGGTGTAGTATTTGTCCGTTTCCATCGGACGCTGAGCAATAGTAGGTGCTGCAACAGGCAGTGCCTCCTCCGACGGCACAAGGTAAGCACCACGGAGATTGACGGTGCTGCTCCAATCGACTTTGAGAGCATGGAGATGCACAAAATCGTCTTCACGATCTTCACTCTGAGTGGTAGGCATAGTGCGGATATCCTGAAGAGGGATCACAATAGCCCCCAAAGTGGCATCCCAATACGGATCGCTCTCATTGAAGGACACAATTATCTGCTTCCAAGGACCATGTGAAACAAGTCGATTAGCAAGAATTCGGAGTCCCGTACCTGTGCCTCGCAACACAAGTTTCTCATATTCGCTAATATCGGCAAATTGGTTGTGATCAACACTGACAAATCCTGCGACGGCAGTTCCTCCAGCGGCATTCACTTTCATGTTCCAATCCACAGACACCTCCTTGTCAAGTGGTTGCGCATCTGCATCAACTCCATCCCATTCGTGGAACATGTCCGATGCCAGTTCTATCCATTCTTCTGGTGCTTCGAACTCATCCACATGGACGAGACTCACAATATTATTGAGCACACGTTCCGAACGTACTGGGAAGTACTGAGTAAGAAGTCTGTTGCGTTCTTTCTGATAAGTTTCATCCACCGTATAAAGTTTTCCCTGTGTAGTGTAAGGATGCACATCGCGACGATAATCGCCCCAACGGGCAGCCTCATCGTAGAGAGCCAAAGCAATGGTGTTGTATAGGCTGTCGAACACAGCCACTGCGCTCTCTTCGCCCAACAAACCGTCATCTGCCAACACCACTTTGGCACGACGTAAGTAACGACGAGCAAATTTATCATTTTTGAGAAGACTTTGGAATATGCCTGTAGGGTATGTATTGCCGTTGTTCTTCCCAAGCACGTTTTCGTTGGGATTGTCAAGAATGAGTTCAGAATCCCAGCAAAGGAATCGGAAGCCCTCGCTATCTGCACCTCTGCGACGAATGGCATACCAGTTGTGGTGATCCCAGTCGGTGTTGCCACCGTATTGGTTGATGAGCATATAATCAATAAAGGCATCGATATCAAGCAACGGTTCCAGTTCCGGGTCGGGATTGCCATTGGCATCAAGTCCCTGCAACTGATAATAATAGGTGTCGTTAGCAGCTTGTCGGGCAATCTGCGTCATCTGTTCCCATGCTTCCATATCGCCCTCTGCTGCTTCAAGATGATTACCTCCGTCTTCCTCCACCTTAATCACATCAATGTCTTCTTTCGTGCCTCCAAGATGGTCTTTACCGAATTGGTCATCCACACGCTCGGCAATGTTATAGAGTCCCCAGTACATACCATTGAGGAACACATGCACATAGAGGGCATTGACACTTGTCCAACCCATTTTGCGCTGCATCCTGCGTGCCCACACATCACGAGTATATTGCGCTTTCCCCCGATTCGATTCCATCCAATGCTGCCACGAATTACCAAAGTGACAACGCAAAACGAGTTGGTCAAACTTATGAGGTTCTTCCTCTCCGAAAAGAGGGTATTTGAGAGTCTTCTTTCCATATTTCTCTTTGAAAACAAGACGGAAAGAATGCTTGGGATTCTTTTCTGCCAAACGTCCATGACCACCATGCAGACGAAGTCCACAAGAAACATGCATATCATGAGGCGCTTCGTTGCCGTTCTCATCAATACGTGTACCACCAAAGAGTTCCACGTTGGCAAAACGTGTCCATCCTTGACCTGTATCATCGCCCACTGGAGGACCTGTAAAGATGTAAATGCCTCCCGTTTCAGGGTCAGGTTCGCGATTAAAGAGGTTGTCCTTGTCGGTCACGATACTCAAAACAGGTATCGAGAGAAAACCCTCACGAATTTTCTCTGCCAGCACAGGATCTGAAGTCATTTCTGGATCCATCCCGTAATCAGCGATGGCCGTTCCCCAAATATCTGTATAGCTACCCCATTCGGTCGGATAGCCTTCAGGAGTGTCTGTCTGCTTCAGCACATCATCGAGAAAAAGGTAAGTGGCTGAGGTGACTTTCGTGACCTGCCCCGTGTCTGCCAATGCAACAGCACGCACGATAGTATTGCCGCTAACAGAAATTGGCTTAGTATATGCCTTACTGCTCATAGTGGGTTCGCTGCCATCAAGAGTATATCGGATGGATACTCCTTCAGGCAGGATTGTATCGCAAACTATTTCTGTGGTAAATGCAGCATCGTAGAATCCATGTGGCTGACTGAAACGGAGTTTCTGTGCCCGGACATTAGCAGTCAAGCACATGGAAGCAATCATCAAGTAAAGGATACGTTTCATAAGTTAGGTTTTAGTTTCGACTGCAAAGGTACACAAAAATCACCGCCAGGAGTTTCTCCCATGTTTCTTTTCCCTTTTGTCAGGTTACAAACTCGAAATCATATACATTTCCGATTGCAAAATGAAACAAAAACAAAAAGAGGAGGCTCGCATCACTGCGAACCTCTCCCTCCAATCACTCTTATTCAATAACGTAAAAGAAATCAGATCTTTTGTCGTGCTTCATGATGTATTCTTTTCTTATTTGTGTATTCTTTTCTCTATGCAAAAGTTATTGGCTGATTCGAACCACTTTACCTTGATTGATATAGTAACCTGACGTCGTAGGAGTTCCCTCAACAGGTGTTCCGTTCATCGACACCCAGCGCCCCGACTTCTTGCTCTGCTCCTCTACAGATTTGACCCCTGTAGTAACCTTGTCTGATGCAACAGGAGCCTTGCGTTGCTTGGCTTCTGCATCTCCCTTACCCTTAGGAGGGAAACGGAAGCACTGAGGCTTTTTCTGTTGCTGCTGACGACGCATCTTTTCATCCTTCATCCGCTGCAGATGCATTTTTTCCAGTTGCTGCATCTTTTCATATTGCTGCTGGGTGAGAACGGTGAGGAAACGCTTGTAGTAGGTCTCTTCCACATCAATCGTGGCGCGGCTACGAGCAAAGCGGTTGGCTGCAATCTGCTCCAGTTCCTTATCGGAAGGACGTTGGGGCTTTGCCGCTGGCTTTCCCTTCTGAGGGAACGGGGTGGCATATTTGTCCCAAACCTTCTTCAAGTCCTTACGATAATCCACATAAATAGGTACAAACTTAGCGGTCTTGTCCGCATCCAATTCCAGACGCTGAGCCATCCTCGTAGCCACCTGCTGAGAGAGCTGCTCTTCTGTCATTTTTTGAGGCTTGCCCGGATGTTGGGGCTGAGCCATCAGTGTGCTTCCTGCCACCAGGAGGAATGCCACAGCCATTGAAAGTATTCTTTTCATCATGTGAGTGTATTAAAAAGATTATAATATCGTATTTTCTTTATCTTCGTAGATAGCAATCCACTCGTCGAGGGCATCGTCTGTCATATAATTCTCAATTCCCTCTGACTGGTCAGCCAACAAGGGTGATTCTGCTTTCTCTGTTCCTATCAGGGCATAGAATGACACACCTATCAGGAGCAGTACGGCAGCTGCCACCGACATCCACAGCCGCTTGGACACTTGGTGATGCGGTACCAAGAGCTGAGATTTTGGAGCGGTCGCCATCAAGTGCTGGTGCATTTCCTCAAAGAAACCATCAGGCACGGTGTAGGGCATCCGCTTGTTGTTGTTCAAAAACTCTTCCATGTCTTCCTATTTTAATAATTCTTTTTTAATTTTCTCTTTTGCATGATGAAAGGCAACTTTCAATGTCGATACTGTAGTACCTGTCACCTGACTGATTTCCTCATAACTCATGTCATCGTAGTAGCGCATATTGAATACGGTGCGCTCCTGTTGACTCAATTGAAGAATCGCCTTTTGTAATCGAACTCCCTCCACG